>SKUB01000032.1 GCA_007122315.1 Pseudomonadales bacterium | reverse complement strand
GAGTGGCGAACGGATCTCGCCTACTTCTTCGTTGGCCATCTGCTGATCCAGTTCATTCTCATCAGCGTCACCACGTTCACCGGGCTCGTACTCGCATTCGCGTTGTACCCGCCGCTGCAGAACTGGGTGCAGCTTTGGCCGCTGTGGGTGCAGTTTCTGGTGGCGGTGTTCGTGGCGGACCTCGCGCAGGCATCGCTGCACCGCGGCTATCACAGCATCCCCTTGCTGTGGCGCTTTCATGCCGTGCATCACTCCTGCAGGCACCTGGACTGGATTGCCGGGTCGCGCATGCATCTGCTGGAGATTCTCGCGACCCGCGCCATGGTGCTGCTGGCCCTGCTGTGGGTGGGCTTCGCGCCGGCAGCAATCAACGCCTACGTCATTCTGGTCGGGCTGCAGGCGGTCCTGGCCCATGCGAATCTCGGACTGCGCTTCGGTTGGCTCGAGTACGTCCTCGTGCTGCCGCGCTATCACCACTGGCACCATGCCCGCGATCCCGCCTATGCCAACTGCAACTTCGCCATCCATCTGCCGCTGGTGGATGTGCTGATGGGTACGTTCAAGTTGCCGAAACAGGGTTGGCCGGCAGAGTATGGACTGCATGATCTCGACAGCATGCCGGTGGGGATTCTGCGGCAGCACCTTGCACCGTTTCGGTCTCGTGGCCGCCCGACGCTGCGCGGTGAGGCGTGAATGCGTTAGGCTCGCTGCCGTTCTCGCCACCTTGCTGGAGATTCGATCATGAGCGCCGTACCCGCTTCGCCGCAGCTCGATAACGAACTCGTCAGCCCGGTCACCTGGGCAGACGAAGAGAAGATTCACAGCTATCTGGCCTGGCTGCGGGCGAACGATCCGGTTCGGCGGCTTACGCCGGAAGGCTTCACACCGTTCTACGCGATCACGAAACATGCGGACGTGATGGCCGTGGAGCGGGACAAGGAGGGGTTCATCAACGACCCGCGGCCGACGCTGGCGGCGGACTACGTCACTGATGCCATCACCGCGCTGACCGGCCGCAGGCATCTGGTGCGGTCGCTGGTGCAGATGGACGACCCGGACCACATGAAGTACCGGCTGCTTACGGCGCCGTTCTTCACCCGCCAGAAGCTCGAACAGATGAAGCCGGAAGTGGAGCGGCTGGCGAAGGAATACGTGGATCGCATGGCCGAGTTCGGCGGCGAATGCGACTTCGTGAAGGACGTGGCGATCTGGTATCCACTGCGAGTGGTGATGAGCGTCCTCGGCGTGCCGCCGGAGGACGAGCCGCTGATGATGAAGCTGACTCAGGAGCTGTTCGGCTCTACGGACCCGGATGTGCAGCGCTCCTTCGAGATCACCGCCATCGGCGACGTGGTTCGAGACTTCGAGGCCTACTTCCTCGAAATCTCGGAGGATCGGCGCAAGCATCCCCGTGACGACATCGCCACGGTGATCGCGAATGCGAAGATCGACGGCAAGCCGATTCCGGAGCTCGAAGCGGCCGGCTACTACATCATCATCGCCACTGCGGGCCACGACACCACCTCTTCGAGTACGGCCGGCGGTCTGCTGGCGCTGATGGAGCATCCTGACGAGTTCGCGAAGCTGCGGTCTGATCCGGCGGCCCATGTGGCCGGGGCGGTGGAGGAGATGATCCGCTGGGTCACGCCGGTACGGCACTTCATGCGTACCGCGACCCGGGATCACGAGCTGCGGGGAACGAAGATTGCAGACGGCGAGTCCGTCATTCTCTGGTATCCCTCCGCGAACCGGGACGAGGAGGTGTTCGATGCACCGTTCGATTTCCGCATCACCCGCCCCGCGGCGCGCAATCTGGCCTTCGGCTACGGCGCTCACGTCTGTCTCGGCCAGCATCTGGCGCGCATGGAGATGCAGGCCTTCTACCGGGAACTGCTGGCGCGGGTGGAGCATGTGGAGCTGGCAGGTGAGCCGCGCTACGCCCAGGCGGCCTTCGTCGGTGGGCTGAAGAGCCTGCCCATCCGCTACCGCATGAAATGACGACGGAGACGTTGCCATCTTCTCGGAGCTGACGGCGACCATCGGCGCATTCGTCGCCGTGCCGCATCACCAGCTGCTGATCGGGCTGGGCGCTCTGCTGGCGCTCGTTGCCGCGTTCTGGTTCTTCACTGCGCGCCGGACCCGGCGCGACGGAGAGGCGCTGCAGGCGCGGCTGCTGGACGCGCAGGTGGCGCTGCTCGGCCCGGTGCTGCAGCGTATCGAGGCCGTCGAGAAGCGGGTGGACCAGGATCTGGTCCGCGCCCGGCAGGAGTCCGCTACCCAGGCAGCGGCGCTGCGCCAGGAAGTGATGCGCTCGGTGACGACGCTCGGAGACAGTCAGCGCGGGCAGCTCGACAGCTTCGCCGAGCGGCTCGGCGAGCAGCAGCAGGCCGGTACCCGGCAATTGGCTGATTCCCAGCGCGAGCGGCTGGCGGCCTTCGAATCCCGGCTCGTGCAGTTGACCAGCACGCTGGAAGCGCAGCTCGAAAAGCTGCGGCAGGAGAATGCCGCGCGCCTGGAGGCGATGCGGCAGACGGTGGACGAAAAGTTGCAGTCGACCCTGGAGAAGCGGCTGGGTGAATCCTTCAGCCAGGTCAGCGAACGACTCGAAGCGGTCTACAAGGGTCTCGGCGAGATGCAGCAGCTTGCCACCGGGGTCGGCGACCTCAAGCGGGTGCTGACCAACGTCAAGAGCCGCGGGACCTGGGGCGAGGTGCAGCTCGGGCAGCTGCTGGCCGACGTGCTCACGCCGGAGCAGTACGGCCGCAACGTCGCCGTGAATCCCGCGGGCGCGGAACGGGTGGAGTTCGCGATCCGCCTGCCGGGGCCGGTGGAGGGAGGCGAGCCGGTGTGGCTGCCGGTGGACGCGAAATTCCCCAAGGAGGACTACGAGCGCCTGCTGGCGGCCTCGGAAGTGGGCGATCCTGAAGGCGTCGAGCAGGCGGTGCGGGCCCTGGAGCAGCGGGTACTGGCCGAGGCCAAGGGCATTGCCGAGCGCTACCTGGCACCCCCGCACACCACGGACTTCGCCATTCTCTATCTGCCGACCG
>SKUB01000299.1 GCA_007122315.1 Pseudomonadales bacterium | reverse complement strand
GCCAACCGCAGCAGCGCGCAGAGCCGGGCACAGGCGGTCCGCAGCGACGCATCGAGGGCATTGATGGCGATTTCCGGCCAGGGTCCGCGATGCCCACGCACCAGCGCTATGAGCATCAACCGCTCCTCGGCGGTGAACCCCCGCAGTTCCGCGTTCCGCAGCAGCCAGGCGCCGTGACGTTCGTGGTGGGCCGCCGTAACCGCGAGCCCGACGTCATGGACGCTGGCCGCCGCGGCGAGCAGGGCGCCATCGGCTGGGGTCAACTCGAGGCTTGCCGCCGTTTGCTCGAACAGCGCCGCAGCCACCTCGGTCAGCTCCGCGGCGTGATGAGGGTCGACGGAGAACCGCGCCTGCAGGGCGGCCAGCGTCCGCGCCCGGAGGCCCTCTTCCGGCAGGGGCACGAGTTCCCGGACCAATCCGTCCTGCAGCGCGCCTTCGGTCCAGTGCAGGTGTTCGAACCCGAGCCGCTCCCACAGGGCCACCATGATTGCGAGGCCGCCGGGGAACACGTCCTCCCGGTCTCCATCCAGCCCCGCCAGGGTTGTCGGCAGCGTGGGTGCGGCGGCGAGCACCTCGAATACGTCCCGCAGACCGCCCAGGGTCAATGCGTCGGGCGCTGCGCCCCGGGCCCGGAGGACGTCCCGCAGCGACTCGATGGTTCCGGACGTGCCCACCACTTCGGCGGCGAGTCCGGCGAACGGGTCCAGCCTCGGATCCGCGCAACCCGCGCGCGCGAATGCGAGCGCGCGTAGCATCCCCTCCCGGGGGGATGATGCCGTCAGCGCCAGGCGGCTGACCGGAACGCACCCGAGCGTCAGACTCAGGCAGGCCTCCGGTTCATGTCCGGCTCCCCGTGCCAGTTCGGTACTACCGCCGCCGATGTCGATCACCAGCCGCTGGCAGCGGGTCTCCGGAAGGGTGTCCGTCGCGCCGGCGAACACCAGCCGCGCCTCCTCTTCACCGCTGACGATCCGTACCGGGACACCCAGGATGGCCTCCGCCGCGGCGAGAAACGATCGCGGTTCCGCCAGTGCGCGCAGGGTGCAGGTGCCCACGGCCCGCACGTGACTGCGCGGAATCCCGCCGATGCGATTCGCGATGCGGCGCATGGCGTCATAGGCGGCTTCGAGGTGTTTCGGATCCAGGGAGCCGTCTTCCCGCAGACCCGCCGCCAGGGCGACACGGAACTTGAGACGCTCCACGGCCCGGGGCTCCCCCTGGTCCAGTCTCGCCACCAGCAAGTGAAAAGTGTTGCTGCCGAGATCGATGCTGGCGAGGTGGACCGGGGTGGAACCCGGTCCGCTGTCCACCAGAGCGGGCTTGAAATCCTGTGCTCGAGCCATCACATTCCGCTCCGCGACGACGGCAACGATCCACCGCCATGGCTATGCTTAGTCATGGCGCCGGGTCGATGCCACCCCCAGCGACCCCGGCAACGCATGCCCGGCCTCGTCAGGGTGCCCCAAGGGACCGACGAAGGCCGAAACGATCATCCTGCGAGCTCTGCGCGGCGGATGATACACTCGCACACCATTACCTTCCCGGGGCCGGGATCCAACCGGAGAACATTCATGAGCGACAACATCACCCACGTCAGCAAGGACACCTTCGACGACGATGTACTCAAGGCGGACAAGCCGGTGCTCGTCGACTACTGGGCCGAGTGGTGCGGGCCCTGCAAGATGATCGCGCCTATCCTCGACGAGATCGCCGGCGAATACGGCGAGCGCGTCAAGGTGTGCAAGGTCAACGTGGACGAGAATCAGGAAACCGCGGCCAAGTACGGCATTCGGGGCATTCCGACGCTCATGCTGTTCAAGAATGGCGACGTCGAGGCGACCAAAGTGGGCGCCGTGAGCAAGTCCCAACTCGCTGCATTCCTCGATAGTCACATCTGATCGACCCGGTCCGACACCGCCCCGAGGCGGTGTCGGATGCACGAAGCGTGCGAATGGGCTTGACGGCCCCTCGATGGCGAGCGAATATGGGCCAGCCTCGGGGGGGTGACAGACACCAACATTTTTATCCGAGACCCGCTTTACCTCCACCCCACTTCCGTTACTTGAGCGATCCCACGCTGCCGCACCGGCGCATCCGTGCCGGATTCCACGCAGGATTACGTGTGGCCGTTCTCCTACACCGAATGCATGGACATGAATCTCACCGACCTCAAACGCAAACCTGTACCTGACCTTCTCGACATGGCGCGCGAGATGGGCCTCGAGAACCTGGCCCGCTCCCGGAAGCAGGAGGTCATCGCTGCGATCCTGCGCAAACATGCGAAGGGCGGCGAGGATATTTACGGCGACGGAACCCTGGAGATCCTCCAGGACGGCTTCGGCTTCCTCCGTTCCGCCGACTCCTCCTATCTTGCCGGTCCGGACGACATCTACGTCTCGCCGAGCCAGATCCGCCGCTTCAACCTGCGCACCGGCGACTCCATCGCGGGCAAGATACGCCCGCCGAAGGATGGCGAACGCTACTTCGCGCTGTTGAAAGTCGACGAGATCAACTACAGCGAACCGAACACCAAGAAACACAAGATCCTGTTCGAGAACCTGACGCCGCTGTTCCCTCAGGAACGCCTGCGGCTGGAACGGGGCAACGGCTCCACCGAGGACCTCACGGCCCGGGTGGTGGATCTGGTGGCGCCGATCGGCAAGGGCCAGCGCGGCCTGATCGTCTCCCCACCGAAAGCCGGCAAGACCCTCATCCTCCAGAACATCGCTCAATCCATCACCTACAACAGCCCCGACGTCATGCTCATCGTGCTGCTCATCGACGAGCGGCCGGAAGAGGTGACGGAGATGCAACGTACCGTCAGGGGCGAGGTGGTGGCCAGCACCTTCGACGAGCCGCCGTCCCGCCACGTCCAGGTGGCTGAAATGGTGATCGAGAAGGCCAAGCGCCTGGTCGAGCACAAAAAAGACGTGGTCATCCTGCTCGATTCCATCACCCGCCTGGCCCGCGCCTACAACACCATCGTGCCGTCATCCGGCAAGGTCCTCACCGGCGGTGTCGACGCCCACGCGCTGGAGCGCCCGAAGCGTT
>SKUB01000357.1 GCA_007122315.1 Pseudomonadales bacterium | reverse complement strand
CGTGAGTGATGGAAGGCATGCAGATCGCCCCGGTAATGTTCCAGGACCTCCAACGTTTCGCTGTCATCACCGTTGTGCCACAGCCAGATCCGCATGGACGCGTCGCTGCGATCCATCAGGGCCTGCAGCGCGAGCCTGGTGTAGTGAGGGCGGTTGTGCGTGATCATGAGCACGTCTGCAGTTGCCGCTGTCTTCATGCCCGCGCCGCAGCCGGGACGATACTGCCGGGAGACGGAGCCATGGCGGCTGCGTTCATCCGTTTGCAGCATGGGCGACCGCAACCTCCCGATAGATGCCGGCCAATTGGCGACCGCAGGCGTGACTTTCGAATTCGGCCTCGACGCGCTGACGCGCGGCCCAGCGCAGCCTGACCCAGGCGTCCCGGTGCTCTGCCAGCCAAACCAGATGGTCGACCAGCCCATCGACATCACCTTCATCGGCCAGCAGCCCGCAGACGCCATCCGGAATCACCTCCGGGATGTCCGCATGACGGGAACTCACGACCAGCAAGCCGGCCGCGGCCATCTCCATCAGCGTCACCGGCGCACCACCTTCGCTGTCGCCATCCTCAGCCGTGCAGCTCGGGGCGAGATAGATGTGATGGCGGTAGGCCAGATCGATCAGCCGATCGTGGGCAACGTAGCCTGTGAAGTTGACGCGACTGCCGAGCCCGGAGCGGCTGTGGGCGTCTTCGATCTTCCTCCGCTCCAGCTGCGTCTTACGGTCAGCACCGGCGTCGCCGACGATCGTGACCAGCAGGGGTACATGCTCAGCGAGACGTGCCAGCGCCTCGATCCCAAATGGGATGCCTTTCTTCTCACGAAAGGACGACGCGATCAGGACCTTGAGCGGCTGCCCGACGTACCAGGGAAAGGGCCGGAACGGCAGCCTGGACAGATCCACACCGAGATGCTGAATGCGGAGCTTGTCGTCCGGGCAGCCGAGGGCACGCAGCTTGGCGGCCATATGGGGTCCTTCGATCAACACGTTGTCTACATCCTTGAACAGAGAAAGATAGCGATCACGCCAGATGGGCGCCTGGGCAGGCAGTGCGCTCATGTCCACGCCGTAGAAGCTGACGACGTGGCCGAGGCCAAGGCGCCTGATGGCCGGTGCCGACCGAAAGCCGGTATAGCCGAAGTGTGAATGCACGACGCGTGCACCCTGCTGCCCGGAAACAGCCCGCAGCAAGGCACCTTTGCGGGTGACCCGGCCTCGGAGCGCGGGCAGCGCCCCGGCCAGCAATCGCCAGCGTTCGAATCGACTCAGCTCCTCGAACGCGACGATGTTTCCATCCACCCGAACCGTGGCGGAACGCGCACGGCGATACCGGAATCCATTCCCTTCCAACGCGTCCAGCGACCGGGTCCTGGAGCACACCACCACCGGTTCCACCGAGGATGGCAAGCCGGCCAATTGCGTGTGCAGCCAGTTCTCGGTCAGCGGCAGCCAGGTCTGGTAATTGACTATGACCGGGACTGGCGGCGACGCCTCGGTGCCGGCAGCCGGATCACTTCCGGGGGGATCGCGGCGAATCTCCTCATGACTGCTGAAAGCAGTTGCCATCTACATGATCGACCGGACAGCTGCGACAGGACGGACGACCTCGGTGACAGCCTCGATGACACAGAGCACGTCGCTTGCGCGCATTCCTGCCGCAAGCGGGATGCTGACCGTGTTGCGTCCGATCTGCGCGGCGTGGGGGTAGTGCTCGGGTTGCCAGCCGAAGCGCTGCCTGAAGTAGGTGTATTCCGGAATGCTTCGGTAGTGGACGCCGACACCAATGCCACGAGCGGTCATCTCTGCAATGAAGCGGTCCCGGCCAAGGCCACACTCACCTTCGTCGATCAGGACAGGGAAAAGGTGATAGGCGTGACGCATGTTGGCGTCCGGCTCCGCGGGCAGCTCGATGGGCAGCCCGGCAAGCGCTTCCTGATACTGCTGCCAGATCACCTGACGTCGGCTCCAGCTGTCCTCGATGCGCTCGAGCTGACGCAGCCCGAGTGCTGCTGCCATGTCGGTCATGTTGTATTTGAAGCCACTCTCCATCACGTCGTAGTGGGCGTAGCCATCGGCACCAAACCGATTCCAGGCATCCTTGCTCAGGCCATTGAGCGCCAGGGTTTTGATGCGCGCGCGAGCACTGGCGTCCTTGAGCAGCACCATGCCGCCTTCGCCCGTCGTGATGTTCTTGGTGACATAGAAGCTGAAGCAACCGGCATCGCCGAACGTTCCCACCGCCTGCCCGTCGTAAGTGGCTTCAATGGCATGTGCGCAGTCTTCGATGATCCTGAGATCATGCTCCCGGGCAATGGCGCCCAGCGCGCTCATGTCGCAAGGCCGCCCGGCAAAGTGCACCGGAAGCAAGGCGCGCGTACGAGGCGTCAGTCTGGCCCTGACAGCAGCCGGATCGAGATTCATCGTGATGGGATCGACGTCTGCAAGCACCGGAACGAGCCCGGCATGGATGATGGCGTTCACCGTGGCGCAGAACGTCATCGCAGAGGTGATCACTTCGTCTCCAGGCTCGAGGCCAGACGCCAGCAGGCTGACGTGCAGCGCTGCGGAGCAGGAATTCACGGCCACGGCATGGGGCGCGCCACGATAGGTGCGGAATGCCGTTTCGAACTGCGTCACCCGGGGACCTGTCCCAAGCCAGCCGCTGCGCAGACAGGCCACCACCTCGGCAATGTCTCCCTCCTCGATCTGCGGCGCGCCGAAGACCAGAAAGTCCTGGTCGGGCGGTGCCGTGACCGGCGCCGAGGGACGCAGTGGGACAGCGGTCGTCGGCGCCGAAGCCGGCAGCCTCACTTCATGCGCATCGGCGGGCCCACCGGAACGGCCGCCGGCAACGACGAGGGCTCGGAGCGTAGTCGCCAGGCCCTCTCGCCAGGGTCGCGGTTCCCAGTTCAATTGCGACTCGAGCAGACGCGTATCCAGCACCGTCCGCATGGGCCGACGCGCCTGCGTCGGATAGTCCTCTGCTGCGATCGGCTCGACCGCCGGGACCTGCTCCAGCAGCCCGTTCGCCCTGGCGCCGGCGAAAATCGCCAGCG
>SKUB01000176.1 GCA_007122315.1 Pseudomonadales bacterium | reverse complement strand
GCGATATGCGCAATGCCCACCTGACTGGAGCGGGCGATGATCTGCTCGAGGTCGAGCTTGCCACGGTTGAGTGGATCCGTGATCAGCTTACCGCTGACCCGCACCCAACCCGGGGAGGTATCGATGATTTCCTCGCGCTGGAGCCGGCCCGATTCCAGCGCCGCGGCGATGGTGATCGGCTTCACCGTCGACCCCGGCTCGTAGAGATCCGTAACCGCCCGGTTGCGCAGGCGCTCGAACTGGGACGTCACAGGCGCGTTGGGGTTGTAGGAGGGCCAATTCACCATGGCGAGCACCTCCCCGGTGCGCGTGTCCAGCACCACCACGGTTCCCGACTCGGCCTGATACTGCTTCATGGCCGCCGTCAGTTCGCGGTAGGCCAGATACTGCAGACGCAGATCGATGGACAGCGTGAGATCCTGCCCAGGCTCGGCCGTCGCCAGATACTCCAGATCCCGTACGACGCGACCACGGCGGTCGCGAATCACGCGCTTACGGCCAGGACTGCCGGTCAGCCAGGCATCGTAGGCGAGTTCCAGCCCCTCGATACCCTGATCGTCGATGTTCGTGATCCCGACCACCTGAGCCGCCACCTCACCCGCAGGATAGAAGCGGCGATACTCGTCCTGCAGATCGATCCCAGGCACACCGAGCGCGGCGATGGACGCTGCCCGATCCGGCGAAACCTGACGCCGAAGATAAAGAAACTCGCGTCCAGCGGCGCGGGCAACCCGCGCCTCGAGATCAGCCACCGTAAAGTCCAGGGCAGCTGCCAGCTCCGGGACGGCAGGATGGTCGTTGCGGAACTGCTGCGGATTGACCCATACCGCCGCCACCGGCGTACTCACGGCCAGAGGCTCGCCTCGGCGGTCGCGGATCACGCCCCGCGCGGGCTGGACGCTGAGCGTGCGCACCGTACGCGCATCACCCTGCCGCTTGAGGAAAGTGCGCTCTTCCTCTGCCTGCAGCATCACGACCCGGGCCGCGACACCGCCCGCCACCAGGAGCAGCAGGGCAGCTGCAACAAGCAACCGCCAGGCACCGATGGCCACCGGAGCGTTCATGGCTGCACCAGCCGAGTGTCGCTGGGGGCGGGGGCCTGCATGCCGAGCGTCTCAACGGCCACGGATTCCACCCGGTTGTAGGCAGAGAAGGTGCTGCGTTCGAGCAGCAGCCGACCGCGCTGCTCCAGCAGCCGATCGTGCTCCAGCCGGGCGCGCTCGAGCTCGCCGAACAGCTGCCGGGTCTGATGAGAAGCAGAAACCGCAGCGAGGGAAGACAGCAGAATCGCAGCGCCCAGAAGCAGCGCGACCCGCGTCGCGGGCCGCAGAGTCCACTCGTAGAGCGCATACAGCGGATGCTGATCCCGACGCACGCTCATGCCGCCTCCGGCAGTCGTTCCGCCACCCGGAGCGTCGCGCTGCGCGCTCGTGGGTTGGCATTCACTTCCGCTGCAGAGGGCCGCCTGGAACCGCCAATCCGCCGCAACCTGGCACCCGTCCGATCGCCAGGCACAGGCAGCGAACGCAGCACGGGATCACCACGCTCCTCGTCACGGAGAAAGCGCTTGACGATGCGATCTTCAAGGGAATGAAAACTGATCACTGCCAGGCGCCCACCGGGGGCGAGCACATCCACCGCCGCGGCGAGGCCTGAGGCCACCTGCTCGAGCTCGCTGTTGATGTGCAGCCGGATGGCCAGAAACACGCGGGTCGCAGGATGCTTGTCCCGCTCCCAGGCCGGGTGGGCCGCGGACACCACCTCAGCCAGACGCCCCGTGGTGGTGATGGGCGCCTCGGTCCGCGCCGCGGCGATGCCGCGGGCGATACGGCGTGCGTAACGCTCTTCGCCCAGCTTCTGGAAGACGCGGGTCATGTCGTCCACCGACGCCCGCGCAATCCAGTCGGCAGCAGTCTGCCTGGCATCTTCACCCATCCGCATGTCCAGCGGGCCGTCGTGCTGGAAACTGAAGCCCCGGGCAGGGTCATCCAGCTGGGGAGAAGACACGCCGAGATCCATCAACACCCCATTGATGGGACGCTGCAGATCCTGCGCAGCCACCACCCTTGCGAGCTCTGCGAAGGGCGCTTCGGCGACCAGGACCCGAGCATCCTCGTCAGCCAGCGCCCGTGCCGCCGCAATGGCTTCAGGGTCCCGATCCAGCGCCAGCAAGCGTCCCTCCGGTCCCAGCCGCGCGAGCAATGCGCGTGCATGCCCGCCGCGACCAAAGGTCGCGTCCAGGATGCAGGCATCGGGCGCCGGATCGAGCGCTTCCAAGACTTCCTCCAGCATCACCGGTTGATGGGTGTACACGTCGCGTATCAAAGGGAAATCGACTGCAGCCCGACGGCGGGCTCACCGCCGGTGCCGCCGGACTCCGCCAGCATGTCGTCACGCCGAGCGGTCCAGACTTCCTCCGCCCAGATCTCGAGCTTTCGGCCCTGCCCGAGCAGAACGAGCTTTTTCTCGAAGCCCCCGTAGTCGCGCAGCATCTGGGGCAGCAGCAGACGACCACTGCTGTCGAGTTCCATGTCCGTGGCATGGCCGATGAGCAGCCGCTGCAGCCGCCTGCTGGTCGGATCCACGTTCGGCAGTGATTCCAGTTGCGCCTGGATCTCCTCCCAGAACTTGAGGGGGTAGAGGAGCAGGCAGCGTTCCGCGATATCGATGGTCACCACCACCTGGCCGTTGCTGGTTTCCTGCAGCAGCTCGCGATAGCGCACAGGCAAGGCCATGCGACCCTTCGCATCCATGTTGACGCTGCTGACTCCACGAAACAGCATTCAGCCGGCCCCCGAGCGCCCCTCGACGCCATCAATCGACACTTTTTGCCACTTTTTCCCACTGACCGACACTATAGGAATGGCAAAATTCCCCTGTCAAGCAAGGTAGTTGTGGCATTCCAGGCACTTGCGGGGCATTGCTGCGAAAGATGATGAAAAACCAGCAGAAAGGGGCAGGATGCGGAGGGTCAAACAAGCGCTTTGTCAGCCACTTGCGGCGATATTCTCCTTAGATTTCTAGAAAAAGGTCCAGAAACCGCTTAGGAAGGCTTCTTTAAGAACATTTGGGTATGAAGCCCCGCCATCCCCTGGCGGCACGCGGGACGACGTGTGCCCCGCCGGCCGGCAGGACGAGGAAAAGCACGGAGGAGACGGCCGATAAGCCGGGTTCTGTCGTGAGCAGCCATTCATCTGCGACGCGTGTCGCCACGCGCCTGAAGCAGCCTACCCGGATCCGGTGCGGACAACACCATAGGATCCCTATTCGGCCTTGCTCCGGGTGGGGTTTACCCTGCCACGCGTGTTACCACGCGCGCGGTGCGCTCTTACCGCACCATTTCACCCTTACCACCGGCTCGCGCCGGTTCGGCGGTATGTTTTCTGTGGCACTTTCCGTAGGCTCGCGCCCCCCAGGCGTTACCTGGCACCCTGTCCTGTGGAGCCCGGACTTTCCTCCCCGTCGCCGAAGCGGCGGAGCGACTGCCTGGCCTTCTCCTCCGTGCACGTCATCATGGGGCTGACCGCCTCACGTCACAAGCGCCAATGGCCGCATCCGCTCACTGGGCCGCGCAGGGGAGTCCGTCAGGCATCATCCGTCAGCCTCAACGCGCGCTGAAACAGGTCCTGACGCGGCATGCCAAGCACCTTCGCTGCCACCTTCGCAGCCCGGGAGGCAGGCAACTCATCGAGCAGCGCCCGCAACAGCCGGTCCGGATCCACGGCGTCCGCCGCTCCGGTCTCCCTGCTGCCCGCGATCAGGAGCACGAACTCGCCTCGTTCCTCCGCGTCGCCGGCAGCGAAGTGCGCTGCGATCTCCCCAAGCGTCCCCCGGTAGTGTGTCTCGAACCGCTTGGTGAGCTCCCGGCCGACCCAGGCCTCCCGATCGCCCCCGAGCACCTCGGCAGCATCCGCCAGCGCCGCGGTGACGCGATGCGGCGTTTCATAGAACGCGAGAGTTGCGGCCTGCGTTCGGAGGCCGGCAAGCGCAGCTTTGCGCGGTCCGGATCGGGCAGGAAGGAACCCCGCAAACAGAAAGCGGTCTGTAGGAAGGCCAGCCACCGACAATGCCGCCGTCAGCGCGCAGGCACCCGGGACCGGCCGAACCGGGAGACCCGCAGCAGATGCGGCCCTGACCAGACGATACCCGGGGTCCGCCAGCAGCGGCGTCCCCGCGTCACTGACCAGGGCCAGGTCTTCGCCCGCGCGCAGGCGCGCAAGCAGTCCGGGTATACGAGCTTCTTCATTATGTTCGTGGACAGAGAGCAGCGGCGTGTCGATCCCCCAGTTCGCTAACAGGCTGCTGGTGTGTCTGGTATCCTCCGCCGCGATCAGCGACACGGCAGCCAGGGTCGTCCGGGCGCGGGCGGAAGCGTCCTCCAGATTGCCGATGGGCGTAGCCACGACGTACAGGGTCCCCGTTTCGGAGCCATCATGTTGACTGCTGTGTGCCATCGCTGCTGCCCAGAATCCCGGCCGCGGACCAGCTCGCGAGTGTACCTGATGAATCCCATGCTCCCGCGCCTGCAACTGCTTCCCATGCTCCTTGCGCTGCTGCTGGCGGCCTGCGCGACGCCCGCTACCGAGGCACCATCGGAGCGGCCCGAGGTCACCGCCCCGGAGACCATCGACCGGCCCGGAGATGATCCGGATGCACTGCTCCGTGAAGCGCGCCGGGCTCAGCCGGCGCGGGCGGCGTCGCTGCAGTTGCAGGCCGCCATCCTGCTCGAAGCCAGGGGTGAGCTGGACAGGGTGGCCGAGATCGTCTCCGCGCTGCAGGTCGACCTGCTCGGCGCGACTGACCGCTTCCGGTTCACGTTGCTCGATGCCCATATGCTGCTGGACGAAGGTCGTCCGAAAGACGCCCTCGTCGCTTTGCAGGAATTGCCCGACTGGCGCTACGTCAGCGACCTCTCCCGCCAGGATCAGCGCCTGGCCGCCGCGGTTCGAGCGCGCGCATTCGCCGCCAACGAGCGCTGGCTGTCCTCGTTGCGGGAACTCATTCAACTCACGCCCCTGCTTGACGACGCAGAGCAGGCCGCCCACCGCGAACTCATCTGGTCCACGCTCATGCGCGTCGACTCGCCCCGGCAGCTGGCCGCGCGACCCGACGTGGCGGGCGCATCCGAGTTGCGCGGCTGGCTGGAGCTGGCCGCCATCGCAACGGAACGGCACCCAACTGTGGAAGCCCAGCAACAGGCTGTCGTGCTCTGGCGACGAGGCTGGGAAGACCATCCAGCCGCGGAGCAGCTGCCGTCCCCGCTTGCCCGATTGCCCGAATTGATGGTGACCCGCCCCATGCAGGTGGCCTTGCTGCTGCCCTTGAGCGGCCCGCTCGGCAGCGCTGGTACCGCCATCCGGGACGGCTTCATGGCAGCCCACTTTCTGGCTCTGACCCATGGCGGCGCAGCTCCGTCGGTCATGGTGATCGATACCGCTGGCGGGGACGTCACGCGCAGCTATCTGCAGGCGGTCGATCAGGGCGCGGAGCTGGTCATCGGCCCCCTGGCGCGGGACGCGGTACGCGACCTGGCCACCTTCTCGCCGCGGGACATTCCCATCCTGGCGCTGAACGCCACCGCCGGCGTCGACACCGACGCGTCCCTGGTTCAGTTCGGCCTGCTGCCGGAAGACGAGGGCGCACAGATAGCCGAACGCGCATACGCGGACGGCATGCGCCGAGCGCTGATCCTGAACGCCCAGGAAGGCTGGGCCGAGCGGCTCATGGCCACCTTCGAGCAACGCTTCGTCGAACTCGGCGGTACGGTCGTGGAACGGCGCCCGTTCGCCGCTACGGGGCAGATCACCGAGAACGTGGCTGAAAGCCTGCTCATCGGCGAAAGCGAAGCCCGGGCCCGAGAGATGCGTCGGGTGCTGGCAGCCAATGTGGAATTCGAGCCCCGGCGGCGCCAGGACCTGGATTTCGTCATGATGGCCGCAGAACCGGTTGCCGCGCGCACATTGAAACCGGCGCTGGCCTATCATTTCGCAGGCGACCTGCCTGTCTACGCTTCGTCCCACATGTACGACGGCAGCACCGACCGCCGCGTCACTTCCGACCTCGACGGGATCCGTTTCGTGGACATGCCGTGGCGCCTGTTGCCGTCGACCCTGCGCAGCGAGGTGGAACGGGCCTGGCCGGAGTCCCATGGCAGCGCCGCGCCCTTCTACGCCATGGGCGTCGATGCCTGGCACCTGCAGCAGCGCCTGCCTCTGCTCGCGGACGGCAACGCCTCCTTTCCCGGCATGACCGGCAACCTGCGCCTGGCTACGAATGGCCGCCTGCTGCGGGAACTGACCTGGGCGGTGCTGCACAACGGTTTGCCCGTGCCCCTGGAGAGCATGGCGGTACCGCTGACCGTCAGTCGCTGAAGGCCGGGCAAATGCTCCGGGCCTGAACTGCGGGACGTGGTCGGGCGAATAACGCACGCTGGCCTCGCGCAATCGCCGTCCGGGTTAGAATCCGCACCAGGGAACGACGTCCGGCAGGAGGCCGGCATGGGTACGGACAAGGTCGTGCAGGGACGCCTGGCCCAGTTGCTCGGTCAACACACCGAGCGCAGGGTCGAACGGCTGCTCTGCCGCGCGGGCCTGCGCTGCGTCGCGCGCAACTGGCGCTGCAAGGGTGGCGAACTCGATCTGGTCATGCAGGACGGCGACACCCTGGTCTTCGTCGAGGTGCGCCGCCGCAGCCGCCGCGATCGTGGCAGCGGTGCGGAGAGCCTGGATGGGCGCAAGCGACGCCGGCTGGTACTGGCCGCCGGCCGTTACCTGCAGCAGTTGCGCAAACAGCCGCGGTGCCGATTCGATCTGGTTACGGTCGATGGTCCCGAAGGCAGGGAAGAACTGCGATGGATCCGCGCTGCATTCGATGTCAGTGACTGATACTTTCGAGGACAGACGTCATGTCGCATGTGGAACACTTTCGTTGCCCGAGCCGCCTTGCAGGGCTCATCGGGCTCCTGTGCGCAGCACTTCTCATGTCCGGTTGCACGGTGGCCCGGGCCATCACTGATGATGACGTGATCGAGCAGGATCCCACCACCCGCACGGTGGGAACCCGGATCGACGACAACGCCCTCACCCGCCTGGCCCTCATCAACATCCGCCGCGCCAGCGACGAACTGATGCAGGCCAACCTTTCGGTTTCCAGCCACAACGGCAACGTCCTCCTGTACGGACAGGTGCCGAACGAGGAGGCTCGGGCTCGCGCCGAGGCTGAGGTGCTGAAGCTGAAGAAGGTGCGCCGGGTCTACAACGAACTCGACGTGGCTGAGCCTACGTCCATCCTGACGCGCTCCGGCGATGCCTTCATCACCGGCAGGGTGAAGACGCAGCTCCTGACCAGCGAACACGTCCGCGGCCGCAACATCAAGGTGGTGACGGAGAACGGAACCACCTATCTGATGGGCTTGGTGACTCGACTCGAAGCCGAAGAGGCAACGGAAATCACGCGCAATATTTCCGGCGTGCAGCAGGTGGTTCGCCTGTTCGAGTACGTGGACTGAATTGGCCGAAGCGCTTGGCGGCAGGCAGCTACTTGACGACCTTGAGGTGGCTGCCGCCGCGGTCGGGTCCGCTCGGCGGGTCGTCGTCGGTGGGTGAATCGTCCTTCGGGGTGCTGCTTTCCGGCTTGCGTGGCACCGCTTCGAACGCCATCCCGGCACCGTTTTCCTGAGCGTAGATGGCCAGCACGGCCTCCGGCGGCATCTCGACCGCGGTGGCGCGCCCACCGAAACGGCATTCGAACGCAATGTGTTCCTCGCCGATCTCGAAGCCGACGACAGCCCTCGGGGCTACGTTCAGGACCACCCGTCCCTCGCGCACCGTGTGGGGCGGCACCAGCACCCCGGGGTGGCTGGCGTCCACGAGCAGATGGGGCGTACCACCACTGTCCACGATCCACTCGTACAGGGCCCGCAGCATGTAGGGACGCTGCGACTTCATGCTGAGCGACGGTCCGTGATCACTCATCCGCGTCCTCCTTCGCCACCGGCCCTCCACCACAGGCCCTCGGACAAGTAGCCCGCCGATACGCAGCCTTCACGTGCCCGTCAGCTCCCCATCTCCTGTTCCTGCTCAGAGAGACTCGCCTGGAATCCATCCCGCTCGAACAGGCGCTCCATGTACTTGATCATCGGGCGCCCCTGCTTGTCCGGAAGCTGGATACCAGCGAGATCGAGACGCCACAGGATGGGCGCGACACAACAGTCCACCAACGTGAACTCGTCGCTCATGAAGAACGGCTTCTCGGCGAATATCGGCGCCACCGCAATCAGACCTTCCCGCAGACTCTTGCGTGCCTTGTTCAGCGTCGCTTCGCGTCCCTTGCCGGTAAGGAGAATATCGAGATGCACGCACCAGTCCCGCTGGATGCGATGCATCCACAGCCGGGACAGCGCCCGCGCCACGGGATAGACAGGAAGCAGTGGCGGGTGCGGGAAGCGCTCGTCCAGATACTCCATGATCACCATGGACTCGTAGAGCACCAGATCGCGGTCTACCAGGGTCGGCAGCGATCCGTAGGGATTGAGCTCCGCGAGATCCTCAGGCTTGTTGTTCGGATCCACGTCGACCACGTCGACGGTAACGCCCTTCTCTGCGAGGACCAGACGCACACGATGGCTGTAATGGTCCGCGCCGTCCGAGAAGAACGTCATGGAGGAGCGTTTCGCCACACTCATCAATGGACTTCCTTGTGGTATTCACGACCGAGCAGGAAGGTGAATACGAACAGGATCACGAGGAACAACAGCACGTAGATGCCGATGCGCTGCCGGTCCTGCTTGTAGGGCTCACCCGTGTAATCGAGGAAATTGACCAGATCGTAGACAGCCCGCTCGTAGTCGGACGCGGACATCATGCCAGTGCCCTCCTCCACCTCGATCCCGTCACAGCTGCCACCGTTGCAATTCAATCGCGGCACACCCTGCAGTTCGATCAGGGCATGCGGCATGCCGACGTTTTCGAACAAGGCGTTGTTGACACCGAAGGGCCGACTGGCGTCCAGATAGAACGACTTCAGGAAGGTGTACACCCAGGCCGACCCGCGGACTCTCGTCACCATCGTGAGATCCGGCGGGGCCACGCCGAACCACTCCCGGGCGCCAAGGTTCGGCATCGCGTTCGTGATGTGCGTGCCGATGTCGACGTCATCGAACAGCAGGTATTCGCGGTAGAGATCCTCGGGAATACCCAGATCTTCCGCGGTCCGGTTATGGCGCTGGTGCTGAAGGCTGTGACAGCCCAGGCAGTAGTTCATGTACAGCGCCGCGCCGCGTTGCAGCGATGGCAGATTGGAATGATCCGGACGCATGCTCTCGAGCGGATAGCTGCTGGCCGCACCCAGTGCGAAAACAGGCAGGAGCAGCAACAGGCCCGCCACCAATCGGGATGGGAATCTCATCGTTCGGGAATCCTCTCCGGTACCGGCTTGGTCTTCTCGGCTCGGGTATACCAGGGCATCAGCACGAAGTACGCGAAGTACCCCGCCGTGCCGAGCTGGGCCAGGAACTCGTACACCGGACCCGCTGGCTGCGTACCGAGCCACCCGAGCAGCACGAATGCCACCACGAACATCGCCAGCATGCCCTTGGAGATCGCGCCCTTGTAACGGATCGACTTCACTGGACTGCGATCGAGCCAGGGCAGCGCCGCCGGCAGGATCACGGCCACGCCCATGACCACCAGCCCCCAGAACTTGGCGTCGATACCCAGCAGCGGATAGGTCGCGGCACGCAACATGGCGTAGAAGGGCGTGAAGTACCACACCGGCGCAATGTGTTCAGGCGTCTGCAGAGGATTCGCTTCCTGGAAGTTCGGCGGCTCCAGGAAGTAGCCACCCATTTCAGGCACGTAGAACACCACCGCCAGGAACAGGAACAGGAATGCGACCACCACCGGCAGCTTGGTGATGGTGAAGTAGGGGTGGAACGCCACCGCGTCGAGGGGCTTCCCGTTCTCGTCCTTGTGCTTCTTGATGTCGATGCCGTCAGGGTTGTTCGAACCCACGTGGTGCAGGGCAACGATGTGCAGGAAGACGAGCAGCAGCAGCATCAGCGGCAACGCCACGACATGCAGCGCAAAGAAGCGGTTGAGCGTGATCTCGCTCATGAGGAAGTCGCCGCGCACCCACTCCATCAGCTGCGGCCCGACGAACGGAACCGCACCAACCAGGGAGACGATGACCTGCGCACCCCAATAGGACATCTGACCCCAGGGCAGGACGTAGCCCAGGAAGCCCTCAGCCATCAGGACCAGGAAGATGGCCATGCCGATCAGCCAGATCAGTTCCCGCGGCTTGCGGTAGGAGCCATACATGAGGCCGCGGAACATGTGCAGATAGACCACGACGAAGAACGCCGACGCACCCGTGGAATGCAGATAACGCAACAGCCAGCCGTACTCCACGTCGCGCATGATGTACTCGACCGAGGCGAAAGCCCCATCGCCGCTGGGCACGTAGCTCATCGTCAGCCAGATGCCTGTGACCAGCTGATTGACCAGTACGACGATGGAGAGGAGCCCGAAGACGTACCAGATGTTCAGGTTCTTCGGCGCCCAGTACTCGGACATGTGGTACTTGTAGGTTTCGGTGAGCGGAAACCGCTCGTCGATCCAAGCGACCAGGTTCGCCATCGGGCCCGGCTTGCCTGGGCCACCGGTATTCGTTGATTCGCTCATCAACCGGTCTCCTCGTCCTGCCCGATGAGAATGATGTCGTCGGTTTCGAACATATACGGGGGGACTTCAAGATTGGTGGGCGCTGGCACACCTCTGTAGACCCGACCGGAGAGATCGAACTTGGAGCCGTGACAGGCGCAGAAGTAGCCGCCGCGCCAGTCCGACTCGAAGGGTTGCGGTTCGATGCGCCCGTGGAATGCCGGGGAGCAGCCAAGGTGGGTGCAGAGCCCAACCAGCACCGACAGTTCCTTGCGCTCTTCCCGGGCGCGCCAGATGTTGGCGGCATAGGCGGGCTGCTGGTCACGATTGGAATCGGGATCGGCGAGCACCGGAGCCAGATCCGGAAGCTGTTCCATCGCTTCGTCCGTGCGTCGGACGACGAAGATGGGGCGCCCACGCCATTCGGGGATGGGTCCGAGCAGCTCGCCCGGACGCAGTTTGCTGATGTCGACCCGGACCGGCGCTCCGAGGGCACGAGCCTTCGCACTCGGACTCCAGGAGCGGACGAACGGGACAGCCGCGCCGACCACTCCAATTCCACCCACCACCGAGGTGGCACCGATCAAAAAACGGCGACGGGCGACGTTTACCTCGCCTTCACTCACGCAGCATTCTCCCTGGTCTGACCAATCAGAAAAGCCGGAGGGGTCAACGCGTACGCTGAGCAGTCTCTACAGCCGCCGCGCTGGTCACCTGCCTCGGAAACCTGTCGCGGCGACCTGCAG
>SKUB01000236.1 GCA_007122315.1 Pseudomonadales bacterium | reverse complement strand
TGACCGCCGTTCGCGCGCCGGACCGGGACGCTGAGCTCGATTTCCCAGCCGTCCTCGAACTTCAGCACGACGGGAACCCTGTGCCCCGCCGTCGCGGTTTCGATGTCGAACAGCATCAGGTGCAGCCCGCCTGGCTCCAGCGCCACGGTCGTACCGCCTTCGATCGCGATGGAATCTTCCTGCCGCATGCGCATCATGCCGTCCTCGTGGCGCATGCTGTGCAGCTCCATGCGCGACGCCTCCGGAGAGCTTGCGCCCACCAGCACGCGTGCTTCACCACCGTCGTTGCGCAACCGCATGTAGCCAGCGGCGACGGTGCGCCCCGGTGGAGTTTCCCGGATCCATGGCTCCAGCACTGCGATGCCGTCGTCGGCTGAGCCGGGCGCGCAGGCGGTGAGGAGCAAAGTGGAAGCAAGCATCACGGAACGGAACACGCGCAGACTCCTGGCGGCAGCAGGTGGGAAGCGCATTCTAACGCGACGGGCACGGTTGCACTTAAGCCGATCATCGTTCGTCGCGGAGTTCGACCACGGCAGGCTGACCGATCTCGCTGCGCGCCCGCAGGCGGACGTTGGGCGGTGCGGCGTTCATCTGCTGATAGATCCAGCGACCGAGCTCGTCCCGAGGTGCAGTGATGACCACCAGCAGTTGGTCGCGCTTGGCCCGCTCTCCCAGGTCGCGCAGGCGGTCCGCGAGCGCTGGACTGCGTGCGCTGAGCTCGCCCGCATCGAGCGCGATCCGCGCTTCCGGTTGCGCAAGCAGGCGGCGGATGCTGCTTGCCACCGTCGTGATCGAGCTGTGCTCGGGTGCAATGTCGCGGCCGCGGGCGAACAGTCGCTCCGCGGCGGTGGCGTCGCCGCGCTCCGCCGCCGCGAGCGCGAGACCGAAATAGGCATCCGCGATCCGCGTGATGCCGATCAACGCGCGGGGATGCTCCGGCAGGAACGCGAGCACCTGCCGATAGCGGTCGTAGGCGTTGTCGTGAGCGGGCGTCGTCAGCCGCATGCGGGCGAGGGCGATCTCGGCATCGGCAAGCAGATGTTCGATGCGTTCGGCTGCACGCGGATCGAGGATGCCTTCAGCGCCGAGCGCGGGCGGCGAGGCGGCCGAAGCCACGAACAGCAGGCAGCTGAAGACCAGCGGGTGACGACGGCTGGGCATGTTGGATCGCGCCGGCTTGCGGAGGATCTGCTATTCTCAGGGCAGCGTGAACCGGCCGCAATGCGCCTCCTCGGAACCCACCGCCGGTGGCCGGGTCTCAAGTAGGTGGCGTGGTTTTCGCCACTCGTCTGGATGTCCGGATTCTGCCAATGCTCCTGCGCCCGTTGCTGTTGTTCCTGGTCCTTTCTGCGCCCATTCTGGCCGCGGCGTCGAATCCCTTTGGCCAGCAGCCGCAGTTCCTGCCCGCGCATGAGGCATTCGTGCTCGGTGTCGAGCTCGATGCGAGCGAACCGGAAGTGTTCTGGCAGGTCACGGACGGCTACTACCTGTATCGCCATGCGCTGGATTTCGAACTGCGCGACGGGGGCGAGGCGACGCTCGAAGTCACGCGCATCCCGGACGGCCTGAAGACCACGGACGAGTACTTCGGCGACGTCGAAGTCTACTACCACGATCTCCGTGTCCAACTTGCGCTCGATGGCGCGCCACCGGCCGGTGCCTACATGGTGGTGCGGTACCAGGGCTGCGCCGATGCGGGGCTGTGCTACCCCCCTGATGCCCGCTATGTGACGCTCACCGGACCGGACGCCGGCAGCATCAGTCGTACGCCCCCTGGTGCGAACGGCGCCACCACGCGCGCGGCGTCTGCGCCTGCGGCGAGTCCGGCTTCGTCCGCAGTACCGGCCGGCGTCGAGACCGCACCTGCGACCCGCGAGGGTCGTCTGGCGGGGCTGCTTGCCGGCGATCGCCTCGGTCTCGCCTTGCTGCTGTTCTTCCTGGCTGGCATCGGGCTCACGTTCACCCCTTGCGTGCTGCCGATGATTCCCATTCTCGCCAGCATCATTGCCGGTCAGGGCGACATCAGTCGCAGCCGGGCGGCGCTGCTGTCCGGCATCTACGTCCTGGCGATGGCCCTGACTTACGCGCTCATCGGCCTGCTGGTCGGCATGTTCGGCGGCGCGCTCAACCTTCAGGGCTGGCTGCAGAGTCCGCCGGTGCTGGCGGTGTTCGCGGCGCTGTTCGTACTGCTTGCTCTGGCCATGTTCGGCGTCTACGACCTGCAGCTGCCGGCCTCTCTGCGCGCCCGCCTGGAACGCGGCGGCCGTGGGGGAACCCTCGGCGGCGTGGCCGTCATGGGCGTGCTGTCGAGTATTCTGGTGTCACCTTGCATTTCGGCGCCGCTGGCGGGCGCATTGATCTACATCAGTGCCAGTGGTGATGCGGCGCTGGGCGCGGGTGCGCTGTTCGCCCTGGCGCTGGGTATGGGGGTCCCGCTGCTTGCGGTCGGCATCGGCGGCGCAAGTCTGCTGCCCCGGGCAGGACCGTGGATGAATGCGGTCAAGGCCGCGTTTGGCGTGCTCCTGCTCGGGGTGGCAGTGTGGCTGCTCGATCGCGTCCTCCCCGGGTCCCTGGTGCTCGTACTGTGGGCAGCCCTGGCCATCGGTGCCGGCGTCGCACTCGGCGGCCTCGATCTGACGCCTCGCAGCGGCTTCGGTCAGGTATGGAAGGCCTCCGGCGTGATGCTCAGCGTCTACGGCGTGCTGCTGCTGGTGGGTGCGGCCAGCGGTGCCGACGATCCGCTGCGGCCGCTGGGTCCGCTCGTGCGGGGCGGCGAAGGCACCCTGATGGAGCAGCGGCCATCGTTTGCGCCGGTGGCCGACCTGGACGACGTCCGCAGTCGGGTCAGCGCGGCGGCCGACGGCGGACGCCCGGTGCTGCTGAAGTTCGATGCGGACTGGTGTATCTCCTGCAAAGTCATGGAGCGCAACCTGTACCCGCATCCGGACGTGCGGCCGCTGCTGGACGATTTCATCCTGCTGCGGGCGGACCTCACGGCCAACGATCCTGCGAATCGTGCCCTTTTGAGCCACTTCGACCTGTTCGGGCCACCGAGCATGCTGTTCTTCGCGCCTGCGGCGAATGGCACTGGCGCGGACCATGAACTGCGCGAGTACCGCCTGCAGGGCGAGATCGGTCGCGACGCGTTCGCTGGTCACCTGCGCGCCGTCCTGGCGGCAGCCGGCCGCAACTGATTGCCCCTCTCCTGCGCGCCCGCTATGGTCGGCGCGTTCCAGGACTCGCCGCGAACGTCGCGGCGGCAGGATCGGAGGGGAGGAATCGGTCATGGCCAAGGTGCTGGTGCTGCACGGCCCGAATCTCAATCTGCTGGGTACCCGGGAGCCGGAGGTCTACGGCACCGATACCCTGGCTGACATCGACTTTCGACTGAAGGCGATGGCGGGCGAGGCAGGCGTCAGTGTGACGTGTTTCCAGTCCAACGCTGAAGCGGCGCTCATCGACCGCATCCACGACGCCCGCAAGGATGCCACCGACTTCATCCTCATCAACCCCGGTGCGTTCACCCACACCAGCATCGCGCTGCGCGATGCGCTCGCAGGCGTCGCGATTCCGTTCATCGAGGTTCATCTCTCCAACGTGCATGCCCGCGAGCCGTTCCGCCGCCACTCGTATTTGTCGGACATCGCAGTGGGGGTGATCTGCGGTCTCGGCGCTCTCGGCTACGAGCTCGCGCTGTCGGCGGCGATGGCGCGCATGAAGGCGGGTTCGTGAACCGGCCTGGATGCGGCTCTGAGCCCGCCCCGGGGAGGCCTGACCCAGGGAGGCCTGAGCCGCCATGGCCTGGGTGAGGGCGCGCCTGGAAGTGCCAGCGCCCGGTGCAGGTGCGGTGGAAAGTTTTCTGGAAGCCCTCGGCGCGGTGGCGGTGAGTCTCGAGGACGCCCACGACCAGCCGCTGCTGGAACCGGATCCGGGCGCCATGCCGCTGTGGGCGCATGTCGTGGTATCCGGCCTGTTCAGCGCTGATCCGGAACTGCCTGCCCGGCTCGAGGTGGCGCGCGCCGGCTGGCAGGCGCGCGCGGGCTTCGCGCTGCCGGAGCTGTTGCTCGAGCCCCTGGACGATGCGGATTGGACGGCTGCCTGGCGGCAGCATGTGCAGCCGCTGGCGTTCGGTGACCGCTTGCGCGTCGTACCGATGGAGGACAGCACCGAGGAGGATGCGGATGCGTTTCCTGGGGTGACCGTGGCACTGTCGCCTGGACTCGCGTTCGGCACCGGCAGCCATCCGACCACCCGGACCTGCCTCGCGCGTCTCGCCAGCGAGCCGCCCGTGGGTGCCCGCGTGGTCGATTTCGGCTGTGGTTCCGGCATCCTCGCGCTGGCGGCACTGGCGCTGGGCGCAGCGCACGTGGTCGGCGTGGATCATGACCCCCAGGCGCTGACTGCGAGCCTTGAAAATGCCCGTCGCAATGGCAGACAGGCGCGATTGGAGCTGCACCGGGAACTCGCGGACGGCATCCGCTGCGAACTGCTGCTCGCCAACGTGCTCGCGGGTCCGCTGATCGCACTGGCGCGACCGTTGATGGCAACTCTGGAACCGGGTGCCCGCGTGATTCTCTCCGGCATCCTGCTCGAGCAGGTGGCGGCCGTGCGCGCGGCCTGGCCGGAAGTGGATTTCGAGCTGTTCACGGACGAGGGTTGGGCCTGTCTCGATGGCAGGATGCGGGCATGAACGACTGGATGGTCGCCTGCCCTGAATGCGGCACCCGCTTCCGGGTGCAGGAGGGGCAGCTGGTGGTGGCTGACGGCATCGTCCGCTGTGGTGCCTGCCTGGCGGTCTTTCAGGCCAGTGAACGTCTGGAGCTGTTCGATCCGGACGCTCCGGTGCAGGAACCGGAGCCGGTGTCGACGTTGCAGGATCGGCACCGTTCTGTGCTCGCAGGCCGAGGCGACGTGCCGGACCACGATATGGACTTCGAGTCCCTGCCGAAGCCTGGGCCCAACATGCCTCTCGCGGAGGTTCTGGCGCCGACGCCACCGAGCCTCGATGCGGGCCTCGCGAGGCCGCGGCATCAGTTGAGCTGGGCCCTTGTGCTGCTTGTCGGTCTGCTCCTGGCTGCCGGCCAGTTTGCCTACTGGACGTTCGAGGAGGCGGCGCTGGATCCAGAGCTGCGGCCCTACTATGCGTGGTTCTGCGAGCGCGTCGGATGCGTGCTGCCCGAGCGTCGCGACGTGGCCGCCATCCGCAGCCGGCGCCTGAGCGTGTCCTCCCACCCTGACTACGAAGACGCGCTCCTGCTCGAGGCATCCCTGGAGAACGCGGCGACCCATCCACAGCCCTTCCCGATCATCGAAGTCCGCTTCGAGACCGTTCGCGGAGATCCGGTGGCCGTCCGGCGCTTTGCACCGGAGCACTATCTGGCAGGGGAGGTGGCGGTCGGCACCCTGATGCCCACGAACCGCAGCGTGAGAATCGCGCTGGAGTTCGAGAGCCCGGGGGACGACGCGGTCAACTATCAGCTCCGCTTCTGGTGATACCACTTGGAGTTTCAGCCATGACAGAGCAGCAGGATCCACCGGCGGATGGGCCGCCGGACACCGTGCACTGTTTCGCGTGTAGCGAAGTGAACCCGGTCAGTCTCGGCATGCAGCTGTGGCTCGATGACGGCATCTGCCGCGGGCGCTTCACCCCGCGCAGTGAGCACTGCGGCTGGACCGGCATCACCCACGGGGGTCTGCTGTTCACCGCGCTGGACGAGGTCATGGCGAACTGGCTTTGGCTGCAGCAGCTGCGGGGATTCACCGCCCGGGCGGACGTGCGCTTTCGGGAGCAGGTGGCCACCGGTACGCCATTGCTGCTCGAAGCCTGGCAGGTGGAACGACGCCGGCGTCTGATCACGCTGGCGGCCTGCGCCCGGCGCGAAGCCGACGCCGTCGTCGTTGCTGAGAGTGAAGCCCGTTTCATGCTGAGCTGAACGCGTCGCGTTCAGCTCAGCGCCGAATCAGGCGAGGCGCACCACATTGCTGTCCTCGATCGCGAGCGACGCGGGTGCCGCCAGGGTGAGGATGCGTGCCCGCGGCAGCGAGTTGAACGTGGTTGCGGTGGCGGACGTGTAGGCACCCATCATCGGCGCCACGATCAGATCCCCGATGGCCATTTCGCCGAGCATGACGTCCTCGGCGATGATGTCGATGCTGTCGCAGGTGGGGCCGGCGAGCACGCTCGGTCTTGCCTCGCCCCTGGCATCGACGGCGATCAGCGGATAACGGGTGTGGTCGTAGATCTGGCCCGAGAACGAGTTGTAGACACCGTCGTCCAGGTAGTACCACATGCGGTCACCACGCCGGGCGCGCCCCACCACAGAGGTGACGCAGGTCATGGCCGGCGCCGCAAGATAGCGCCCGGGTTCAGCCAGCACCCGCACGCTGGCGGGAAGTTCGTTCAGGGCATCGCGGATCGGACCACAGAACGCATCGATGTCCTCGATGCTGCCGTCATAGCTCACCGGGAAGCCGCCGCCGATATCGAGTACCGACAGGGGTGCGACCGCACCGGGCCGGGCGGTCGTGATCAGTTCACGGCAGCGGCGGATGGCGCGCACGTGTGCGTCGGCATCGGCGACCTGGGAGCCGACGTGAAACGACAGGCCCTTGACGTGAATCCCGCGCGCATCGGCGGCGGCGAGCAGTGCAGGCATCTCGTCGGCCGCACAGCCGAACTTCCGCGACAGGTCGACCCGGGCAGCGGGGTTCGGAAAGCTCACCCGGAGCAGCAGGGCGACCCGGTGCCGGTAGGGGACGAACTTGTCCAACTCGTCGATGTTGTCCACCACGAACGTGGTGCAGCCGTAACGCAGCGCGGTTCGGATGTCGATGTCGCGCTTGATGGGGTGCGTGTGGATGGTCCGACGTGGTTCGATGAACAGCTGCTCGAGCATCGCCACCTCGCCGTTGGTGGCGATGTCGAAGCCGCAACCCTCTTCGGCCAGGGTCGCGATCACCGCCTTGTCGGGCAGTGCCTTGATGGCGTAGTAGAGACTCACGTCAGGCAAGGCCTGGGCGAGCTTGCGGTACTGGCGGCGGATGATGTCGCAGTCGAGAACCAGAAGCGGCGAGCCGTACCGGGCCACCAGGGCATGCCAGTCCGGGCTGCCGCCGAGGGCCGGATGCACGGCCAGGGTGCCGTCGGCCCAGTGGCCGCCTTGACCCGCCGGGTATGTCATTTGCCGATCGCCTGTTCGACGAAACGCGGCAGCGCGAAGGCGCCCGCATGAATCGCCGGGGTGTAGTAGCGGGTTTCGATCGCGGCAGCCGCGAATCGTTCCTCGAGCACAGCCGCCTTCTGGCTGCGCAGGGTCGCGTCCTGCGTCGCCCAGCCCAGGGTCATCATGCCGCCGATGTAGGTCGGCACGGCGACGCCATAGAAGTGCCAGTCGGCGAACAGGTCGCGGAAGGCCCGCGCCGTCTTCGTCACTTCATCGAGCTGCATGAACGGAACGCCGTTCTGGGTCACCATGACGCCGCCGGGCGCCAGGATGCGCTTGCACTGCTGATAGAAGGGGTTGCTGAACAGCACTTCGCCTGGCCCGATGGGATCCGTCGAGTCGATCAGGATCGCGTCCCAGCTGTCTTCGGCGGTGCGCACGAATTCCGCGCCATCGGCGATCACCAGATGGAAGCGTGGGTCATCGAATGCGCCGCGGGAATGGTCCGGAAACCAGGTCTTGGCCATGTCCACCACCGCAGCGTCGATCTCGACCTGGGTGACGTGCTCCACCTTGCGGTGCTTGACCACTTCCCGGAGCAGCCCACCGTCGCCGCCCCCGATGATCAGCACGCGCCGCGGCTCGCCGTGGGCGAACAGCGGCACGTGAGCCATCATCTCGTGGTAGTAGAACTCGTCGCGCTCAGTGGTCTGCACGACGCCGTCGAGCGCCATCACCCTGCCGAACTTCGCATTGTGGAAGATCAGCAGGTGCTGGACTTCGGTACGGCTTTCGAAACAGATCTCGTCGATGGCGAACCGCTGTCCGTAGGCGTCGTAGAGGGTCTCTACGAACTCACTACGCGCCATCGATCACGCCACGCTTCTGCTCCAGAATTTCCATCCTGGAGGGCATGAACTTCTCGCGCAGGACCTCTGCGCCGAGTTCCGGCCTGGCGTCGCCACACATGAAGATGTCGAACGCCGCGTAGTCCCGTTCCGGCCAGGTGTGCACTGAGATATGGGACTCTGCCAGCACCGCGACCCCGGATATGCCACCGTTGGGCGTGAAGTGATGCAGGTGGATGTGGAGCAGAGTGGCGCCCGCCGCTTCCACGGCGCCACGCAGGGCTTCTTCCATCAGCTCGAGGTCGTCGAGTCGGTGCGCGCCGAAAAAGTCCAGCAGCAGATGGGTGCCGGCAAAACGCACGCCGTCGCGCTCGATGAAATGATCGAGGCGATCGTCGTCGCTGTGATGGACGGGGTGGGCGGACCGAGGTCCCGGGTCGTACGGGGCAGCAGACGGCTGCTCAGCAATGACGTATGCGTTTGCGCGCATTCGTTCACACTCCTCTTCGTAACGGCTATGCGTGCTGCTTAGCGGCGTCACGAAGCGCGCCGCATCGTCAGGGGAACATAAAGCCTCGGCTGGGTAGTTAAAGTGCCGCGATTTTACGCATTCTGTATCCCGCTGCAAGCGTCCGGACGGCAGTTTTCATCGCCTTCGATACCACCGTTCGTCGCTCGGGGTTCGGTCCGGAGCGTCGATAGGGTCTGCGCAATTGAACTCTCCGGCAGCGAGGCTAAGATAGTGCCCCTCCTGTCAGGCGCGGGGTGATCGGATCGGGACCGGTCAGAGGCCCTCACGCAGCCTTCGGCAGAGGACGTTTCCAGTTGCAATCTGCCCACCGTCGGCATTTTCCGGGGTTGGGAAACTATTGGCCCGCGAAAGGTATTCGGGCCCGGATCAGGGGGATCATCTTTGTCCATCACGGTTGCGAAGCAGCGGTCGGAACCGTTGCCGGCCGTCGCCATCGGTCCGCATCGATTGCGCAACCGCGTGTTGCTTGCGCCGATGGCCGGCGTCACGGATCTGCCGTTTCGCAAGCTCTGCTGGCAGCTTGGTGCAGGCATGGTGGTCGCCGAGATGGTGTCCGCCGACCCGAAGCTGCATCACACCCGCAAGTCGCGACTGCGGCGCGTGCACGCTGCGGAATCGGGCCCCCGTAGCGTTCAGATAGCCGGTTCCGAGCCGGCTCAGCTTGCGGCTGCCGCCCGCTTCAATCGCGATGAAGGCGCCGAAATCATCGACATCAACATGGGCTGTCCGGCGAAGAAAGTGTGCAATCGCGCGGCCGGCTCGGCCCTGCTGCGTGACGAAGCGCTGGTGGCGGACATCCTCGCTGCAGTGGTGGCCGCGGTGGACGTGCCGGTCACGTTGAAGATCCGGACCGGCTGGTCGCCCGAGCATCGTAATGGTGTGCGTATCGCGCGGATCGCAGAGCAAGCCGGTATCGCGGCGCTGGCGGTGCATGGCCGCACCCGAGCGGATCGTTTCGCCGGGTCCGCGGAGTACGACACCATCGCCGAAATCGTCGCGGCGGTGGCCATGCCGGTTTTCGCCAACGGCGACATCGACTCCCCTGAGCGCGCTGCGGCCGTCCTGGCACACACCGGTGCTGCAGGGGTGATGATCGGCCGTGCGGCGCAGGGGCGCCCGTGGCTGTGTGGCCAGATCGCCGCATGGCTCGAGCATGGTGAACACGCGCCCGACCCGGATGCGGCTGCGCAGGGGCGCATCATGATCGAGCACGTCCGCGCGCTGCACGCGTTCCATGGCGTCGAACGCGGCCTGCGCATCGCGCGCAAACATGTGGCCTGGTATCTGCAGGCCAACGCCACTCGGGAGCAGGACGGTGGGCGTCCGTTCCTGTCCCGCTTCAATCGGATCGAAGACGGCGCGGAGCAGCTGGCGAGTCTCGCTGCGCTGCAGCATTCGGTCGCGACACCATCGCCTGGGGGAGGGTCCGACGATCGGACCTCTGAGCACATTGCTGTCGGGCCGCATGCTGCGGCGCTGGCAGCCTGAAGGGCAGGGCAGCAAGTGAATGACAGCCGTCGCAACCTGGGCGCAGGTCGGGCCATGAGCGCCTCGATCGCGCCTTTGATGAAGGTGCCGGACACCACCGCTGAACCCTTGAGAATCTGCGTCGAACGGGCACTGGAAGCCTACTTCGACCGCCTCGATGGGGAAGATGCCAAGGACCTCTACGCCATGGTGCTTGCCGAGGTGGAAGCGCCGCTGCTCGAGTTCGTGCTGCGCCAGGCCCACGGCAACCAGTCTCAGGCCGCCGCCATGCTCGGCATCAATCGCGGCACCCTGCGCAAGAAACTGAAACAATACGACCTGCTGGACTGACGCTGCCGAGGGCGCTACGCCGTCGCTCACGCTTTTCATTTCCGTTCGCGATATGGACTCGACTGCCTTATGAAAGACGCACGCATCCGGGTGCGGCGCGCCCTGCTTTCCGTGAGCGACAAGCGTGGTCTGGAAGCGTTCGCGCGCGGCCTCGCCGCCGCCGGCATCGAACTCCTCTCCACCGGTGGTACCTGCAGCCGGCTGCGCGACGCCGGGCTGGAAGTCACCGAAGTGTCCACCCACACCGGCTTTCCGGAAATGATGGATGGCAGGGTGAAGACACTGCACCCGAAGATCCACGGCGGGCTGCTCGGGCGCGAGGACGGAGCGGGCGGGGGCGAGGATGCCGAGGTCATGGCGGAACACGAAATCCCGCCCATCGACCTGCTCGCAGTGAACCTCTATCCGTTCGAAGCCGCCGTGGCCGACCCGGACTGCAGTCTCGAACGCGCCATCGAGAACATCGACATCGGTGGCCCGGCCATGATCCGTTCTGCGGCCAAGAATCACGCCCGGGTGCTGGTGATCACGGATCCGGAAGATTACGCACGGGTACTCGAAGAGCTGGCTGCGGAGGACGGCTGCACGACGCCGTCCCTGCGCGGTGAACTGGCGGCAAGGGCCTTCTCCCATACGGCAGGTTATGACGGTGCCATCGCCAACTGGCTCGGCAGCCGGCTCGAAGCGGCGGCGGAGGTCGGCGACGATGCCGCCGCCTTCCCGGCGTTTCCGCCGCGGCTGCATCTGGCCTGGGAAGCCGGTCGTCCGTTGCGCTATGGCGAGAATCCTCATCAGCGGGCCACGTTCTACCGGGAGCGGGACGGCGCTGAGGGAGACGGCACCCTCGGCGGTGCCCGCCAGCTCCACGGCAAGGCGCTGTCCTACAACAACATTGCCGATACCGACGCGGCCCTGGCATGCGTGCGCGCTTTCGAAGCACCGGCCTGCGTCATCGTCAAGCACGCCAATCCCTGCGGCGTCGCCGTGGCCGAGGACATCGGCGCGGCCTACGACGCGGCATTCGCCACCGACCCGACCTCGGCGTTCGGCGGCAT
>SKUB01000079.1 GCA_007122315.1 Pseudomonadales bacterium | reverse complement strand
GGTCTGCTTCCGGCAGCTGCTCGAGCAGCGTGCGCGCGTGACCGATGGCCTCGAGCAGGCCGGGTGCGGCGGCGCCACCGCCGCGCTCGAACTCGAGCAGGTACTTGGTGACTGACCAGCCCTCGTTCTCCTTGCCCACGATCTCGTTGACGGGCACCCGCACATTGTCGAAATACACCGTGCACTGGGTGGCGCAGCCGGAGACGAAGCGGATGGGATCACAGCGCACGCCGGGGTCTTCCATGTCCACCAGCAGAAAGCTGACGCCTTGCTGGGGCCGCTCGAAGCGGCCGGTGCGCACCAGGCAGAACATGCGGTTGGCATACTGGGCGTGCGTGGTCCAGATCTTGGTGCCGTTGAGCACGTAGTGGTCTCCGTCCCGGACCGCATGACACTGCAGTGCGGCCAGGTCCGAACCTGCCTGGGGCTCTGAGTAGCCCTGGCACCAGAAGTCCTCGCCCGAGAGGATGCGGGGCAGGTAGTGATCTTTCTGTTCCTGGGTGCCGCGGCCGAGCAGGGCCGGTCCCAGCATGGACAGGCCCATGGGTGAGAGCGCCGGTGGACGGGCCCGGGCCCGCTCACAGGCGAAGATGTAGCGCTGGGTCAGCGTCCAGCCGGTTCCGCCATACTCGCGGGGCCACGACGGCACCAGCCATCCCTTGTCCAGCAGGATCTTCTGCCAGGCCAGGGCCACCTCTTTGTCGCTGTAGACGCTGGTCATGAGGCGTCCTGCCTCGCGCAGCTCGTCGGTCAGGGCTGTGTCGAAAAAATCGCGGACCTCCTCGCGAAACGCTTCCTCTTCGGGCGTGAACGCCAGCTTCATGGGTTGCTCCCTTCAGAATCCTGCCAGAGTCGCGTAGCGGTCACGTTGGAATGCGCGGCCACCGAAGGCCTGCTCCTGCACACGTGCTCGCTTCAGAAACAGGCCGACGTCGAATTCGTCCGTCATGCCGACACCGCCATGCATCTGCAGGGCTTCCAGAGACACCGTGTGCAGCGCCTCACCGACCTTTGCTTTGGCCAGCGCCGCCAGCACTGGCACGTCGTCGCGATCGGCGTCCAGCGCGCTGAGGGCGTCGAGTACCGTCGAACGGGCAAGTTCGATCTCGGTGAACATGTCGGCGGCGCGGTGCTTCAAGCCCTGAAACGAGCCGATCACTACGCCGAACTGCTTTCGCTCGCGGAGGTAGGCGAGGGTGCGGGCGAACGCTTCGTCCATGGTGCCGAGCATCTCCGCAGCCATGCAGATCCGCGCCCGGTCGAGCAGCGGCTCCAGCACGTCTGCGGCCAGGCCAACTGCACCCAGCAGCGCGTCGTCCTTCACGCTGACCTTGCTGAATTCGATGTTGGCCGCATTGCGGCTGTCCACCATGGTGGTGCGGGTGCGGGTGACGCCGGCGCTGTCACCGGCGACCAGGAACAGGCTGAGTCCGTCGCGGTCGCCAGGTTTGCCGGAGGTCCTCGCAGCCACCAGCAGCTGATCTGCGCTGTGGCCATCGAATACGAACTGTTTGTGACCCTCCAGCACCCAGCCGTCCCCCTGTTGCGTGGCCGTGAGTGCGGTTCCGTAGGGGCTGTGATGCGGCGACTCTTCCAGCGCCAGCGCCAGCGTGACCTCACCAGCAGCGATTTTCGGCAGCAGGTCGGAACGCTGACTCTCGCTGCCGCCGAGCAGCAGCCCGCCGGCGCCGAGCACCACGGTGGAGAAGAGGGGCGACGCCGTGAGATGCCGGCCCTGTTCCTCGAGCACGGCTCCGAGTGCCATCCAGCCGAACTCGGTGCCGCCGTGGGCCTCGGGAATGACGATGCCGGCCCAGCCGAGCTCCGCCATCTGTTTCCATGTGTCTGGCGAGTAGCCGAGCGGATCCTGTTCATCCCGCAGTTTGCGCAACTGCGCGACAGGCGCCTTGCTGGCGCAGAACTCGCGGGCGGTGTCTTTGATCAGGGCTTGATCTTCATCGAGCACGAGGGCCATTCGGGCCTCCAGAAAGGTGGGCGGTCGATACGGTCATGCACCTTGGGCGAGGGCCGGATCCTGTAGCAGGGCCCCATCCGTTGCCAGCTGGCCGGCGCACCGCCGCGAAATTCGCGCGGCGTGGTCAGTCCACAAGCGGCACGGGATGTTAGCACCCGCTCCCAGGCCGGACCAGAAAGGCCCCTGGTGAGCTGCCCGCGCGGCCGTTGGGTCAGAGCATGCCGGTGACACGGGCACACAGGCCCCGCGTGCGTGGGTGACAGAAGGGTGGCGTTGCTGTCCCCCCGTAGCACCCTGAACCGATGTTCAGGGTGCTACGGCTTGTCTGTTCGCGCTACTTGATCAGGCGCAGATTGAGCGGATAACGGTAGCTCTCGCCCCCGTTCGCCTTGACCGAGGCGATGATCACGACCACCAGCCAGAAAATGCCAAGAGCGATCAGCAGCGGAATGCCGATCAGGATAAAGGACAGGAGGCCACAGACAATGGCGTAGAGAAACACGGAGATCTGGAAGTTCAGTGCTTCCTTGCCCTGCTCATCGACGAAGGGGTGCTCTTCGCGCTTGATGAGCCAGATCACCAACGGCCCGACGATGTTGCCGAAAGGAATCACGAGCCCTGCGAACGCGAGCAGGTGACAGAGCATGCCGAAGGTACGCGCATCCCGGTCACCGCCGGGCTTTGGATCGGGCGCTTCGATGGACATAACGGACTTCCCCCAAGATTCAAAGTGATGCAACGCTTCCCGCAACCATTAGACCGGCCGCGGCGCTGAAGTGAAAGAGGCAAAGTGTGATTGCCTTCCCGGCGCTGCTCGCCGGCGCCGCTTCGGTGCACGGCGGACGCTCAGCTGAACCGGGCTGCAGGCTCGGCAGTGGTCGCATTCAGAGCTTCACTCCTGGAACTGCAGTGCATGCAGGGTAGCGTACAAACCGCCTGCCTTGATGAGCTCCTGGTGGCTGCCGATTTCCTCGAGCCGTCCATGGCGCAGAACCAGAATTCGATCCGCCTGCTCGATGGTCTGGAGACGGTGGGCGATGACGATGGCGCTGCGGTCGCGAGTCAGCGTGCGCACGGCGTCCTGGATGACGACTTCCGTTTCGGGATCGATACTGGCGGTTGCCTCATCGAGGATCAGGACCTCAGGGTCGGCCGCCAGCACGCGGGCGAACGCAAGCAGCTGACGCTGGCCTTGAGAGAGATTCTGACCGCGCTCGGTGAGCAGGGTGTCGTAGCCCTGAGGCAGCTGCGTAACGAAATCGTGGGCATTCACCATGCGGGCTGCGCGCTCGGCTGCCGCGGCGTCGTGCTTCGGATCGTCGAGGGTGATGTTGCTGCGGACGCTGCCGGCGAAGACATGGAAGTCCTGCATTACGACTCCGATCCGACTTCGAAGTGCACGCGGATCTACGTCCCGGATATCGATTCCGTCCACGAGAATACGGCCCTGCTGAAGGTCGTAGAAGCGGCAGAGCAGCCGAATCAGCGTGCTTTTGCCTGAGCCCGTGGGGCCGACGACGGCCAGGGTCTCGCCGGGCTGCAGCTCGAAGTCCAGGTCGTGAAGCACCGGCTGATCGCGGAAATAGCCGAAGCTGACGTGTTCGAAGCGGACTCGCCCTGAGAGTCGGGGCGGCAGATCCAGCGGCCGGTCGACCTCCGGGATCTGCTGCTTCCAGTCGAGCAGCTGGAAGATGCGTTCCGTGCTCGCCATGGCCCGGAACAGCACGTTGTACTGTTCGCCGAGCGCGACCACGGGCCGGAACAGCATGTCCACGAACTGGGCGAAGAGAATCATGCTGCCCAGTGAGATCTGCTCCTGCAGCACTGCGCCGCCGCCGAACCAGACGATCACCGCGAGCGCGGCGGGCGCCAGCGAATCCATGAAGGCGCCGTAGAGCGTCTCCAGATTCACCGCATGACGCTCATGTCTGCGATTGTCCTGGTTGATGGACTTGTAGTCGCGGAGGTTACGGCCCTCGCGGCGGTGAAGCTGGACCACGGGCATGCCGCTGATGTTCTCCGCCAGGTTCTGATTGAGCCGGGAAATGGAGGTGCGGATCTCCCGGTAGACGCTGCGCGTCCGCCACCGGAACAGCGCCGTCGCGATCACCACCAGGGGAATCATCGCGCCAAGCACGCCGGTGAGCTCTAGGCTGACCGACAGCATGATGCCTGCCGCCACGAAGAACGGAACCAGCTCGCCGAACAGAACCCCGAAACCCGCCAGCAGCTGGAACAGCACCTCGACGTCGTTGCTGACGCGGGTCGTGAGTCGCCCCACGGCAACGTGGTCGTAGAACGCCGCCGGCCGATACTGCAGATGGGCGAAGAGATCGTGGCGCAGGTCGCGCAGGGCGCCGAGCGCCGCCCGTGCCAGCAGGACCCGATGGCCGTGCATGGCCAGTGACCACCCCAGCGCAGCCAGCAGGTAGAGTACGCACGCTGCGGCAAGCGGATGCAGTCCGGTCAGCGCCATGACCAGCTCGTTGGCACCGATCATGCCAAAATCGGGCAGGGTGAGCGGCTGATCCGCCACCAGCACGCCGTCGATGACCACACGGGCGATGATGACCGGCATCAGGATGGCGAACAGACTGCCAATGATGACCAGCACGCCGGAGAGGATGGCGTCGCGACGATGGGGTCGGACCCAACCCAGCAGCCGCCGCAGCAGCCGGAACTCGAACGAGCGGCCCGCCAGTTCGGCATCGAACGCGGCGTAGTCCTCGGGCCGAGGTTCCCGGGAGCGCGACTTGGCGGTCACGTTCCGCGCTCCTCATCGACCGGGTCCCTGGGCGCGCTGTGCCGGCGCTGCAGGCGCTCGAGGGCAGCGTAGTCGCCGCCTGCGGCAAGCAGCTCCCTGTGGCTGCCGAGCTCGGCCGGCCGACCTGCATCGAGCATGAGAATGCGATCCGCCTGGCGGGCGGTGGCGACTCTGTGGGTGACCAGGACCGTGGTCTGGCCCACCCGCAGGGAGCGGATCGCGGCCAGGATCCGAGCTTCGGTTTCCGTGTCGACGCTGGAAAAGCAGTCGTCCAGCAGCAGGACGGCAGGCGTCTGGATCAGACCCCGCGCCAGGGACGCGCGCTGCTTCTGGCCGCCGGACAGCGTCACCCCGCGCTCGCCTACCAGGGTATCGAGGCCGTCCGGCATGCGGGCCAGCGTTTCACCGAGACCTGCTGCAGCTGCGGCAGCTTCGATCTGCTCGGGATCGCGGTCCGGCGTGTCGTAGCTGAGATTCGCCCGCAGCAGATCGGCGAACAGGAAGGGGTCCTGCGGCACCAGCACGATGCGTGAACGGAGTTCGGCCAGAGGGTAGGCATGAACGTCGAGATCGTCGAGAAACAGGCTGCCGCGAGGTGGTTCGATCAATCGCACCAGGCAGCGCAGGAGTGTGGTCTTGCCGGCGCCTACGGGCCCCATGACAGCGAGAAATTCGCCCGGAGTCAGGCTGAATTCGATGCCGTCGAGCGCCCGGGTCCGAGCGCCGGGAAAGCGGTACGCGAGCTGCTCGATCCGCAGCGCGCCCCGCGCCTGTGGCAGTGCTTGGGAGGTGGCTGCGTTGTCAGCGACTTCCGGCTCGGCGTCGAGGATCTCGAACAGGCGCTGCGTTCCGGAGGCACCCTGCTGCCAGAGGGTCACCATCTGGCCCGCCTGCCGCACCGGCCAGAGCACCATGTTCAGATACCAGAGAAATGCGGTGAGGGTGCCGAGCGTCAGTTCACCCGCAAGGACGCGGCTGCCGCCGTAGCCGATGATCACCAGCACGCACAGGGCGCCCAGCAGGGGCATGACCGAAGCGATCAGCGAATTGATCCGGGCGAGTTCCTGATAATTGTCTGCATAGCTCTTGTTCACCTGAGCAAAGCGCTCGATCTCGCGTGCCTCCTGGACCTGGGCCTGTACCGTGCGGATGCCGCCGAGGTTCTCCTGCACCCGGTCGGAAAGATTCGAGAAGCCCGCCTGAACGACGATGGATTGATCGAAGACCTGCCGTGACAGGCGCCATCCGGCCCAGACGATGAGCGGCAGCGGCGGCAGCAGGAGCAGGGTCAGGACCGGTGCCAGGGAGAACATGAACACGAGGCCCACGCCTGCGGAGAACACGAGAACCAGGATGGTGCGCAGGCCCATGCCGATCAGTTGCCGGATGAGCTGAATGTCATTGACCGCGCGCGCCATGAGATCACCGGTGGGGTGGCGGGCGAAGAACGCGGGCCCCATGCGCTGAACCTGGGCGTAGAAGCGATTGCGCAGATCGTAGGCAATGGCAATGCCGATCCGCCGGATCACCCGGCGGCTGGCGACGATGAACAGGTAGCGCAGCAGCACGCAGACGAGAATGGCAATGGCAGGCAGGGCGAGTGCGTCCGGTGTCAGGTCGCCGTCACGGAGTCCGCCATCGATGAGGTCGATGCCGTCGCGCAGGTACAGCGGTATCAGCGCCTCGAATACGCGCGCCAGCAGGAGGCCGGATATGCCGAGCCAGAACGGCACCCAGTAGCGGCGATGGTACGGAAGCAGACGGCGCAGTGGCGTCCCGGTGGGGGCATCTGTCGCCGGTAGCGGCCGATCTGTCGGACCTGCTTCGGTCCTGTCCTGCCCGCTGGGCGCGCGCGTGCGCACCCGTCAGGCCAGGACCTCGGCAAGAAAGTCCTTCATGGCAGTCCAGGAGCGGCGGTTTGCGGCAGCATTGAACGCGGCGCCCAGCTTGGGATCGTTCGCCTCCGGATTCGTGAACGCATGCACGGTGTGCCCGTAGGCGTGCACCTGCCAGTCCACGCCGGCGGCCGTCATCTCCTGCTCGAATGCGAGCACCTGATCCGGCGGCACCATGGGATCGTCGTGGCCGTGCAGGACCAGCACCTTCGCGGCAATGTCGGCGTTGGCCGGTGACTCCGGCGCTGACAGCAGGCCGTGGAAGCTGACCACACCGCGCAGGTCGGCGCCGTCGCGGGCGAGATCGAGTACGCACAAACCCCCGAAGCAGTAGCCGATGGCCGCAACGCGGGAACTGTCCACCTCAGGCTGCGCCCGGACGCAGGCGACAGCAGCGGCGAGCCGACGGCGGAGCAGGGCCCGGTCCTCGAGCAGCGGGGACATCAGCGCCTGATTCTCCTCGACGCTGCCGCCCCTGACGCCCTTGCCGTAGGCGTCCAGTGCGAAACCGACGTAGCCCAGGGCCGCCAGATCTTCGGCGCGGGCACAGCTGAACTCGTCGCGTCCGCCCCAGGCGTGACAGACGATCACGGCAGGCCGTGGTCGCGTCGCCGTCTCGTCCCAGGCCAGATGGCCTTCAAAGGTGGTGTCGCCTTCGCGGTATTCGATGCGTCGATTGGCCAATTCTGCGCTCCCCCTGGTTCGTGCCCACAGCAAGCGAAGCGCAGCACGACCATTCCGTCAAGCTCGTTCGCTGCTTCGCCTGCGCTGATCGTGTGGGAGGTCCGGTGACGCCCACCATCGGCTTAGGTATCTTGCTGCCGCTCCTGCTGCCGATTAGGAAATCAGATGTCGTCTTCACCGCAAGTCCGCCGCTCTTCACTGGGCCTGCTCGAAGGTTGGCTGCTGCTTCTTGTTTGCGCCGCACTCCTGGCCGGCTGCGCTCCATCCGAGCCGGAGGTCGAAACCCTCGCCCTCGAGGGCCGGACCATGGGCACTTATTGGAGCGTTCGGGTGGCAGCGCCGCCGCCCGCACTCGACGCGGCCGAGCTGCAGGCGGATCTGGAGGCCGCGCTGGCCGAGGTCAACGCGCAGATGTCCAACTACGATCCCGACTCGGAGCTTTCGCGGTTCAACCGTGCGCCCATCGGCGAATGGTTCGAGGTGTCCTCTGAACATGCAGAGGTGCTTGCTGCTGCCCTCGAGATCAGTGCACTGTCGGAAGGGATGTTCGACGTGACGGTGGGACCCCTGGTGAACCTGTGGGGATTCGGCAGTCGTGACGTCGAGCATGATGCGGTTCCATCCGCTGATCAGCTCCGTGCCGCGCTGCAGCGGGTCGATTGGACGCAGCTCGAAGTGCGGGAGGAGCCACCTGCGATTCGACGGCTTGCGGACGTGTACGTCGACCTCGGCGGCATCGCCAAAGGCCACGGTGCCGACGTCATGGCTCGCGTTCTGGAGGCCCATGGTGCGACCCGCTACCTCGCGGACATCGGGGGCGACATGCGGGGGCGGGGTTACAATGCACGAGGAAAGCCGTGGCGCGTAGGTATCGAGGTCCCGGCCATCGGCCAGCGCGGCGGCGTGCAGGCTGTTATCGGGATCGAAGATGCGGGCGTCGCCACATCCGGTGATTATCGCAATTTCTTCGTCCACGATGGTGTGCGTTACTCCCACACCATCGATCCCACCACCGGCTGGCCGATACCGGAACGGGTGGCCTCTGTGACCGTGATCCATCCCTCCGCCATGTGGTCGGATGGTCTGGCGACGGCGTTCAACGTCATGGGCCCCGAGGCTGGGCTGACGCTGGCCGGCGAGCTTTCATTGCCGGTTTTGTTTATCCTGTACGGAGACGAGGGTCTGGAGGAAGTGGCCAGTCCCGCATTTGCCGAATTTCGTGTTGCAGGTGATCCATGAGCCAGTTTCTGGTGGTATTCCTGATCATGCTTGCGCTGGTGGCGGCCATGTCCATCGGCGTCATCCTCGGGCGCAAACCCATCGCAGGAACCTGCGGCGGCCTCAACATGATGGGTGCCGACGGCTCCTGCGACATCTGTGGCGGCGATCCTGCCCGCTGCGAGGCAGAAGACGCCGACGACGGGGCGGCCCCGAAGCCCCGCGGCTACGACGCCACTCGCCGTTGAACCGGCTGACCGCTCCCCATCCATTCCGCTCGTGAATTCGCTGCCGCTTCGCATCGCCTGGCGCTACAGTCGAGCGGGCGGTGGCTTCCTGTCCTTCGTGACCGCCATTGCCGCCTTCGGCCTCGGGCTCGGTACCGCCGTGCTGGTGCTGGTGCTGTCGGTAATGAACGGCTTCGACCGCGAGCTCCGCGAACGCATCCTCGGCGTGCTGCCGCACGCGGTGGTGTTCGCGGACGACGGCCTCACGGACTGGCGACGGGTGGCGGATGCCGCCCTCGAGGATCCGCGCGTCCTCGCCGCAGCGCCCATCACGCGCGGGCCTGCGCTGCTGGCGGGCACGGACCGGGTCCTGGCGGTGGATCTCACCGGTATCGATCCGGCACGGGAGGCTCAAGTGTCCATTCTTCCTGACCGGATCACCGCGGGGAGTCTCGATGCCCTGGAGTCCGGCAGCTTTCGGGCGGTCCTCGGCAGTCGACTGGCCGCGACGCTCGGCGTCGGCATCGGCGACGAAGTGGTTGTGGTCATGCCTGACCCGAGAATCACCCTGGCGGGCGCCTTTCCCCGGCAGAAACGCATGCAGGTGGCAGGCATCTTCGAGCTGGCTTCGGAACTCGACGACAGCGGCATGTTCGTCCATCTGGAGGATGCCAGGCGTCTGCTGCGCGTGCCCGGTGAGGCCCAGGGTGTGCGCTTGCGGCTGGCGGATCTGTTCGTGGCCGGAGAGGTGGTGGACTCGGTGCTGCGGCGTGCCGACGATCCGCGCCTGCGGGCCTACGACTGGCGCCGTACCCACGGCAATCTTTACGAGGCCATCGGACTGCAGAAACGCATCATGTTCGTCCTGCTGTCTCTGCTGGTGGCGGTGGCCGCCTTCAACGTGGTGTCCATGCTGACCATGGTGGTCAACAGCAAGCGCGGGGATGTCGCCATTCTCCGCACCATGGGAATGCGGCCCGGAAGCCTGGTGCGACTGTTCTTCGCCCAGGGTGGCCTGATTGCTGCCATGGGCATCTTCGGTGGCCTGCTGGCCGGCACGCTGCTGGCCCTCGGGCTGCCTGCATTCGTCGTGCTGCTGCAGGATGTGTTCGATCAGCGTCTGCTGGAGGAGTATTTCGTGCGTGAACTGCCGGTGGCCGTGGCGACGTCTGATCTGCTGGCCGTCGCGCTGATCGGCGTGACCATCGCGCTGCTGACCATCTGGTGGCCGGCGCGCAGGGCCCTGGTGATCTCTCCCGCAGAGGAGTTGCGTCATGAGTGACAGCGCTGTGCTCGAGGCGCGCGGTATCGAGCGGGGATTCCGCGAGGGGCCGGCGCGGGTTCAGGTGCTCAGCGGTGTCGACCTGCGCCTCACGGCAGGTGAGACCGTCGCCATCGTGGGGGCCTCCGGGTCCGGGAAAAGCACCCTCCTGCATGCCCTGGGCGGACTCGATGCGCCCGATGCCGGCAGCGTCTGGTGGCAAGGCGAGAATGCTTATTCCCTGGATGAATCCCGACGTGCGGCGCAGCGCAATCGTCTGCTCGGCTTCGTCTATCAGTTCCATCATCTGCTGGCTGAATTCTCGGCGCTGGAGAACGTGGCGATGCCCCTGCTGATCCGGGGCGAACCGCGTGCAGCGGCGGGGCGTCGGGCCGGAGAGCTGCTGGAACGGGTGGGTCTGGCGACCCGCAGCGGGCATCGGCCATCGGAACTGTCGGGTGGAGAGCGGCAGCGCGTGGCCATTGCCCGCGCCCTGGCGGGGCGCCCTGCGGTGATCCTGGCCGACGAACCCACCGGTAACCTGGATCAGGGCACAGCGATGGTGGTGCAGGAACTGCTGTTGGAACTGAATGCGGAGAGCGGCACCGCGCTCGCCGTGGTGACCCACGATCTGCATCTCGCGCGGCGCATGCAGCGCCGCCTGCGTCTGGTCGAGGGTGTCCTGCAGCCGGATACGGATACCCCGTGAGCGACGCATCGGCAACGCCGGCCCCCTTAGGACGGCTCAGCGGTCAGCCGACCCTGCTGATCGCGTGGCGCTATCTGGGCGCCGTCCGCCAGAGTCGCACCATCTCCCTGATCTCCATGATTTCCATCGCCGGACTGGTGCTGGGCGTGGCTGCCCTGGTCACGGTCCTGTCCGTGATGAATGGCTTCGATCGGGAGTTGCGGGCGCGCATTCTGGGCATCGTTCCCCACGTGACGCTGAGCGCTCCCGCAACCGAAGTCGATGCCCTGGTGCAAGCGGCCGAGCGCGAACCCGGCGTTCAGGGTGCGGCACGTTTCGTCGAGACCGGAGGCATGCTGACGACGGGCTCGCGGGTGCTGCCGGTGGCGGTGTTCGGCATCGAGCCCGGGCGGGAGGCCTCGCTGTCGCATCTGCCCGAGCACATGGTCTTCGGCGAGCTATCGGCTCTGCGGGCCGATTCCGGAATTGTGATCGGCTCGCCGCTCGCCGCCCGGCTGGGACTGTTTCCGGGCGATCGCGTCACGCTGATGCTGCCGCGAGCCGTGGACGGCAGCGTCCGCCCGATGCTGCTCTCGGCCGAACTTGTCGGTCTGTTCCGGCTCGGCGCCGAACCGGATCATGGGGTCGTCTTTGTGCATGCGGATCGCCTGGCCGGGGTGGCGGGCTTAGCGCCGGTCGACGTCCGCATTGCTCTGGACAACGTCTATCAGGCGCC
>SKUB01000131.1 GCA_007122315.1 Pseudomonadales bacterium | reverse complement strand
TCCGCCGGCAGTCCGCGATCGCAAAGCCGGCCTGCGGCCGACTTTCGCTCCCACTGACGCTAGCAAACGCCTCGTACTTTCAACGAGTGATGCGTTGTTCCATGAGAGACTGCAGGCGCCGAGGGCGACGCAGCGATGGCGGACTGGTCCAGAACCCGGCGCCACGCCGATCGGCGCGTCCACGCTGCGCGCGGACACGCTCTGCTACTGATTTGTCGCAAGCTTCCCGCTGGCAGCTGGAGCCAAGCGACATCGAGGCGCGCGATGTTGCGACGCGGCTGGAGCTGGGAATATGGCGTCGCGATGAGCCATCTGCTAGCGTCGGGCAAGGTCGAGGGAGGTCGTACGTGAAGATCGGTATCTTCGGAATCAACTTCGGTGTCTGCGCCGATCCCGACGCCATCTCGGAAGTGGCGGAGCTTGCCGAGGAGTTGGGATTCGATTCGCTCTGGACCGGCGAGCACGTGGTACTCCCGGATCCACAGGCGCCACCGTCGCCTGCACCACCGCTCACGCCCATGCTGCATCCATCCACGGCACTGGCCTACGTGGCTGCAGTCACCGAGGAGATCCTGCTCGGTACAGGCATCACCTTGATCGCGCAGCGCAACCCGCTCGTGCTGGCCAAGGAGATGGCCAGCCTCGACGTGCTCTGTGACAGCCGCCTGATCCTCGGAATCGGGGCTGGCTACCTGAAGCAGGAGTTCGATGCCCTCGGCATTCCGTTCGCAGAACGCGGACGCCGGACCGACGAGTTCATCGAGGTGCTGCGCGAGATGTGGTCCAGTGACCAGCCCAGTTTCGATGGCGAGTTCATCAGCTTCGACGGTATCCAGTCCCGTCCGCGCCCCGCGCGCGGGGACAGGCTGCCCATCGTGGCAGGTGGCATGAGCATGGCCGCCTACCAGCGTGCGGTCGCGTCCTGTCAGGGCTGGTACGGCTTCGCCATGGACCTCGAGACCACCTCCGAGTCGCTGGAGGGCATCGAGGCGGCGGAAGAGCGTATCGATCGGCCCGAATGGCTCGGTGATCTGGAAATCACCGTCACTCCGCGCGAAACGCCGACCTATGAAGACGTCGAGGCCTATGCATCCCTGGGCGTCGATCGCCTCGTGCTGCTGCTGCCGCAGCGCAGCGTCGGTGCTGTCACCGACTTCCTCGAGCGCATGGCGGAGGAGCTGATCGATGACGAGGACGACGACGAGGACTGACAGCTCCCAGTGATGACGTCCGTTGCCGGTTGGCCATTGACAAGCTGTTTGCACGAGCAGAATATTCGCAACCCTGAAATTGTCTCCACGGAAGACGGACCGGTGATTTCCTCCCGCTGGATCAAGCACGGCACCTGCAGCGCACGCGACGACGTGATGCGCAGCGCGCAGCTGTTCGTCCAGCGCATCCGGTCCACGGGGAGGAACGCCGACTGTTGATCGACCCCAACTGACAGTCTGAAAGCGTCAAACAAAGAGCCCCGATGGACAGCGTCCATCGGGGCTCTTGCGTTTCAGGGCCAAAAAACAAGCACGAAGAGTTCGCCGTCATGTCGATCGAAGAAGCAAGACAATCAGCTGAACGCGGTTCCCGCCTGCGGCGCAATCTGCTGGTCATTCGCCTCATGGCCTTTTTCCAGGTGTTCCTGGTCATTGTTCCTGTGGCGGTACCCCTGTTCAGTGACCGTGGCCTGAGTCTCGCCGAGATCCTTCAGCTCCAGGCCCTGTTCGGGATCACCGTCGTGCTGATGGAGATACCATCGGGCTACATCGCGGACGTCCTTGGTCGCCGGATTGCGCTGGTGCTCGGCGGGGTATTCGTGGGTGTCGGCCACAGTCTGCTGCTGATCGGCTACGACTTCTTCACTCTGGCGATTTTCGAGATTGCGCTCGGAGTCGGTCTGAGCCTGATTTCCGGCGCCGACGTGGCTGTGCTGTACGACACTCAGTTGGAGCTTGGCGATGATGCCGAAGCGCGGCAGAAGGGCCTCGGCAGTCTGTTTTTGCTGCGCTCCGTATCCGAGGCCACCGCTGGCCTGGCCGCCAGCGTCGTGCTGCTGTTCGCCACGCTCAATGCGCTGGTGACGGTGCAGGTCTTGGTGGGCTGGTTGCCACTGCTGTTCGCGCTGCTGATCGTGGAGCCGCCGGTGGAGCGGATGCGTGCGGGTGCCCATCTGGACAACCTGACGGAGGTGTTGCGGAAGCTGCTCAAGAGCGAACGGGTGCTGCGACTCACGTTCCTGACCATGGGCATCTGGAGTCTGACGACTTACTACGCTGTCTGGCTGCTGCAGCAGAGCTGGCTCGACGCCGAAGTCGAATTGTCGGCGTTTGGCCTGCTCTGGGCATTGTTCAGCGTGGCTGCCGGTGTGGCGGGATGGCAGGCCGCGAACCTGGAGCGTCACCTGGGCGCGGCGTGGTTGCTGACGCTGGTGGCGCTGCTGCCAGTGCTGGGTTATCTCGGTCTGGCGCTGGCGCCGGCTGGCTGGGCCCTGGTCATCGGTCTGGTGTTCTTCATCGCGCGGGGCGCAGGGTTCGTGTTGCTGCAGGAGGCGTTCAATCGTCGGCTCGAGGGACGGTATCGGGCGACCGCGAACTCATTGGTGAGCTTCCTGTTCCGCGGTGCGCTGGTGCTGACCGTCCCGGTGGTCGGAGCCCTGCTCGAACTGTGGACGTTGCGTGAGGTCTTCGCACTGCTGGCACTGGCTTCTCTGGCCGTGTTCGTGGTGCTGGTCCTGCCGTTGATTGCCGCCGTCCGCTGCCTGCCGCGCGCGGTGCCGCGGCCGTCAGTCGACGGCGTCGGGACCGGCTGAAACTGGCGACACCCGGACCCGGACCCCAGGACCGGGTGTCTCCAGTTCAGTCCGGGCGTTGACGTGCCATCCCCGGGCGAGGATTTCAGGGGTCAGGGCGAGCTCGGGTGGCCCGTCTGCAAGCAGGCGACCGCGGGCGAGAATCAGCATGCGGTCGGCGTGGCGGCTCGCCAGTTCCAGGTCGTGCATGACCGTGAGAATGCCCCAGCCGCGCTCTGCGCGGCTTTGCAGTGCCTGCATGACGCGCTGGACCCGCGCCAGGTCGAGCTGAGTCACCGGCTCATCGAGCAGCAGCCAGGGTTGGATGTCCCTGGCGGCTGCGCGTTCTCCCTGCAGCAGCACGCGGGCCAGTTGCACCAGCCGGCGCTCGCCGCCGGAAAGCTCGGTATATGTGCGAGGGAGCAGTTCCGCAGCCCCGAGCTCAGCCAACGTGGCCGCGCGTGCTTCCGCGGCGGTCGTCGGATGTCCCAGCGCCACCACGTCGGCGACTGAAAACGGGTGCAGCAGTGCCGGATTCTGGCTCAGCACGGCACGTCGCCAGGCCAGCTCGGCGGCGTCGAGGTCTCCGGGCACCTTGCCCTGCAGACGTACGCTGCCGCGGGACGGCACGAGGTCACCTGCACAGACTTCGATCAGGCTGCTTTTGCCGGCGCCGTTCGGTCCGCACAGGCAGATCATGGCACCGGGCTCGAGACTCACCTCGACATCCGCGAGTACGGTGCGGCCTGCGCGTTCGAGCCTGACCTGTTCGAGTTCCAGCACGGGTGCCTCGCTCAGACGGTCCCGCGCCGCACTTCGCGACGCAGCAGCAGCAGGAAGAACGGCGCACCGAGCAGGGCGGTCAGCAGGCCGACGGGGATCTCCGCCGGGGCGGCCAGGGTGCGTGCGCAACCGTCTGCCAGCAGCAGGAGCAAGGCACCTCCCAATGCCGACTGCAGGAAACGGCCGCGGTGGCTGGCTCCCCCGAGCAGGCGCATGAAGTGAGGCACCATGAGTCCGATGAAGCCGATGATGCCGGCGCTGGCCACGGCCAGGGCAGTGAGCAGGCTCGCCAGCAGGATGCCCTGGCGTTGCAGGCGCCGAACATCGAGTCCCGCATGGCGCGCCTCGGCGTCACCGAGCTGATAGAGATCGAGGGCGGTGGCGCGTCGTTCGAGCAAGGCGACCGCGATGGGCACGGCCAAGAGGAGCGCAATCAGCGCGGGCCAGCGGATCTCGGTGAGGCTGCCGAACAGCCAGAATGTAGTCGCACGCAGGACCGGGTCGTTCGCAAAGGTCAGCAGCAGCCCGACCAGCGCGCCGGCCAGCGTGTTGATGGCGACCCCGGCAAGCAGGACCCCTGCGAGCTGCAGACGGCCCTGGGCCGCGCCGAGGCGCCACACGAGCAGCGTTGCCGCAAGGGCCCCGAGGAACGCGGCTCCTGGCACAGGCAGCAGCAGCGACAGACTCCCCGCGCCACCGATGGCCAGCATTGCAGCGGCACCAAGTGCGGCACCACCGGAGACACCGATCAGGGCGGGGTCTGCGAGCGGATTGCGCAGCAGGGCCTGCAGCAACGCCCCCGCCGCGCCAAGGGCCGCCCCGATGAGCAGGGCAGCGACGATTCGGGGCAGACGCAGTTCGAAGAGGATGACGCGGGCGACTTCGTCAGTGAACAGATCGCCGGGCGAGACACGAACCGGGCCTATCCACAGTGCGGTGAGCGCGGCGAGCGCGGTGGCGGCCACCAGGATGCGCACGAGGCGATGCGACGCACGCTGTTCCGTTTCCGCGCGCACGCCTCGCGCGATCGGTCAGAGATGCATGACGTCGACGAACTCCTGCTCCGTTTCGCCCGGCTGGTAGCCGGTGTAGGGCAGGTTGTCCGTCAGGTTCAAGCCGGGCCGAAGCAGGTTTCCGCGTCGCTGTTTCGTGCTGCGATCGTAGCGACGGGCGGGTGTATTCACGATCGGGATCAGGGCGCCGGCACGCAGCCCCACCTCGATGCGCTCCATCGTAACGTCGCCGTAGTCGGTGGCGCGTTGCCTGGGAGAACGGCCGAGGGCCTCGATCATGGTCCGCATCTTTCGCGGTGACGTCTCCTGGCCATGGGCGGCGCCCGCGGCACGGGTAATGGTCTCGTTCATCAACGTGCCGCCAAGGTCATTGCAGCCGGCGTTGAGGCAGGCGCCCACACCCAGGTGCCCCATCTTCACCCATGAGGCCTGGATGTTGGTGATGAGGGGATGCAGCGTGAGGCGCGCGACGGCGTGCATCAGTACGGCTTCGCGAAAAGTCGGCCCTTTGCGTGCCCGGCCCTTGAGGTAGAGCGGTGCCTCCATGTGAACGAAGGGCAGCGGCACCAGCTCGGTGAAGCCGCCGGTCTTTGCCTGCAGATCGCGGATGCGAAGCAGATGGCGCGCCCAGTGCTCGGGCCGATCCACGTGCCCGTACATGATCGTTGCGGTGGTGCTGATGCCGGCGGTGTGGGCTTTCTCCATCACCTCCAGCCATTGTGCGGTGTTGATCTTGTCGGGGCAGATGATGGCCCGGACCTCGTCATCGAGGATCTCTGCCGCGGTTCCCGGCAGCGTCCCGAGACCGGCCGCTTTGAGGCGCTCGAGATAGGTGGTCAGATCCAGCCCCAGCGTGGCCGCGCCCTGCCAGATCTCCAGGGGTGTGAAAGCATGCACGTGAATGTCAGGGCAGGCCGCCTTTACCGCTGCGACGATCGCAAGGTAGGTCTCGCCTGTATATTCCGGATGGATGCCGCCCTGCATGCAGACTTCGGTGGCGCCGCGATCCCAGGCTTCGCTGACGCGACGCTGGATCTCCGGCAGGTCGAGGTCATAGGGGCGGCCGCGCAGGTTCTCCGACAGCTTGCCCTTGGAGAACGCGCAGAACTGGCATTTGAAATAGCAGACGTTGGTGTAGTTGATGTTCCGATTGACGCAGAAACTGACGGTGTCGCCCTTCTCGCGCTGACGCAGCTTGTCGGCGGCGGCACAGACGGCAGTGAACGCCTCACCGCGGGCGGCGAAGAGCTGCACGATCTCGTCTTCATCGAGCCGTTCGCCTGCCGTGGCGCGGTCGAGAATGCGCTGCAGTTCGGGCGTGACCCAGCGCGGATCCGGCTCCCGCCCGATCCTTGCCAGATCGGCCGCCGGCGGATCGATGTCCGCACCTGGTGTCCAGTCGTCCGTACGCGGCAGGCCTTCAGCATCGATCTGCCGCAGCACTGCGGTCTGCAGATTCGAGTCGAGCCAGGTGCCGGCGTGCTGGGCGTAGCGCGGATAGATGGTGAGCCGTTCGTGCAGCAGTTTGCCTGCACCCGCGGTCTCGCGTGCCAGCTGTTCGAGATGGGGCCAGGGGGCTTCAGGGTTGACGTAATCCGGTGTCACCGGCGAGACACCACCCCAGTCGTTGATCCCTGCGTCCACCAGCCTTGGCAGGACGCCGGGACTGAGATTGGGCGGCGCCTGGAGACTCATGCCAGGGCCGAAGACGATGCGTGCCACGGCCAGCGTCCAGAGCATCTCCTCGAGGTCCGGTTCTGGAGCGCTGGCCATCCGCGTTCCCGGTTTGGCGCGGAAATTCTGGATGATCACTTCCTGGATGTGGCCGTGGCGGTCGTGACTGTCGCGAATGGCGAGCAGCGATTCGATGCGCTCGGCCCGGGTTTCACCGATACCGATCAATATCCCGCTGGTGAACGGCACCCGTGCGACACCGGCATGGTCCAGCGTCTGCAGGCGGACCGCAGGAATCTTGTCAGGCGAACCGTAGTGGGGCATGCCCTTTTCGGTGAGTCGCTCGGACGCCGACTCGAGCATGATGCCCATGGAAGCGGACACTTTGCGCAGGCGGGCGAATTCCTCCGGCGTCAGGTTGCCGGGATTCAGATGCGGCAGCAGTCCAGTTTCCTCGAACACGGCGCGAGCCGCAGCCTCCAGGTAGTCCACGGTGCTCGCATGGCCCATTGCAGCCAGCGCCTCGCGCGCGGCCCGATAGCGCAGTTCCGGCTTCTCGCCGAGCGTGAACAGGGCTTCGCGGCAGCCGGCGGCTGCGCCACTGCGGGCAATCTCCACCACCTTCTCGATGGGCAGATACACCTGCTCGAGATTGCGCGGCGTGGTGGCGAAGGTGCAGTAGTGACAGACGTCCCGGCAGAGCTGGGTCAGCGGAATGAAGACCTTGCGGGAGTAGGTGACCAGGCTGCCGAAACCTGCGTCGCGTAACGGGCGCGCGACCGCCATCAGGCCGGGCAGGTCGTCTTCTGCTGCCAGCAGCATGGCGTCTTCGGTCGACGGGCGATCTCCGAGTAGCACCCGCGCCGTAATGGCTGTGCTCTCTGCCTTCATGCACTTCCCCCTAGTTTCCGAGGCGCCTGCATTGCTGCAGGGTTCGCGGTGGTCTCCAGCGCCAGCCGCGATGCTATACCGGAGCTGCGGAGGAACGCCACTGACCGCCCGGCGTGGTCCGCGGTCAGCAGAGCCTGCAGATCCGCGGGCGAATCGATGTCCAGCGCCAGGCTCGGGATGGCGAGCTTTCGCGGCTCGATGCCGCGTTCGCGGGCAGCCGCCACGTGTGCGGCGCAGCTGTTCCGGCCGAACCGGAATTCGATGGCTTCGGGTGGCGAACACGCGAGGCAGTTGCTGCCGTCCTCGAGCGCGTCGGGCACGATGGTCACGGCGGGCGCAGCCCCATGAGCGCTGACCACCTCGGCGAAAGCGGCCGCATTGGCAAGGGGCAGGTCTCCGTGCACCACCAGCACGCCTTGCGCGCCAGCGCTGGCTGCCGCAGCGGCGCCCAGCGCCACGGCTGCATTGAGACCGCCTCGTTCCTCCGCGATGACGTCTGCACCGACGGCTTGCGCGAGTTCGGTCACCGCAGGGTCCGCGGACACCACGAGAATGCGCTCGATGCCGGGCGTGGCGGCCAGGCTCGCCAGTACGTCGGTCGCCATGGCACGCATGAAGGCCTGACGTTGCTCGGGTTCGAGTACGGGGGCGAGCCGCGCCTTGGCGAGCTCGAAGTGTTTTATGGGGACGATGGCCCACACGGCGGAGACGACCCTCCCGGCCGGATTCGGGATCAGTGAATGGCACTCTTGGAGATGGACGCGATGAAGTCCAGGGTGGCCAGCGCCAAATTCATTTTGTCTTGCAACGTTACCATGAGCGTAGGCGTCGCAACAGCCTGCAGGCCGAGGGCCTCGACGTCCGCGAGGCGGGATGCATCACTGTTATCGAGTACGAAGCCGTCGAGCAGGGTACCGTAGTGCCGGGCCACGGCCACCGCATCCCGGGGCACTCCGAGTTCCGTCATCATCTTCGCGGTAGGGCCCTTCACTGCACTGCCGGCGATGATCGGTGACACAGCCACCACCGGGGCCGCGGCGCCCGTGAGTGCCTCCCGAAGCCCGGGAACGGCAAGAATGGGATCGACGCTGACGAAAGGGTTCGAGGGACAGATCACTATCCCGTCGAGTTCAGTGTCCGCGAGCAGTTCGGACAGGCCGGCAGGCATGCGGGCCTGCTCGCGGCCTTCGAAGCGAAACCCGATCACTTCCGGTGCACAGCGCTCACGGACGAAGTACTGCTGGAAGGCCAGCTCACCGGCGGGCGTACGAATCACGGTTGCGATCCGGTCATCACTCATGGGCAGCACCCGCTGGGGGATGCCGAGACCGCGGGCAAGCATCGCAGTCACATCGGTCAGGGATGCCCCCGATCGCAGTGCCTCGGTGCGCAGCAGGTGGGTCGCAAGGTCCCGGTCGCCCAGTTTGAACCAGGTGTCGCCGCCAAGCTCTGCCAGCGTGTCGAGGCAATGCCAGCTTTCCTCGCGCCGTCCCCAGCCGGTGTCCGGGTTGGCCTGTCCCGAAAGCGTGTAGAGGAGTGTGTCGATGTCCGGGCAGATGGTGAGGCCGAGATGTTCGAAGTCGTCGCCGGTATTGACCAGGAATGTCAATTGCTCGGGTTCGAGGACCCTCGCCAGCCCCAGTGCCAGCTTGGCGCCGCCGACACCGCCGGTGATCGCCAGGATGCGACGGACCGCGGCGCTCACCTGAAGAGGTCTTCCTGCCGCGGCCGAATGAGGTGGGCGGCCGTGGCGGTCGCGTCCTCGGCTGCGAGCCCTCGAACAAGTACCGCCGGCGTGCCCTCACCCGACTGTCCCATGACCAGACTGGCCGCGGCGGCGATCTCGTCACCGCGGCCGACTACCGTCACCTCGAGGCGACGTCCGAACATGTCCGGATGGCCGCGCAAGTCCTCCACGGTGGTGATGCCGGCGCTGCCGATGGCGGTGCCGCAGGTGCCAACCCGCCAGGCCCGGCCGAAGCTGTCGTTGATCAGCAGGCCGACTTGGACACCGCTTCGTGCATGCAGCGCTGCGCGCAGTCGAGCGGCAGAGGCGTCCGGATCTTCCGGCAGCAGCAGTGCCCAGGAACCGGGATCGCCGCTGCTGACGTTGGACTGATCGATGCCGGCATTGGCGTGGATCCAGCCGAGCCGATGCTCCACGACGATGACGCCGGGATTGCCTTTGCGGACGCGCACCACGGCAGCGGATTCATTCAGGATCAGCTGCACGAGACGCGGATCTTTGCCCGTATCGGCGGCCAGCTGCTCCGCCTCGGGTGAAGGCAGAACATCAGCGAGCCGGACGAGGCGGCCCTCGGCCTTGGAGACGATTTTTTGCGCCAGCACGAGAACATCGCCGGCGGTGAGAGTCAGCCCGGCGCGGTCCAGAGCCGCGAGCAGCAACTCGGCGAGGTCATCGCCCTCACCGACGTTGGGAATGCCGGGCAGGGCGACGATGTCCAGGCGCGCGGCCATGGGATCAGTGCGCGTCCTGACCCACGATCTTGATGCCGGAATGGGAGATTTTGCCCTGGCGGTTGATCTGGATGAGGATCGAGGTGAGTGCTTCCGCTGCCGCAGAGTTGGCTATGGGCCCGGCGTGCCAGCCGTTCATCCCTGCTTCGGCGGCCAGTTCGATCACGCGCTGGCGTGCTTCCTTGTCGTTCCCGGCCACCAGCACATCACATTCGATGCGCAGATCCGGGTCCTGGAGCAGGTCGGCCGCGATGTTCTGGAACGCGGACACCACCTTCACCTCGTCGCCCAGAAAATCCTGAGCGCGCTTGCCGGCTGAGCCTTCAGCAGGTAGCTGGACCGTACCGACTTTGGGCGGCATCAAGGGCACCGTCACGTCGATCAGGATCTTGCCCGGCAGATGGGCCTTGACGGTTTCGAGCGTGGAGAGCTGATGGGCGAACGGGACTGTCAGTACGACCACATCGCCGGCCTTGGCCGCATCCGCGTTTTCCATTGCCTCGGCCGGCGTGTCCGGGCTGATTTCCGCGAGCGCCGCGACTGCTGCCTGGGCCTTCTCCAGGGTGCGCGAACCGATGACGATTCGGTGGCCCGCGCGAGACCAGCGGATGGCCAGGCCCGTGCCGAGATCACCGGTGCCGCCGAGAATGGCGATCGTTTCTTGTGCCATGAAAAACTCCCTGAAGTCTTGGGCATGCCCATGTTGACAAGCGCCGCCGTGGGCAGGTCCGGGTATCGGTCCCGCAGCGGAGCGCGGCGCATTATTCCCCAAACGCAAGCGCGCGGCCAATCGCGCTCAGGAGTCGGTTCACCAGCTGCTTGCTTGACCCGGCGCGCCTGCGCTGCCGTAATCCGCACCTGACCGGGAGTCATGGGTGAGCAGGATCATGCGCGTAGGCGTCATGTCAGGTGCCGAGGCACCATCGCCATTGAGTGGGTATGTCGATCGTGCCCGTGCGATCGAGGCTGCAGGCCTCGACGATCTCTGGATGGCGCACACGTTTTCCTTCGATGCCGTCAGCACTCTCGGATGGGTCGGCTCGCAAGTGCCCCGAATCGGTCTGGGCACTGCGGTGACGCCTACGTATCCACGGCATCCTACGGCGCTGGCTCAGCAGGCGCTGACGGCCGCGGCGATGACCGGGAACCGGTTCACCCTTGGAATCGGGCTCAGCCACAAGGTCCTCATCGAGGACATGCTCGGCCTCTCCTATGCCCGCCCCGCGGCGCACATGCGTGCGTATCTCGAAGTGCTGCTGCCCCTGCTGCGGGGCGAGCGGGTCGAGGTGAGCAACGCCGAGTACGCGGTCAAAGGCTTGCAGCTGGTCACTCCGGACGCTGAACCACCGCCGGTGCTGCTCGCCGCACTCGGACCCGCCATGCTGCGGCTTGCCGGTGAACTCGCCGACGGCACCAGCCTCTGGATGGTGGGCGAGCGTACCTTGACTGAACACATCATGCCGCGCCTGCAGCGCGCCGCCGAGGCGGCTGCCCGTCCACAGCCGAAGGTGATCCATGCCTTGCCTGTCGCTGTAGTGGCGAAACCGGACGCGGCCCGGCAGAAGGTGGCCCAGGCGCTGACAGTTTACGGTCAGCTTCCGTCCTATCGGGCGATGCTGGACAGAGAGGGGGTCTCAGGCCCCGCAGACTTGGCGGTGCTTGGCGACGAAGCATTGCTGATGGCAACGCTGGATCGCCTGGCCGATCTCGGCGTCAGCCATTTCAACGCGTCCATCATGGACGTGGAAGAGGGTGCCTGGGCGCGGACGCAGACGTGCCTGGCCACCTGGTGCAGTCAACGGGCTTAACGCCCCTCGCACGACACGACGAAGAGGGAGAGACATGAGTTCTGAAGCATTGGCAGGAGACAGCCTCGAGGGGTTGATCGCAGAAGAGGTATCCAGGGCGCGGCGAAAGGCCCGATTATCGCAGCGGGAACTGGCCATGCGCGCCGGGCTGACCCAGGCGGCCGTGAGCCGGCTCGAATCCGGTGATCGTCTGCCGCGACTCGAAACCCTGCTCGCACTGGCCGAGGCCAGCGGGCATGTCCTGGAGATCCGCCTGAAAAGGCCGCGTCAGACGGGTGGAGCATCCCTCCGGCGGGGCTGATATCGCAGCGCCGCGCGCCATTCTGGCGCGCGGCATGCGTGCGGTGCCGCGCCTTTACGGGTGGCCTCAATCGGAACGGTCGGTTAGCCTGCGCACACGCGGACGCACTGGCAGCCACAAAGCGGACGCACTCGCAGCAGAGGAACAGGCATGGACGTACAGGGCGTCAGGGCCGTGTATAGGCGCTATGCGCGCCACTACGATTTCTATTTCGGCAAGGTGTTCCATCAGGGACGCAAGCTTGCTATCGATCAGATGGGTATTCGTCCCGGCGAACGTGTTCTCGAGGTCGGCGTCGGTACGGGTCTGTCCTTGCCCGAGTATCCCGACGGTGTCCATTTGACGGGCATCGATCTGTCACCGGAAATGATCAAGATGGCCCAGACCCGGGTCGAGGATCTCGAGCTTCCCGACGTGACCCTGCTGGAGATGGACGCCAGCGCCATGGACTTCTCGGACGCGAGCTTTGATCACGTGGTTGCAATGTACGTGCTCTCGGTCGCGCCTGAACCCGAACGCGTCATTGCCGAGATGCGGCGCGTATGCAAGCCGGGTGGCCGCCTCTACATCGTCAATCACTTCCGCAATCCGAATCCGGTGATCAGTACGTTCGAGCGTGCAATCTCGCCGCTGTCCCGTCTGCTCGGGTTTCGTCCTGACTTCGCCCTCGATGAGTTCGTGGAACGCAACGATCTCGACGTGGTCGAGACCCGGCCGGTGAACCTGTTCGGATACTGGACCCTGCTGACTACAGCCAGGGATCCCGTTGCGCACAGTACCCCGAGCGCCGATCTCGAGCGCACGGTCCGGAGCCACTGAATGAGTCAATCAGTCCGCGACCAGTTGTTGAAGCTGGGGCTGGCCGACGAACGCAAGCTGTCGGAAGCCAAGCGTCAGGATCGTGCTGGTGCCCGCAAGGCGAAGAAGGCACGCAAAGCGAAACCCCGTAACGCCGAAGCAACGACGGTGGCGGTGGAAGCCGACAACACCCGCTCGCGTGCGGAAGCCGCCCTCAAGCAGCGTGCGGAGCGCGACCGGGAAGCCTCCCGCAAGCGTCGACTCAATGAGGAGCGCACTGCGCTCAAGGCGCAGATCGCCCAGATCATCGATCGACGGCGCGAATCGCGCTCGAAGGGTGAGATTCCCTATAACTTCGTTCACGGCAAGAAGATCAAACGCATCTACGTGACTCAGGAACTGCTCGACGGGTTGAGCGGGGGCCACATGGGTGTCGTGCGCACAGGTGAACGCTTCGAGGTGGTGCGTCGGGAGGTCATCGAGCGGCTGCAGGACATTGATCCAGGATGCGTCGTCTCGCTGCACGATCTGCGCAGCGAGAGTGACCCGGACGACCCTTACGCGGACAAGCCGATTCCCGACGATCTCATGTGGTGATCAGGGAATCTCCCAGCGTGCTTCTTCGCCGCGGACATCGACGTGAATGAACGGCCCCCGATGGGGGCGAGGCCCATATAGGCCGAGGCCACCCACCAGCCGTGGTGAAGGCGGATCCGCGAACGTCTCGGCGACGATCCGTTGCAGGATGCGCGCTTCCGTCAGCCCCGAGCTGCCATTGCCCGTCAGGTCGTCCATGCGGCCGTCACCTTTGGTATCGATGAAAATGTCCGCCGCGGCACCCCAGACGTGGCGCGAGAAGGGCACATTGCCGATGCTGCGGTTGTACCAGGGCGTGCGGTAGCCACTCATCACGAACAGCGAGTCGGTATGGATGCCGCGCCGATTCACTTCCTCCAGCAGCAGTTCCAGCTTGATCACCAGGGGTGGCTGCAGGGCCAGATACTTCGGCCAGTGATCGGGCTGCTGCTTGCAGAGGAACTGGCCCAATGTGAAATGCGGCGAGACCCGGACGTCAAGCAGGTCCTCGGTCACCTCGATCAATCCCAGCGGCGGCTGGTGAAAGGCGGGCGCGCCTACTGCCGGCTTCGGGTAGTGACCGATCCGGTAACCATTCAGGTAGCCGTCCTTCACATCGCTGAGCGGGCGCTGCACGAACAGATTGAGGTGCATGGTCTCGCCGCTGCGGTGCGTGATTTCGGCGCGACTGAGTCCGGCGACACCAGGCGCCGACCAGCGCCAGCCTCCGGGTGCCTCCTCATTGAGTTCGGCGCCGTCCAGCAGCAGCCGGTACTCGCCGCTGCTGGCCCCGGCCACTCGGATCGTCACGTCCTCACCTGGCAGATGGAACAAGGCGAACTCCCGGTGCGGAATGGTCTTCTCTACGGTGCGTGAGGCCACCGTGACGACGAAGGGTGCCCAACCGGGATCGAAGGTGTCCGCGGCGAGCGCAACGGGAAGCAGGCAGGTCAACGCCAAGAGCAGCCGGTACCGAAGCCACTGACGCATGCCGATGATCCTCACATGACGGAGCCGTTGGTTGGATTCTGGGACGGCGGAGGCAGCAGCAGCGCTTCCAGTACAGCCCCATCGCGCTGGTAGATGTCGCCCGTGTAGTGCACGCGTCCATCACTCTCGACCCAGGCTGTCCAATACAGCAGGTGGACTGGGACCGGAGTGCGCAGACGTACCGTGGTTTCGACACCGCTTTCGAGAATAGCAGCGATCTGCTGCGGCGTCCGTATCGGGGGGCGTCCGGGCCGTGCCAGCAGCCATTCCGTCAGTGCCATGGGATCGCTGAGACGGATGCAGCCGGAGCTCAGCGCGCGATCCGCGCTCGCGAACGTGCCCCGAGCCGGCGTGTCGTGGAGATAGACATTGTGCTGATTCGGGAACATGAACTTCACCTGCCCCAGCGCGTTCAGCGGTCCCGGTCGCTGGCGGAGGCGGAACGGGAACCGGCTCGCACTCACGCTCAGCCAGTCGACCGTGGCAGGATCGATGCGTTCCTCTGCCGCGCCCCAGCCCCGCAACACATCGAATCCCATCCGCTCGAGGTGCTCCGGATCCCTGCGTATCAGGGGCAGCTGGTCCTGGGCGGCAAGCCTTGGCGGCACTTCCCAGGATGGATTGAGAACCAGATAGGTCATGCGGTGGGAGAACACGGGCGTGCGCCGGTAGGGCCGTCCCACCACGACCGGCTGCCGGAACACTTCCTCGCCATCGGCGTGGACGCTCATGCTGAAGCTGGCGATGTTCACAAGAATGTACTCGGTGCCGAGATCGGGCGGCAGCCAGCGCCAACGTTCCATGTTCACCTGCAGCTGGGCGATGCGCTCGGCAGGGGAGACATTGAGCGCAGCCAGGGTGCGCGGCCCGACGACTGCGTCGGGTTCCAATCCGTGCCGGGTCTGGAAGCGCCGTGCGGCGTCCTCGACGATGGCGTCGAAGCTGCCGTTTTCTGCCCAGGCCGTCTCCAGATCACCGAGCTCAGCCAGGCGACGGGTCAGAGCTTCGACCCGCTCACCGCGGTCACCGCGACGCAAAGTAGGGCCTGGCGGGACCCGGGTCCATTCTCCGGATGCGTCGAATTCCCGTTGCAGCGCGAGCCGATCCCGCAGTGCGCCGTAGGCTGGTTGGCTGGGCAGCAGGCCCCGGGTGGCCTCGATGACGCTGCCGAGGTCACCGCGCAGGGTGGCATCGAGAATGGGCAGCAGATCCGTGTCCCGGGGCGACAGGAACCAGCTGGGATCGATGCGGGTCGGATCCACCTTGCCGTCCGCGTAGTGCTTGGCCAGGGTCAGAAAGGCATCGGTCGCCAGAAGTTCGAGATCGACGACGTATCTCGGCGGCAGGTCCGAACCGCTGGCCTCGAACTCCGCCATGACGGCCTGCAGCGCCTCGAGGTGATAGTCCTGCGGGTTCAGTCCCTCCTCATGGGCTCCTGCGATGGCCTCAGGCAGCTCGGCCAAGGCCGGCAGCGGGCGCCCCTCATCGAGCCACAGGGTCTGAAAACCGCGTGCCTCGTACAGTTCACGCAGCAAGCTGGTTGTGAACAGCGTCTGCCCGGCGGCTTCCAGCGACATGGGTTCGATTACGGATTCGAGTCGATGACGCAGGCGTTCGCCTACCGGGTCGTTTGCGGCGGCCACGGCCGCCATACCGGTCAACAGCAGGGTGAGCACGAGAGTGGAGATCGCGGGCAGGAAGCAGTGCGGCATGGAGGGCTCGATCTTCGGCTGCGGAGCGACTATTTCAGCATACCCGGCTAAGTGTTTGACATTCTGCGGGTTGCATCGATGATGTGCCCTCACTCTTGTGGGAGAGGGGCATGACGAAGGCGAACGCGGAAACAGTCGAACTCGTACCGGCCACGCCTGAGCATCCCGATCTCGTGGCGGAACTGATCCATGCCACAGAGCCTCACATCTTCGGCTACCTCCACGATCACGACATGCACCTTGTCCGCAGCCATCTTGGTCACCAGTGGCAACAGCCCGACAGCATGTTTTCCCATCGCTTCTGCACGGCAGCAGTGCTCGGCGGGGAGCTGATGGGGATCGAACTCGGTTTCGATGCCGCGCAGCAGCAGGCTGCGGCGGGGCCCATGCTGGCCTACGCTCAGGCTCATATGAGCGCAGCCCAGTTCGCTCACTTCGCCACCTGGTTCGAATACGGACGTTTCGTACTGCCGCCGGTTCCGGATGATGCCTGGTACCTGCAGCATCTGGCTGTGGTGCCAGCTGCGAGGGGCCGTGGCGTGGGCGATCGCCTGTTGGCCGATGCCATCGAGCGCAGCCGGCAGGCGGGCTACGCCCGTGTGCATCTGGATGTCTATGCCGGAAATCCGGCTGTGCGCCTCTATGAGCGGTCCGGGTTCGAGGTCATCGTCGAGACGCTGGTGCGGCCGCTGGAAAAGCACGGCATTCCATTGCACTGGCGCATGGAGCGCGTGCTGTAGTCCGGATTGCGCAGCAGTTCCGATGCCGCGGCTGTCGCGGAGTCAAGAACTGGAGTCCCGGACAGACCGCTGCGCATCCTGTCCGCTGCCCGTCGTGCAGGACGGCGGCTGATCTGTCCGGGACGGATCCTAGGCTAGGGTGGGAGTGAGCCTGCCACCTTGATCCAGATCAGCAAAAGCTCGGTTAGTCTTCGATCGAGGTCACAGCCACCGCAGCCGTACCGTACGGTCGATGGCCTCCTGAATCGCCGACTCCCCAAGCATGGCGTCGAGAGCGAAGGTTTCGCGCCCATCGAGGTAGCCGTTCACTTTGGGGAGCAGTCGCCGTACCGCCCGGCCGAGATCGGCTTCCACGGGGGCGATGATGGCGAGCATCGGGTCGGGGCCTCGCGGCAGGCTCAGGTGGTCGAATCCCATGATCCTGGAGATGATCCTGCCGAGACCGCTGCGACGGCGCATGTGTCCGATGCCCCAGTGGTTGATGTGGTGCATCAGCGGCATGCGGCTGATGTCCAGCTGGCCCCGCTCGAACAGCCGCCGGAAACCCACCTCCACCAGTTCGCGCGCAAGCAGGCGGGGAAACTGATTGTTGTCCACCCAGCCGACACATTGGAAATCCGGATTGAGGAGAAAGTCCACGGGGGCGAAAAAGGGTTCGTATTCGTGATAGCCGAGTCGTGCGAGGTTGTCCCGAATTCCCGGGTGACCGATGCGGCTCAGCGCAGGAATGGGCGGCAGGCCGATGCGCTGGTAGACCACCTGCGCGAGGCTGGTGCAGCTCACGTACAGGGGGTCAGGATCGCAGGTGTAAAAGTTGTACCCCCTGGCCTGGGCAATGGCCTCATGGGCGGCTGCGCTCACTTCATCGCCGTGTTCCGGCAGGATGTCGCGATGCCGGTACACCTCCGCGTAGGCGACATAGCGGGCATTCAGGAATACGTTCAAGGGCACCGCCCGGAGGCCCTTTTCGTAGGTCTCGACCACCGCTGGGAAGCGCTTGCCGTTGGCGCTCAGCACCGCGAACACGGCGGCGTGAGGACAGTAGCCCTTGGGCTCGCTGAGCGAGGTGTACACGGAGTTGCCGTCAAGATTGACGTTGGCGAGGAGGATGTCTCCCGGCTGCAGTTCCAGGCCCCGGTAGCGCACGCGATTGCCCTCGAATGCGTATTCAGCGAACCCGGCGATCTGCTGCCACTTACTGAAGGGCCAGGCACTGGCCCGGTTGACCTTGATCTTCAGATCCATGTCGGGGCCGGCGAGCAGGTGGTGTTCCGGCGCATCCGGCAGCCGCAGGCCCTGGTTGGCGAATACGGCGCCGAGCAGGGACCGGTCCTCGAGCACGCCTGCGAGCCGCTGGCGCTGGCGGGTGTCGAGGTAGAGATTCAGTGCCGCCAGGTTGCTGACGAGTTGGATGGGATCGAGCCGGCCTCGCGCGGCCGCCTGCTCGGCCGTGGTGAGCAGCCGTTCGAGCACCCGCGCCCGCCAGTGGGATTTGGCCAGTTTGGCCCCCAGCGCGGCGCGGGCGTCGCCCTGCGCGCGCGGGAAGTTCAGGTAGGCTTGATTGCTGTCTGCGATGTGCTCACCGAGTTCCCCTGGACTGGCGGAGGCGGGCAGCACCGGATGAAACGCGGTCATGAAAGAACCTCTGCCGGGTTGCATGCATCGGGCGTGGATGGGGCCGTTGGGCGGGCAAAACTCGCGATGCGCCGATGATAGCGGCGAGGCGCAGAAAAAAAAGCCCGCACCAGGTGCGGGCTATGTCATGAGGAGAGGGAGGTCAGGCAGCTCGACTGGAGCAAGACTGCGAGTCGGACTCGCCTGGGGCATCGAGCCATTGGCCAGAGGTCGATGACGGGGCGGCGGAATCTGCGTGTGTGATCCGTTCGGGGGATGCTTCTTCCGGATCAGCCAGCAGGACGGTACGCAGGCCACCAAGGTTGAGTGCGTCGGCTATGCCGAGCCAGGCATCGAAACTGTCCGCGAGCCAGCCGCCAATCACCGGCACGCGCTCGAGGGCGTCCTGCGGCGACGATTGATCTGCCAGATTTCGTTCCATCGTATCGGCCTCACTGCGGTTGGATTTCGATTCCTGGACCTATTCTGGTCCACCTTGATGAATCAATTATTGCGCCAAGTCCTGCCAAGCGACCTTCCAAAGCTTCCGAGGGCGTTCCGTTGGCGCCTCGTTAAATTAGAAAAATTATATTAATCATGCGCTTAAGCGACCCATGCAGGCTGGCCCGGGCGCTGTCGAGAGCTCCACTGCAGTGCCCACAGTGCCTCTTTCGTGGCGATCAACCACGCCCAGAGACGGTGCTTCATGGCGCATTGCGCTTGCGGCGCGCACCAGAATGATGCGGCGGCGCGGAGTATAGCGGAATCGTGGCTCCTGTCACGGAAAAGCGCCGGCAGTGTGGGACGCGGCCAGCATCGTGAAGCCTGCACCCACTGCGAGGATCACCACGGCCCAGGCAACGAGGCCCAGATAGGCGGGCCACCAGGCTCGCTGCAGACCGCTTCGGTCGAAGCTGGGAGCAGGCTGGCGCGGACGTGCGCCGACCGACGCAAGGATCAGAGCGGTGGCGCTGGTGGCGGCGAAGCCGGTGACGTTCCACCACAGCCAGGAGATATCCGGATGGTAGGCCCAGAGCCAGATGTTGACTGCGAAGCCGGCGGCAAGGCCGCAGAGAACGCCGAACTCCCGTGTCCGACGGGTCAGCAGGCCCAGCAGGAACACGGCCAGCAGGGGGCCATTGATGAGTGAGCCGATCATGTTGATTGCCACCAGTACCGAGTCGGCGATGGTCTCGACGAGAAATGCCATGCCGACGGTCAGCAACCCCCAGGCCACCGTCAGCAGCTTGGCCAGCAGGAATTCACTGCGTTGCGACAGCGGTGTCCTGCGGAAGCGCCGGACGAGGTCTTCCATGGTGGTGGCGGACAGGGCGTTGAGTACCGAGTCCAGCGAGGACATTGCGGCGGCGAACAGGCCCACCATCACCAGCCCGACCAGGCCGGGAGGAAACTGTTCGAACACAAACTGGGGAACGGCGAGGTTGTAGTTCGGAGCCTGGTCACCGCCCGCCGTTTCCCGCAGCGGCAGGCGTTCGACGAACCCGGGGTCCGCGGTCGCGTAGGCCGCCAGGCAGACGCCGAGCAGGCAGTAGCTGAGCACCAGGGGAAAACGCAGGAGGCCGTTCAGAAGCAGGGCGCGATTGCCATCCGCGACGGTCCGGGACGCCAGCAGGCGTTGGGTTTGACTCTGATCGCAGCCGTAGTAGCTCACGTACAGGAACAGGCCGCCGATAAGCATGGGCCAGAACGCATAGTCATGCCCATCACCCCATCCGGTGTGGCTGAAATCCAGGCTGGTGAGACGGTCCGCCGGAACCGAGCCGACGACGTTGCCGATTCCGCCGAGCGCATCGACCGCGACCCAGATCGCAAGCCCGATGGCGCCGCTGAGGACGATGAGCTGGATCACGTCGCTGACGATGACGGCGCGCAGACCACCGATGGCGTCGTAGATGATGGTCACGGCCGCCAACAGCAGTACGGCAGTGAGAAAGTCGGTTTCCAGGCATACCGCAAGGACCAGGCCGATGCCGTAGACGGTGACGCCGGTTGCGAAAGCCCGAACCAGTTGGAACACCAGTGACATCACGATGCGGGTCGTGAGCCCAAAGCGTTGTTCCAGATAGGCGTATACAGAAACCAGGCGGAGCTGGCGCAGGGTGGGGAGAATCAGCGCCATGATCACGATCATGGCAAGCGGTACCGCAAGTTCGTACTGCAGCCACAGCAGTCCGCCGCCGACGGAGAATGCGACGAACGCCGGGGCACCGAGAATGCTGTTGGTGGAACACTGGGTCGCCATGGTGGACAGGGCAATGCTGACCGGGCCCGAACGATTGCCCGCAAGATAGTAGTCGCGCCGATCGCGCTGGCCGCGGGCGATGTACACGGCGAGCAGGATCATGCCCGTGAGATAGACAATCACGACCCACCAGTCGAGTGAGGTCATGTTGGCGTCTGCAACCGAAGTCATCCTCACGCTGCAGCTGTCCCTGGGATCGAAGCATCAGGGCTTCCTGCCGCCATTACCGACGTGATGCACGGCTGTGGCAACATGAGGGCGGTCATGGTCGGGAGCCATGTCACCCTGGTAAGACCGACAAACGGGATCCACGCGCGCGTGGGTCTGAATGCGGAAACAGCGACTTGAATCTCCAAGGTGCCAATTTCGAGGACCCGCGTGCCGGTTTTGCGCAGCGGGTGCACGCGCTGCGGAATCTGCTTGCGCAGATCTATGGTGCTGATGCGGGCGCGGATGTCCTCCGTGCCATCCTCGAGACCATTGCCGAATGCCGCAGCTCCGTCCCGGAGGCTGAACGTCCGCGGCAATTGCAGCCCAGGCACTGGTCGGCCGAAGACGTGGTGCTCATCACCTACGGCAACACGCTCTCGCAGCCGGGCGAAGCACCGCTGGCCACCCTCCGCCGCTTCCTCGGGAGCCGGCTGGATGGGGTGGTGAATGCGGTGCATGTGTTGCCGTTCTTTCCCTTCAGCTCCGACGATGGCTTCTCGGTCATCGATTTCTACAGCGTCGATCCTGCGCTCGGCGACTGGTCGGACATCAGCGCCCTGAGCCAGGACTTCGCTTTGATGGCGGATCTGGTCATCAACCACGTGTCCCGGGAAAGCCTGTGGTTCATGGATTTCGTCAACGATCGCGAACCCGGTCGTGGCTTCTTCCTCACCCTGGAGCCGGGCACGGACGTGACCCGGGTCGTGCGCCCCAGGAACACACCGCTGCTGGTGCCGATTCACACCTATCGTGGTCTGCGTCACGTCTGGGCAACGTTCAGCGAGGATCAGATCGACCTGGACTTCAGCCGGCCGCGCGTGCTTGCGGAGATGGTACGGGTGCTCTGCCACTACCTGCGCGCCGGCGCGCGCATCATTCGTCTCGATGCCATCGCCTACCTCTGGAAGGAGATCGGAACACCCTGCATACACCATCCCAACACCCATGCGGTGGTGCGCGTGCTGCGCCTGGTGAGCGAACTGGCTTGCCATCCGGACGAGGACCCGGTGGTGCTCGTCACCGAAACCAATGTTCCCCATAGCGAGAACGTCAGCTACTTCGGTTCCGGTGACGAAGCGCACATGGTCTACCAGTTCTCGCTGGCGCCGCTGGTTCTGCACGCCCTGATAAAAGGAAGCAGCCGTCATCTGATGCAGTGGGGCGCTGTGCTGGAGCCTCCGCCTGGCGGCTGCACGTTCCTCAACTTCACCGCGTCCCACGACGGAATCGGCTTGCGACCGGCGGAAGGGCTCGTCCCGGAAGACGACCTGAGAGCGCTGGTGGACCTGATGCACGACTTCGGCGGCTTCGTCAGCATGCGCATGCTGGCCGACGGCACCCAGCGGCCGTACGAAATCAACGTTTCCCTGTTCGACGCGTTGCGGGGTACGTTCGCGGGCGAGGATCAGTGGCAGGTGGAGCGCTTCCTGTGCAGCCAGGCCATTGCCTTGAGCCTGCAGGGTGTCCCCGCGCTCTACCTGCACAGTCTGCTGGCGACGCCGAATGATCTCGACGGCGTCGAACGCAGCGGTCGGACGCGGTCGATCAACCGCAGACAGTGCCAACTCGATGAGGTGGAGGCGCTGCTCACGGATCTGCGCACGCCGACGGCGCGGGTGTTCGGCGCGTTGACTGAAATGCTGCGGCTGCGACGCAGGCTGCCCGCGTTTTCTCCCGCTGCGAGGCAGCGCTTCGTTCCGCTGGGAGACAGCTGGGTGTCCCTGATCAGAGGTGAGGGCGTCGATGCGGTTGCAGTGGTGATCAACGTGACTGCAGGCATCAGGCATCTCGATGCGACCGCCCTCGATGCACTTGGTTGCGCGGAGCAGGTCGTGGATCGGATTCGCGACGAGGCATTCGCCAGTGTCGACGGGATCGATGTGGCGCCTTATCGCTGTCTCTGGTTGCAGGCCCATGCTGCCTGATCAAACGGCGCGCTGAGCGACCACCCGCAGGCTGGAGCGGGCCTCCCTGTAGTCCTGATCGACGGCGGCGTGCAGCTGATCGAAGATGTCGGGGAGGGCGCTGCGAACACGGTTCCAGCTGGGGATGAAGGGCGTCTCCTGAGGCTTGTCGAGAAAGATCTCGCCCGCCGTGAGAATGTTCGCGGCGAACAGCTCCACTGCCCGCTCTTCCTTGTCACGATCGAGGGTCAGGCCGTTGATGAGCGCGTCGTTGTAGTAGCTCTGAACGAAGTCCAGAGCCATGCGGTAGTAGGTGGCCTTGATGGTGCGGATCGTGCCCATGTCGAACACCTCTCCCGTCGTCGCGAGCTTGCGGAACAAGGCCTTGACGATGTCCGTACTCATGCGGGCGAGCCCCGCGCCCGGGTCGTTCACCGACAACGGCTGGTGCTTGTGGTCATAGTTGTCGGCGACGTCCACCTGGCACACCCGCTGACTGCCGTAATTGCGGAAGACCTCGGAGAGGACGCCGATCTCGAGCCCCCAGTCGCTGGGAATGCGCAGGTCGCGCAGCACGTCCACCTGCATGGAGAATTCGCCCGCCAGCGGGTAGCGAAAGCTGTCCAGATACTCGAGGAAGGGGTTGTGGCCGAGGACCTGCCGGAGCGCACGACTCAACGGCGTCACGAGCAGCCGACAGACGCGGCCATTGAGTTGTCCGGATGCCACTCGCGGGTAGTAGCCTTTGCAGAAGGCGTAGTTGAACAGCGGATTCACGACGGGATAAATCAGCCGTGCCAGCATGTGGCGGTCGTAGGTGAGAATGTCACAGTCGTGCAGGGCGACGGCCTGGGCAATTCCCGAAGCTTGTATGTAGCCCAGGCAGTACCAGACGTTGCGTCCCTTGCCGAGCTCCATGGGCGCGAGCCCGCGCTCGGCGAGGCTGGCGTCGATCGCCCCAAGGCGCGGACCGTCGTTCCAGAGGATTCGATGGTGCTGCGGCAGGCGGCCGAAGTAACGTACCGCATGGCGGTACTGCTCTTCGTCGGCGCGGTCGAGGCCGATCACGATCTGACTGAGGTAGGGCACCTTGGCCAATTCATCGACGATGTGTTCGAGGGCGGGCCCCTCGAGTTCGGAGTACAGACTCGGTAGTACCAGTGCCATGGGGCGATGGCGGGCGAACTGGACCAGTTCGGATTCGAGATCCTCGAGCGGGCGATGGGCGAGTTGATGCAGGGTGGTGATGATGCCGTTCTGAAAGAAATCGCTCATGTCTCATCTCCGGGATCCTCGCGCAGAATGCGCTCGAGGCACAGTTGCCATCCGGCAGGTCCCGGTACCGGAGAGCGGATCACGCCTTCCCGGCGCTTGAGCGGCATCCAGCTCGAGTCTGGCCGGCGGATCACCACGGCCAGATCCGCCAGTTGCAGCATTTCTGCATCGTTGGGACTGTCGCCTGCTGCAATCACACGGTAACGGACATCCGGATGCGCAGCAGTGAAGCGGCCCACCAGCTCGCGCATGGCCTCAGCCTTGTCGATGCGCGGCATGATGTGAAGAAAGCGGCCGCCGCTGACCGCACGCAGGCCCGCGCGCTCGAGTTCGGCGATGAAGTCCCGGCGAATGGCTTCGGAACCCTCCCATACTATGGGTTCCGTGCCATGCCTCTGCCGGGCGCGCTGGGCGGCGATTTCATCGAGTCCGGTGAGCGCGGCGACGTCCTTCGCCGCCATGTCGCCGAAGCCGCGGAACGGAAACTGATGGCGATCGCGCAGTCGCGTGAGCGTGGCCCGGATCTCGTCATAGGTTGGGCCGAAATGTTCGACGCGCAGCGGCGCCCTCGGGTCCGGGGTGGTGTTGCTGCGGAAATAGTCTTCCGGCAGGGCGAGGCCGGCGCCGTTCTCGAAGATCAGCGGATGGCTGATGTCCATGGCGCGCCGGAGCAGGCGCATTTCAGCGAGGGTCTTGCTCGACGTCAGGATGAGGGGAATGCCGCGTTTCCGGATTTCGGCCAGGACGACGCTGGCGTCATCAAAGCGGTAACGCTCATCGAGCAGCGTGCCGTCGAGATCCGTGAAGATGAGGAATTGTGTCCTCATGGCCAACGTCCTGCGCGCGATATCCACCGCTCAACGCTCCGCCGAACCCTTCCGGGCAATAGCGGGATGCAAGCAGAACCCGTGCCATCGGGCGCAGCTGGCCGGAGGGAACCGGATGGCAGGAACCCGGTGGGCTGCAACCCGGGCGGCCGGACCAGGGTGTCCGCGGCTCGATGCCTCCGCGGCAGGCCTGCATTTGACCGCTTTGTTGCACCAAAGAGGTGCATAACAGGCTGCGTTGCTGCTTCAGGCCGCTGCAGCACGATTCATGGCGTCGACCGCGGGCAGCACCTGCTCGATCAATTGACGGGTCTGCGCGAGCATGTCTTCCGCGTCTGCCGCCATCGGACGCAGTATGAACTTGTGTGCGCCGGCAGCATGGTAGTCGCGCAGGCGTTCGATGATCGTATCGGCGTCGCCGATGGCCACGAACGGGAGTGCATCCTTGCCGAGGCGCTTCTCGAGGGCGTCGAGATAGCGGCGCGAAACCGGGTCTTCCGGCCGCCCGAACCGGAACCCGAAGCCAGCGCCGAAGTGATCCTCGTCGATGTGCCGGTCGAGTTCGGCAGCGCGGGCCTTGATCGCGGCGATCACGGGCTTGACCTGCTCTGGCGTGTCGAGACCTGCCTGCCAGCCCGTCCCCCAGCGAGCGCTGCGTTCCACGGCGGCGTCAGCGGAGCCGCCAACCCATAGCGGCATCGGATCCTGGATCGGCCGTGGCGAGATGGAGGCGCCGCGGTATTGATAGAAGCGTCCGTCGAAGTCCACCTCGTCCTCCCGCCACAGGCGAGCGATGAGTTCGAGTCCCTCGTTCGTGCGCTGGCCGCGTCCACGGGTGGGTACGCCGCGCGCAGCATAGTCGCTGCCCAGGGCGCTGCCGACGGCGAAGGCAGGCAGCAGGCGACCGCCGGACAGCACGTCGATCGTGGCGCACTGCTTGGCCATCAGGAATGGGTCACGCAGGCCGAGGGAGGCGACGTTCATGCCGAACTTCATGCGCCGCGTGGCGCCGGCGAGCGCTGCCATCACGCTCATGCATTCCAGGTTGGGCTCGCGACCAACCAGTCGGTCGGACTGCCAGATCGAGTCGATTCCGCCTGTTTCGCACAGATCCACCCAGCGCCAGAAGCCGGGCCCGTCCGCGAACGGGAAATTGCCGATACCGATGCCGGCGCTGATCGTCATGACTGCTCCCATGCGGTTGACTGTGCTGCGCGAACGGGGCAATCGAAGCACGCTCCGTCGCAGGTGGCAACCGGCGCCCCTGCGCGCGCCCCGATGCGGTTAGAATGTCGCTGTGCAGCTGCCTTGGGCCGGCCTGCTCGCTGCAGCGAGTACCCCAGCGAGCCGGCCCGACCCGGTCTCCTACGGTCATTGCATGGACCGTCGAGGGGGGCTGCCGATCATCAGCCGGGAACCCGCCGGCTTGCGACGAGCGACTACGGGATACCCTGCCCATGCAAGTTGATGACAGCGAACTCAAGCGGGCCGGTCTGAAGGTCACCGTACCGCGCCTGAAAATTCTCGAGATCCTCGAGCAGGCGGAGCCACGCCACATGTCCGCGGAGGACGTGTACCGCAAGCTCGTGGAAGCCGACGAGAGCATCGGATTGGCGACGGTCTACCGCGTCCTGACTCAGTTCGAGGCAGCGGGACTGGTCGAGCGCCACAACTTCGACGATGGCCATGCGGTCTACGAAATGGCTTCGGACGACCACCACGATCACATGGTGGACGTGGATACGGGCAAAGTGATCGAGTTCTACGACGAACGCATCGAGAAACTGCAGCGGGACATCGTGGACAAGCACGGCTACGAACTGGTGGACCACAACATGGTGCTGTTCGTTCGGCGCCCGAAGAAGCGGTCTTGAGGGGGGCGGCGTAGTGGCAGGTCTGCGAACGTCCATCGCCATAGGTGCTGCCGACTCCGGGCGCAAGCGCGGATTCGAGGATGTGGTGCGCTTCGTCCAGGAAGCGGAGCGTCTCGGGGTCGACGACGTCTGGTCGGCGGAGGCCTGGGGGCAGGATGCGATCGCACCGCTGGCGTGGGTCGGCGCGCGCACGGAGCGGATCCGCCTTGGCACCGGGATCATGCAGATCTCCGCACGGGTTCCCGCCATGACCGCCATGACGGCGATGACCATGGCATCCCTGTCCGGTGATCGCTTCGTGCTCGGCCTCGGCGCCAGCGGTCCGCAGGTGGTGGAAGGCCTTCATGGTCGGCCTTTTCGGGCGCCACTGGAACGCATGAGGGAGACCATCGAGATCGTTCGGCTGGCGTTCTCGGGTGAGAAGATCGAATACCACGGCCGCCACCACGAATTGCCGCTGCCCGGCGGCGAAGGCAAACCCCTGCGTCTGTCGCAGCCTGCGAATACCGGTATTCCGATTTATCTCGCCACCCTGGCTCCGAAGGCGCTGGAGCTGACCGGCGCCATGGCAGACGGCTGGCTCGGCACGTCCTTTACCCCGGAAGGTGCCGAAGCGCATCTCGGGCCGCTGCGCAGGGGTGCTGAAGCTGCCGGCAGACGTCTCGAGGATCTGGATCTGCAGGCGGGTGGCGTAGTGGGATTCGGCGACCCAGAGGCGTTGGCGGAACCGTTGAAACGGCAGCTTGCCTTCACCCTCGGTGCGATGGGCTCGGCGAAGACGAACTTTTATAACGACGCGTTCAAGCGCGGCGGTTGGGAAGAGGATGCGGTGGCGGTGCAGGCGCTCTGGGTTGCGGGCAAGCGGGACGAGGCCGTAGCGCGGGTACCGACGGAAATGGTGCTGCAGGCGAACCTGCTCGGTGACGAGACCATGGTGAAACAGCGGCTCGCGGCGTTTCGTGACGCGGGGATCACGACGCTGCGGCTGAGTCCGCTGGGCGCCGATGATCATGCCCGTCTCGATACCCTCGGCAAGACCCTCGACCTGCTCCCCTGATCCCGGTGCCACGCAGATCGCGACGCCCACTGCGGGGACCTCAGCTCCCACCGCGCCTTCCCAGAATCCTGCGATACGTCAGTGGGAGCGAACGTCGGCCACAGGCCGGCGTTGCGATCGCGGACTGCGCGGGATTCGAGCGGAAGGCCTACTGCTTGCGGCCCCGCTCCTGGATGGACGCGCGGCGTGCGGCCACGGCATCGGCGGTGACCTGGGTCTGCATGTGCTCTCGGCTGGCCGCATGTTCGATGGCCATGCCCTCACCAAGGGTGGAACTCCAGCCGTCATTCAGGATGCGCAGCATGGTCTCCCGGGTCGTGCGATCCGTACTGACGATGTCCCGCGCAAGGCTGCGGGCCGTGTCGATGAGCGCGTCAGGTGCCACCACACGATTGATCATGCCCCACTCGTAGGCGAGCTCAGCAGTCAGGAAATTCCCGGTCAGCGAAAGTTCCTTGGCCCGGGGTAGCCCAATCAGTCTCGGCAGACGCTGGGACAGGCCCCAGCCCGGGACCACGCCCACGCGCGCGTGGGTGTCAGCGAACTTGGCGTCACTGGAACAGATGAGGATGTCGCACATCAGTGCGAGCTCGAAGCCGCCGGTGATGGCGTAGCCGTTTATGGCGCCGATGATGGGCTTGGGGTAGTCCGCCAGGGCCGCGCCGATATCAGTATCTTCCGCATCCCCGCCGGCCGGGGTGCCACCCTCCGTCTCGCCCCCGAGTTCCTTGAGATCGAGACCCGCAGTGAAGGCGCGGCCGGAGCCGGTGAGAATCACGACCTCGGTGGCCGTATCCGCAGCCAGAGCACGAAAGGTCCGGACCAGAGCTTGCCGCATGCCGGTGGACAGGGCGTTCAGGGCGTCAGGCCGATTCATGGTCACCAGCGTGACCCCGGCGTCGTGCTCGGTGAGGACCAGATCCTGCCCGCTCATGCGAGACCTCCGCGAATGCGATCGGGTGACAGCGGTCGGTTCGCTTCGACGTTGTGCAGAAAGCGACCTATGCGGGCCACGAGTGTTGGAATCAGGCTTTCCGGAAGATCATGTCCCATATCCTTGATGGTCTCGAGTTCGGCCCCCGGGATGGCGTGAGCGATCGACTCGCCTGCTGCCAGCGGTACCAACGGGTCGGCATCCCCGTGGATGACCAGCGTCGGCAACTCCACCTGCGCGAGCCGCTCGACGCGGCTGCCGTCGGCGACGATGGCAGCGAGCTGACGCGCGAAGCCTTGCGGACTCACCATGCGGTCGATGGCGTCCGCAGCGAGCCGACCCATACCTTCCGTCCTGGACCGATAGCGTTCGCCGCCGATCACGTCCCACATGGCCTGCTGATACTCGATCAGGCTGTCGCGATCCGTCGCCGGAGGCGGTGTCACCAGGACGGCAGCGGCCTCGGGCGCAGGCGGAGGCAGCGCTGGATCCCCGCTGGAGGACATGACCGCGATCAGACTGCGCAGGCGCTCGGAATGGCTGATTGCCAGGTGCTGGGCAATCATGCCGCCCATGGAGACCCCGAGGACGTGGGCGTCTTCGATGCCGAGGTGATCCAGCAGTGCGATCGCGTCCGCCGCCATGTCCGCCAATGTGTAAGGGGCTTTGACGGCTTGCCCGGATGCCATCGCTGTGAGCATGGCCGTGGCGTCCACCTGACCGAGTGCGTCGAGCTGCTCGCTCAGACCCATGTCTCGATTGTCCATGCAGATCACCCGCAGGCCGCGTTCCGCCAGACCCTTGATGAAGGTCGGCGGCCACTGCACGAGCTGGCAGCCGATGCCGTGAAGAAGCAACAGCGGCGGATCGCTGCGGGCGCCGAATTGTTCGAAGCAGAGTTTGATTCCGTTGCCCGTGAAGGTTGGCATGTTCGGTTCCTCGAGGTGAGTCAGGTCCAGTGGGACTGACGTTTCCAAGGCGCTGGCCGTTATACCGATAGCGTTCCGCGGCAAGCAAGCGGTGTGTGGTCGGCGATATTCAAGCAGCAGCCAGCCGGCTGCGTGCAAGCGCAACCGCAGTGTCCTCGGCGAGCGCATTCGTTGCCTTGGCGCGGTGCAGGATCTCCGCCACCGTGTCGCCGATCCTGTCTACGCGGCTTGCGATACTGGCAGCGTCGAGCCCCTTCCACGCCAGCGCTGCGTGGATGACGCCGCCGCTGTTGATCACGAAATCCGGAACATAGAGGATCCCGCGCGCGGCCAGGGCGGTGGCCACCCCTGGATGGGCGAGCTGATTGTTTGCTGCGCCGGCGATGATGCGACACTGAAGGCTCGGCAGGATCGCATCATCGAGTACGCCGCCGAATGCGCAGGGCGCGAGGACATCGCAGGGCGTCGCGAGAATCTCCCCCGGATGGATCGCGCGGGCCCCGGTGGCGGCTGCAACGGCCTGCGCCTGGCGCGCATCCACGTCTGCCACCAGCAGCTCCGCACCGTCCGCAGCCAGCAGTTCGGCAAGCGCGGCACCGACATGCCCCACGCCTTGAATGGCGATGCGTACGCCGTCGAGCCCTCTTGCGAGCTCGGCATGGACAGCGGCGCGAATGCCATGCGCCATGCCGCGGGCGGTGTGGGGTGACGGGTCACCTTCCTGGCCGCTGCAGCCTGAGACGAAACGCGTACCGGTGGCGATGGCATCCATGTCCTCGGTCTGGGTTCCCGCATCCATCGCGGTGACGTAGCGGCCACCAAGCGTATCCACGTGGCGACCGAACGCAGCGAACAGCGCGCTGCGGTCGAACGCTTCCGGCGGACGCCGGAGCACCGCCTTGCCGCCACCGAACGGGATGCCGGCGAGCGCGTTCTTGAGCGTCATTCCTTCCGCGAGGCGACAGGCATCGGCTTCGACCGCTGCGCCGTCGGGATAGGGACGGAAGCGGCAACCGCCAAAGGCGGGTCCGAGGGTCAGGTCGTCGATGGCTACAACGGCATCGAGTCCCGTCGCGGCGTCCTTGAAGCGGTGCAGTTCGAGCGGCGTTGGTACAGCGGTCATGAATGGATCCTCCCGGTGGTGATTGCACCAGGGTTGAAGACGGGACGCGAGTGGCCGCGACAGTCATGGTGCGCTCGTCTATCCTCTCGCGCCATGTCTGCCGGTGCACCCGCCCATCCTCGTCGCCTCATTGCGCTGCTGGCTGCGGTCACCGCGACCGGCCCACTGGCCATGCAGATCTTCCTGCCAGCGCTGCCAGCGGTGCAGGCGGATTTCGCCATTGGTGCGAACGTGGTGCAGCTCACCCTCAGTCTGTCACTGCTGGCCATCGCTTTCTCGACTCTTGCCTACGGCCCGCTATCGGATCGCTTTGGTCGCCGTCCGATTCTCCTGCTCGGCCTGGGTCTGTTTCTGCTGGGTACCTTCGTGTGTGCCCTCGCTCCCAACATCGGGATTCTGATCGCCGGCCGTATCATTCAGGCCGCCGGGGGCGCGGCCGGCATGGTGCTGGCTCGGGCGGTGGTCCGGGACCTGTGGGGGCACGCGGAGGCTGCAGCTGTTATTGCGCGCCTGACCATGGTGATGGTGGTCGCGCCCATGGTGGCTCCGGCAATTGGTGGCGCCTTGACGGATGTCTTCGCCTGGCGGGCCGTATTCTGGTTCTCTGCCCTTGCTGGCGTAGTGATCGCATTCTGGACTGCACTGCGGCTGCCGGAGTCTCATCTTCAGCGCGGCCATGCCGAGGGCATGCGGGGGATGCTGCGCGGTTTCGCCCATCTGCTCGGTTCCGGTCGCTTCTGCGGCTACGTCGCCCACACGGCGTTTTCTTCCATGATCTTTTTTGCATTCATCAGCGGCGCACCGTACCTCATGGTCAACGTCCTGGGTCGGCCGGCCACCGAGTACGGGCTGTGGTTCATGGCCGCCTCTCTCGGATTCATGCTGGGCAACTTTCTCGCCATCAGGACGTCCGGACGCTGGAGCCTGCAAGGGCTGATGCTCACCGGCAGCATGCTGTCGCTGCTGGGCGTCGCCATCAGCGCCGGTCTGGTGGCCATGGGCCATCTCAGTCCTATGGGCCTGTTTCTGCCTGTCACCCTCACTATGGTCGGCAACGGTCTGGCCATGCCCAATGCCCAGGCCGGCGCGCTCAATGTTTTTCCTCATCGTGCCGGGACCGCGAGCGGTTTCAGCGGCTTCGCGCAGATGATGCTGTCTGCGGTTGCCATTCAGTCGGTTGGACAGCTTCACAACGACACGGCCTGGCCGATGCTCGCGTTCATGGGCCTCGGTGCCGTCGGGGCGCTCATCGCCATCATCGCCGTCGCTCGGCTCGAGAAGCGGGGCAGGGCGATCTGAATGGCCGTGAGAGATGAGGGGGTGGGGCTGCAGGGATGCGCGGGTCGAGGCGTCTCGCTTGCTGCCGGCAGGCTGCCGTGCTGTCATCCGCGGCTCGGGAATCGGAGGTTGAGCGCATGCAGGGCTTGGCGAGGATGCCGGCAGAGGACATGGTCTGGCTGCGGGTCGAAGCCACCGCCATCGGCCTGGCCGAACATGCCCAGCGCCTGCTGGCGGCGGGCGAGGCGGGCATGCCCGCTCGTGATGTGCATGCCCTGCGGGTGATCTGTAAGCGTTTGCGGGCGATCTGGCGCATGCTCGAGGCGGGCTTCGATGCAGATCTGGTCCGGCCACCAGAGCGTGCGCTGCGGGACGTGGCGAGCTCGCTGGCGGGACCAAGGGAAGCGGCTGTCCGCGTCAAGACGCTGGCGCGACTTGCCCGCAAGGCCGATTCGCCTCGCAAGCAGGCGCTGGCTGGCGGGTTCGGCGCAGCTCTGGCCAGTGTCCTCGCTGCTGCGGCCACGTTGCGTGCACCCGAGCCTCAGATGCAGGCCGTGTTCGCGGATCAGATCCAGCGCTTCGCCGCCCTTGACCCAAAGCCCACGCCGCTTGTGCTGGCCGCAGGCATCACTGAGAGCATGCGGCGGGCCCGCAAGTCCGGGCGCAAAGCGCTGGCATCCGGCGACGTCGAACGCTGGCATCGCTGTCGCAAATGGGTGAAGTACGAGCATTATCAGCTCGAGCTGTGCCTGGATCTCTCGGGACGCTGGCAGCGTCGCCATGATCGGCTGCAGCGTCTCGGCCTGCTGCTTGGCCGTTACAACGACCTCGAGGATCTGGCCTGCTATCTGGATCGGCTGACGGCGGGGCTCGAGTTGCCGCCAGCGCCTCTGGCTGCGACGCTCGAAGACCTCAGGCGCAGCGGTGACGACCGGCGCCTGCTGCGTCTCGTCACGCGTGAACAGCGCAAGCTGGGCAAGCGCATCCGGCGTCGCCATCTGCGCCTCTACGACGAGCGACCACGGCGTTTCGGGGCCCGTCTCGAGAAGCGCCTCAGCAGTTGCTGAATGCGGATCCCTATCAGCGCCTGGGCGGAACTGACCAAGCCCATGGCATCCTGCTAAGATCTCGCTCCCCGTGAGCGGCACGGGGGCTGCCGGGAGATCGAGTTGAACGCTGTCGTCTCCAACTATTGCCGGGGACTGGCCGGTGCGATGGTTGTCGCACTGTTGTCGGTGCTCGCTGTGCCAGCACTTGCTGAGGCCGAGGAGCCACCGGATCGCGATCCGTTCGAGGCCTGGAATCGCCCGGTGCACAAATTCAACGAGACGCTTGACGTCAATATCCTGCAGCCTGTGGCCCGGGGTTATCGTGCCGTGACGCCGCGTCCCATAGAGCGGGCAGTGGCCAATTTCTTCGATAATCTGACCCTGCCCCTGAGCATCGTCGGCGGCATGCTGCAGCTCAATTCGGAGCGCATGCTGACTGATACGGGCCGCTTCGTGGTCAATTCGACGATCGGCATCGGAGGGCTGTTCGACCCTGCATCGTCGATGGGCCTCGAGCATCAGCAGGAGGACATCGGACAGGCGCTCGAGAGCTGGGGCCTGAAGCACAGCCCTTATCTCGTGCTGCCGTTCCTCGGACCCACGACCCTGGTGCAGATCCCCGACCGCGTCGTTTCGCCGCTGGTGGGGCCGACGCTGATGGGCAGCTACTGGCACGAGTCACTGTGGGCGCTGGATCTCCTCAGCACCCGGGCAGAGTTGTTGGCGGGTTCGGCCCTGCTCGACGAGTCGTCGGCGGATTCCTACATTTTCACCAGGGAAGCGTTTCTGCAGCGGCGCCGCTTTCTTCTCTATGACGGGGAGCCGCCGATCGACGACTTCGACGCCTTCTTCGACGATTTCTGACGCTGACGCTGACCCTCAGCGCAAAGTAAGGCTCAGATGGATGCGACGCCTGCTTTCCGGCCGTGCCTGCGCTGCAATTGGACGAGCATCTCGTCGGCAGTGCAGGGGCGCCCATAGAGATAGCCCTGCCCGAATTCGCAGCCGTGGCTGGCGAGGAAGGCAGCCTGCTCCCGGGTCTCCACACCCTCTGCGACCACCTGCAGATTGAGCTGGTGGGCCATGGCGATGACAGCAGCCGTGATCGCCATGTCATCAGCGCTCTCCGGAATGTCACTGACGAAGCCCCGATCCACCTTGATCAGATTGATCGGCAGGCGCTTGAGGTAGTTCAGGGACGAGTACCCGGTGCCGAAATCATCGATGGACAGGCTGACGCCGAGGCGCCGCAGGGCGCCAAGTGACTCCAGCGTCGCGTCGAGTTCACTCATGAGCATGGTCTCGGTGATCTCGAGTTCCAGACACCTCGGGTCCAGCGCGGCAGCTGCCAGAGCGCGTTTGACCATGTCCGGAAGCGAGGGGTCGGCGAACTGGCGCGCTGACAGATTGATCGCGACGTGCAGAGGCATGCCGGTCAGTTCACGCAGACGCGCTGCTTCCCGGCAGGCGTGGGCCAGCACCCATTGTCCGATTTCGACAATGAGTCCGCTTTCCTCTGCAATCTGCATGAACTGGTCGGGGCGCAATAGACCGCGCGTCGGATGGCGCCAGCGCAGCAATGCTTCGAGGCCGACCACCTCCTCGGTCTCGATGCGCACCTTCGGTTGGAAATGGAGCTCGAAGTTGTCGCCGGCGATGCTGCTGCGCAGATCGTTTTCGAGGATGAGCCGCTCCATGGCCCGCGTGTTCATCTCTTCGGCGAAGAACTGATAGTTGTCGCGGCCGCGCTCCTTGGCCCGGTACATGGCCAGATCGGCATTTTTGGTCAGGATTGAAGGCTCTGTGGCATCGTCAGGCGTCAGGGTGATGCCGATACTGGTCGTGACCCTGACCTCGGTGCTCCCGAGGACGATGGGCTCCTGCAGCTCCCGAAGTATCTTGCGGGCGACTTTACCTGCTGCTCGACCATCTTTGACTTCCTGCAGCAGGATGGTGAACTCGTCACCTCCGGGTCGCGCCACGGTATCCTCGTCACGGACACAGGTCCGCAGGCGATCTGCAACGATCTTGAGCAGCTGGTCGCCTGCCTCGTGACCGAGCGTATCGTTGACACGCTTGAAGTTGTCCAGGTCAAGATAGAGCAGCGCTGCCGGCCTTCCGTGACGGGTCGCCTGGCGTACGGCCTGCTCCAGTCGATCCGCGAACAGGCGGCGGTTTGCCAGGTCAGTCAGGGTGTCGTAGAACGCAAGCCGCTCCATGCGCTCCTGGCTCTGCTTCATCTCGGTGATGTCAGCGAGCTGAACGATGAGGTAGTGCACAGCACCGTCGACGCTGCGCTGGACCACCATATGGCGATTGGTCCAGATCTGGTCGCCCGACGCAGACACGTAGCGCGCTTCGCCGCTGACCTCCTCCATTTCACCCCTGAACAGGGCAAGGCAGGTCGCCTGGAAGTCGTCTCGCTCCGCCTCGGCAACGAGGTCTTCGCCGGCGGCGTCGATGAGCGCCTCCGGCTGCCTGCCGAGAAGGTCGCAGAGGGTGCGGTTGACCTGTGCGATGCGACCGTCTGCAGCCAGCAGCATCATGCCGATGGGTGCGTTCTCGAAGGCGCCCCGGAATCGAGCCTCACTCTCTGCGACCCGGTCCTGCGCCTTGCGCAGCTCGCGCATGTCCTTGATGAGGGTGATGGCGCAGGGGTCGCCCTGGATGTCGACCACGGTCGTGGAAGCGAGTACCGGAATGGGAATCTCGGGCCCCATGACCGTGAGTTCGGCGGTTGCGAAGCCACCACCATCGTTGTCCTGTTCCTCGCTCAGCTCCGCCCAATGACCGCGCATCACATCCAGGGGCAGCATGGGCTCGAGTTCGTGCGCTCCGCGTCCCACCAGGTCGGCGCGGTCGCGATGCAACAGGGACTCGAAATTGTCGTTGACGTCGATGATCAGATCGTCGGCAAGGCGTGTGATGAGCATGGCATCCGGACTGCGGTGGAACACCCTGGCGAACTTGTCTTCACTTTCCCGCAGGGCGGCTTCTGTGCGGCGACGAGCACTGATGTCCCGGAGAACAAGCACCACGCTCAGCTCGCCGTCGAGTTCGGCATAGCGTCCGGAGAGACTGGTTTCCCTGGCGCGGCCGTCGGCAGTGATCACGACGGTTTCCAGGTCCACCACGTGGTTTTCTGTTTCGAGGAGACGGAAGAATCGACTCAGGTCGTTGTCATCTGCAACCCGCAGCAGGTCTGCACTTGGACGCCCCAGCCCCGAGTCCCGCTCATGGCCCGTCAGGTCGGTGAAGGCATCGTTGAAGTCCAATGCGATGCCGTCACTGGCGCGGGTGAGGAGAATGGCATCACGGCTGCTCTCGAACAGCGCGGCGAAGCGTGTTTCGCTGCGGCGCAGCGCACGTTCCGCCTGAACCTGGCCCGTGATTTCCTGGCCATTGACCACGGCGCCTTCGATACCAGGCGTTGCGTGGAGTCCGGTGATCTTGGCGTCGAGGAAGATCACATTGCCGTCCTCGGGCTGCAGGCGCAGGTAGGGCAGGGCGATGGCCGTCTCGGGGCGTTCCTGGGATCGTGCCAGCACCCTCTCGAAAGCCGCCCGATCGCGTTCGCTCATGTATCGGGCAGGGGATTTCCCGAGCGCACCCGCCGCATCGGTCTGCAGCAGGCGCAGAAAGGTAGGGTTCGCGTAGCTGAGTCGGCCATTGCCATCGATGATGAACGTCACCGCGGAGGAGTGCTCGGTGATGCCCCGAAACCGCGCCTCGCTTTCCCGCAGGGCCTGTTCTGCGCGCTGGACGGGTGTCAGATCCACGATCTGATCGATGATGAATGCGACGCGGCCGCGGCGGTCCGTGACGATCCCCGCGCTGACGCTTGCCTTCAGCTTGACGCCATCCGCTCGTTCGAGGACATATTCGCCAGCCGCGTCCCGCTGCTCGCCTGCCAGCAGGCGGCGATGCTCGGCCTCGAATTCATCCCAGTCGTCATTGGCGACCAGTGCCTTCAGTTCGGTGCCGGTGAGACTGGAGCGCCGCCGGCCCATCAACTCCGCGAGGGTGTCATTGGCGTAGAGCACGCGCAGTTGCGGGCTGACCAGCACCATGCCTGTAGGCGAGTGGTCGAACGCCTTCTGAAACGACGATCCGGAAAGCCACCATTCGGTTCCGGGGTCGCGGATGCGGCCAACGAGCAGCGCGAGGATCCAGGTGGTGATGAGTACCAGCACGCTGGCGAGGCGGAGTTGAGGTTCACCCGTACCGGACTCCATGACGGACAGCAGCAACAACACCGCCGTGCCAAGGCCCGCGATGAGTAACGCGGTTGCGGGCAACTGGGCCCGGCCGGCCAGCATGACGGCGCCGAGCAGCGGCAGGTAACTCACCGGATGATGAATCAGGAATGGCGCCAGCAGGCCCAACATGGCCAGCAGCAGCGAACACGCCGCGATGATGCGCTGCTTTGCCTTGAGCCGCATGCTGCTCCCCGAGTCGGTCTCGACGGTATCTTCCACGCCACGCCCCCCGTGGCATCAGGCACGAGTCAGACCGGTTCATGACGGGTCCCGATGAATGGATTCTACTGTGGAAAGTGCGGCGCGTCGTCGCGAGGAAGCGCCGGCCCGATGCGGCTCACGGTGGCGGTGACGGACGGTCCATCCGCGGGGACGAAGTGAAGGTCAGTCCGCTCCTGGCAGGACTGGAGCAACCCCCATGAGCTTGCCTAAGCGGGTGAGGTGATCGCGGTGAGCGCTGGGGATGCGCAGGCGTTCCATAGCCTGACGGCCTGCGCTGCCGAGCAGGTAGCGGAAACTGTCCTTGAGCGGCTCGTCGCCACCGAGAACATCCTGCCCTGCGGCGTTCAGGAAGTCGTAGAATGTCTCCAGTTCCGACGTTTCGAGCCCGGCCCGCTCCGGTTCCAGGACTGCATTGGACCAGAGGGTCGCGAGGTAGATGCAGTAGACGTCCTTGTCGAGAAAGGTTTCTCCCACTCGCGAGAGCTGCTCGATTTCGGCGAGGACGGGTGAAAAACGCTTGGCGATGCTGCGGACACCTTGTTGCTGATCGTCCATCGGCCACGCACCCGGCTGCAATCGGTTTCGAAGCAGGCATGGTACCGGCCCTTGGCTGGGACGCAACGCGACTGCCGTTTGCATTGCCCGGGCCCGGAGGCTAATGTCCCGCGCCGTTACCTGCGGGCGCGATTCACCGGAGGTTGTTTCTGATGGCTCAGGCCCTGGCATTCGAACCGGTTAGACTTCCGCCCGAAGCGGAAGCCCTGCGGGCCGACGTGCGAGCGTTCGTCGCCGACACGCTCGCCCCCGATTTCCTGCGCAACTCCGATTTCGGCTCCGGCCACGATGCCGAATTCAGTCGCGCGCTCGGCGCTCGGGGCTGGATCGGGATGACCTGGCCGGAACGCTACGGTGGTGGAGGGCGAAGCTTCTTCGAGCGCTACGTCGTCACCGAGGAACTGCTGGCCGCAGGTGCTCCCGTGGAGGCCCATTGGATAGCGGATCGCCAGAGCGGCCCGGTGATGCTCCGCTACGGCACCGAGGCGCAGCGGGAATTTTTCCTGCCGCGGATCATCCGTGGCGAATGCTTTTTCTCCATCGGCATGAGCGAGCCGGACTCCGGTTCGGATCTCGCATCCGTCCGGACCACGGCATCCCAGGTCCAGGGCGGCTGGTTGCTCAACGGCACCAAGCTTTGGACGAGCGGGGCCCACCGCAACCATTACATGATCACGCTGGTGCGTACCGAACCTCAGGGTGACAACCGCCATGCGGGCCTGTCGCAGTTCATTGTCGACCTCAAGAACTCTGACGGGCTGACGGTTCGCCCCATCGCCAACATGGCAGGGGATCGCGATTTCAATGAAGTGGTGTTCGAGGATTGTTTCGTTCCGGATGAGCACCTGCTGGGTACCGCCGGCAACGGTTGGGAGCAGGTCACCAGTGAACTCGGCTACGAGCGCAGCGGGCCGGAGCGGTTTCTGTCCTCCTTCCGGCTCCTCGTCGAGTTGATACGCGCCGTCGGTCCGGATCCGGAGCCGGCCCAGGCCGCCGCCATCGGCCGGCTGGCCGGCCACCTGGTGACGCTGCGCAACATGTCCATTTCCGTGGCGGGTATGCTGCAGAGCAACCACAACCCGGTGGTGGAGGCCGCGCTGGTGAAGGAGCTCGGCAACAACTTCGAGAAGGAGCTGCCCGAGGTGGTCCGCCTGGTCGCACCTGCGAACGCTGGGCGTCTGTTCCGGCTGACGCTCGAGGACACGCTGCTGCATGCGCCCTCGTTTTCCCTGCGTGGTGGGACCAGGGAGATTCTCCGCGGCATGATCGCACGGGGGCTGGGACTGCGATGAGCAACTCAGTCAACGCGGCTGCAGAGGCCGGCCGCCTGATTCTGGACACAGCGGATCGCCTGCTCAGGGAGCAATGCAGCAAGGAACTGGTGGACGCGGCTGAGGCGGGTACCTGGCCCGACTCACTGTGGCGCACCTTGATGGAAACCGGACTGCCCTGGGCGGCGGCCCCCGAGCGGCTCGGCGGCGCAGGTCTCGACCTGCCTGATGCGCTTGGGCTGTTGCGCCTCGTCGGCAGCCACGCGGCCCCGGTGCCGTTGGCGGAGACGCTGGTTGCGACGGCTCTGCTCGGGGAGGACGCGGCGGTCACGACTCTCCCTGCAGGTCCGATCAGCATTGCGCTGCCGAGTGCAGACAGCACTTTCGAGGCGCGCAGGACCGGGGAGGGATGGCGGCTCGATGGCAGCATCGCCGATGTGCATTTCGCGAACGTCGCCGAAGTGATCCTGGTCGTGGTTGCGTCCCCTGACGGTCTCGTGCTGCTGCGCGTGAAGCCTGCAGACGTCGCCATGAATGCAGGTCGGAACCTGGCAGGCGAGCCCGTCGCGGACCTCGATTTCGCCGGGATCGACATTTCTGCCGAGCAGGCGACTGGGGTGCGCAGCCTGCAGACGCTGGAGCAGTTCCTGGCACTGATGGCCCTCACTCGCGCGCTCATGTCTGCAGGGGGCATGCAGTCGCTGTTGGACTTGTCTGTGGGTTACGCCCTGGAGCGCAAGCAGTTTGGACGGCCGATCGCTCAGTTCCAGGCCGTTCAACAGCAGCTTGCGGTGCTCGCGGGAGAGGCTGCGGCTGCGATACGGGCGGCAGATGCCGGCTTGGAGGCCCTGGCCGATGCCTTCGCTGAGGACGGAGACGCGGGGCGGCTCGAGGCGGCGGTGCGTGCTGCGGGCGTGGCCAAGTCCCGGGCCGGCGAGGCCGCGGGCCGTGGCGCCGAGATCGCCCATCAGGTCCACGGCGCCATGGGCTTCACTTATGAACACCGCCTGCATCACCGCACGCGACGGCTTTGGGCATGGCGCGATCAGTACGGCAGCGAAACCTACTGGCAGTCGCGTTTCGGACGGCAGCTCTGTGCCGCTGGAGCTGACGCATTGTGGGATGAGCTGACCCGACCACATTGAGCATGGCTGCGCTGGAGCTGGTCTGGTTTCGCAACGACCTGCGCTGTCGTGATCAGTCTGCCCTGGCCCATGCGCGGGAGCAGGGGCCGGTGGTGGCGGTGTACTGCTTCTGCCCGGGGCAACTCGTCCGGCACGGTGTCGGTGGCAATCGGGTGGCCTTCCTGCTGCGCTGCCTGACGGCATTGCGCACGCAACTCGATGACCTCGGCATCCCGTTGAAGGTGCTCGACTGCGGTACCTTCGATGCCGTGCCGAAGGCCCTGCTCGGCCTGGCCAGAGCCACGGCTGCGCGGAGACTCTGGTTCAACGACGAGTATCCCGTGAACGAGCGGCTCCGTGATCGGGCGGTGGAAGATGCCTTCATCGCCGCGGGCCTTGATGTCGTCCGCGGCAGTGACACGGTCATTCGTGCGCCGGGAACGGTACTGACGCAGGCCGGAACCCCCTACACGGTCTTCACGCCTTTTCGGCGTCGTTGGCTGGAGGGCATCCGTCCGGAAGACGTCTCGCCGCGACCACGCCCTCGGCGCCAGACGCGACCGGATATCAGCAGCGACGACATTCCGGAACTGCCCAACGGGTGTGATGTCCATGCTCCGGCGGCGATGTGGCCGGGCGGCGAAACGGAGGCACTGAAACGGCTCGAACGGTTCGTCGACGGTGCCCTTGACGACTATCGCGACCAGCGCGATTTTCCTGCTATGGAAGGGACGAGCACCCTGTCGCCGTGGCTCTCGGTGGGTGCAGTGTCGCCACGCCAATGTCTGCATGCGGCCCTCGTGTGCAATGACGGGCGGCTCGATGGCGGCAGCGCCGGCGCCACGACCTGGATCACGGAGCTGATCTGGCGTGAGTTCTATCGTCACGTCACGGCGGCTTTTCCACACGTCTCGATGGGGCGTGCTTTCAGGCGTGAGTACGATGCGGTGCGCTGGAGGGAGGATGCGGAGCAGTTCGATGCCTGGCGCGAAGGGCGGACAGGCTACCCGCTGGTGGACGCAGCCATGCGCCAGCTTGCGCAGACGGGCTGGATGCACAACCGCCTGCGTATGGTGGTGGCCATGTTCTTGAGCAAGAACCTGCTGCTGGACTGGCGGCGGGGGGAAGCGCACTTCATGGAACGCCTGGTGGACGGTGACTTTGCGTCGAACAATGGTGGCTGGCAGTGGAGCGCGTCCACGGGGACTGATGCGGCGCCGTACTTCCGCGTGTTCAACCCCGTCACGCAGTCGCGACGCTTCGATCCGGACGGACGTTTCATCCGCCGCTATGTGCCTGAGCTTGCTGCATTGGATCCTCCGCACCTGCACGCCCCCTGGAAGGCACGCGGCGTTGCGCTGGAGTATCCTGGCCCGCTGGTGGACGCGGCCGCATCGAGGCGGCGCGCCATCGACGCGTTCCGGGCGCTGGGCGGCTGAGCGGTTCGCGGCGACACAACTCGCGGGGCCGCGTTCGGTCCCTCAGGACGACAACACGGGGAGCAGCACATGATGGCTGGCACCTCCGGTTCACATGGTGCGGACGAGGACATGTTGAGCCATCTGATGGCGATGCTGTCGGCCGCGCTCTGGGAGTGGGACGTCGAGCACGACCGTGTGCGTTACATGGGCACGGAGGTCGAGCTGGCTGGCTACTCGCTGCATGCGCTGCCGAGTGACCTCGACGGCTTTTTCGAACTGGTTCACGAGGAGGAGCGGGCTGCGGCGCGGCAGGCCCTCGATGACTACGTGTCTGGACGGGCTGACCGCTACCGGGTGGAGTACCGACTGCGCCAGGCCGACGGAAGTTACCGCTGGCTCCTGGCCCGGGGTCGGATCGCGGCACGGGGCGCTGACGGCCGTCCCCTGCGTCTCCTGGGACTGTTCACTGACATCGACCTCCGCCGCCGCCAGGAAACGGAGCGCGGCCGGCTCGAGTCCCAGCTGCGACACGTCCAGAAGCTCGATGCGCTCGGCCAGCTCACCGGCGGGATCGCCCACGACTTCAATAACATTCTCGCCAGCGTGCTCGGCTACGCCGAGCTCGGCCTGCTCGAGTCCGGCTCGCCCCGTTCCCAGGAGTACTTCCAGGAAGTGGTCCGTGCTGCGGAACGTGGTCGCGATCTCATTGCCAAGCTGCTGCTGTTCACCCGGGCGGGGGCGGATTCCCAGCAGCCCGGTGTCACCGCATCGCTCGGCATCGTTCCCGACACCCTGCGCATGCTGCGACCGATGCTGCCGGCGACCTTGAATCTCGAGGTGGACGCTGCACCGGCGCTGCCCGACGTGCAGATGGATGCCAGCGCTCTGCAGCAGCTCGTGCTCAATCTCGCGATCAATGCCCGCGACGCGGTGGGCGAGAACGGCCGGATCAGCGTGGTCCTGCGTCGCGGCACCCGCGGGCAGGCCCAGTGTGCATCCTGCGGCGCTGTCATCGACCGCAGTCCGGAATGGATCGAACTCGCTGTGGCGGACGACGGATCGGGGATGACCGAGGAGACCCGGGCCCGGATTTTCGATCCTTTCTACAGCACCAAGGAGTCAGGTCGCGGATCCGGACTCGGACTGTCCGTAGTGCATGGCATTATTCACGAGCACGGTGGCCACATCCTGCTGGAAAGTGATCCCGGCAGCGGTAGCTGCTTCACGGTCCTGCTGCAGCCTGCGGCCAGCGCATCACCCGATGCGGTCGAACCGGAGCGTGTTCCCCTGCCGATCCGTGGCGGTGGCCGCCGGCTTCTGGTCGTGGACGACGATCCCGCCATCGGAACCTTCCTGGGCACCCTGCTCGAGCGCCATGACTTCCAGGTGGATGTTCATCAGGACTCCGATGCGGTGCTGGATCAATTCGAAGCAGATCCGGAGCGCTGGGATCTGGTCATCACGGATCAGTCCATGCCTGGCCTTTCCGGTGTGGAACTCGCCGATGAACTGCTGGCGCTGCGGCCGGATCTGCCTATCGTGATCTGTTCCGGATTCAGTGAATTCGTGGACGCGAGCAATGCCCGTGAACTGGGTTTCTGTGCTTTTCTGCAGAAGCCGGTCAGCGTGCGTGACCTGCTGCAGGTGCTGGCCCGCTATCTGCCGCCGGAACGCGATCGGGAAACGGACTCGAACGCGGGGCCTGCATCGCTGCAGGAAAACTGAACTCTGGCCGTTTGACCCCGCCGCGCGGCAGCAGCCGCCAGCGGCCTCGCTGGGAGTGGAATCATGCATCCCGCAGTAGCGGAACTGCTCGAGTTGCTGACACTCGAGCGCATCGAAACGAACCTGTTCCGGGGCCAGAACGAAGCTCGGTCAGGTCCACGGGTGTTCGGCGGTCAGGTGCTCGCGCAGGCACTGCGCGCCTGCGCTGCCACGGTGGAAGGGCGCATGCCGCACTCGCTGCATGGGTATTTCCTGCGGCCAGGGGACAGTAGGCTGCCGATCCTGTTCGACGTGGACCGCATTCGTGACGGCTCGAGCTTCACCACCCGGCGGGTGCGGGGCATTCAGAACGGCGAGCCCATCTTCGCCATGTCCGCATCCTTTCAGGTGGCAGAGGAGGGTCTCGACCATCAGGTGCCGGCTCCGGACTGGCCTGCAGCTGAAGTGCTCGAGGACGATACCCGGGTGGCTCAGCGGCTGCAGGGAACCGATCCCAACGTGATGCCCTGGGCCACGCGGGAGCGCCCGTTCGAATCGCGCTCGGTGTATCCCGTCGGTACGCCGCAACCCGAGGCGCCGGTCAAACCGGCCTGGTACCGGTTGCGGGCCGAAATCGATGACGATCCGGTGCTGCACTGCTGTCTGCTGGCCTACTGTTCGGACATGGGGCTGATGTCCACGTCGCTGGTCCCACACATGGCCCATACGCCACGGGCGCACATCATCGGTGCCAGCCTCGATCATGCCATGTGGTTCCATCGGCCCCTGCGGGTCGATGACTGGTTTCTCTACGATCGCGACAGTCCTTCGGCCGGCGGGGCACGCGGGTTCAACCGTGGCAGCTTTTATGATCGCGCCGGGCGGCTGTTCGCCTCCGCTGCGCAGGAGAGCCTGGTGCGGGTGCGGCGGGACATGGAGTAGGACTGCTCGCGACGTCCCAGCGTCGTGTGGCAGCGGGCGATACCGGTCCACGTTCAGCCGGGAGGAGCGACTTCGATGATCTCGATGCTCGAACGTTTCAGGGCGAGCTGGAGGTCGAGCTGGCCGCCGGGGTCATCGGGAAATCGCAGCCGTGCGGCATCGGCGCCGACCTGATCCCAGGTCGGATCCACGCTCAGCCAGGTGTTGCCGATGCGAACCTCGTTCCAGGCATGGGGGGCGAAGCCCCCGAGCTCATCGCCTGCCCATGCCAGGCCAGTGACGAGCCGGGCATCGAATCCCGCCCGCTGCGCCAATGCGGAGAACAGGGCTGCGAACTCGTAGCAGTCGCCGCGGCCATCGGTCAGCAGGGCATTCAGACTCGGCGGCGCCGCGCCGGGATGGTAGCGCACCTGTCGGCGTACCTCGGTCACCATGGCTTCCAGCAGGCGACGGTCGTCAGCACTCAGTTCAGTCGCTGCATCAAGGCGCCGACCATGGAGCTCGATGCCCTCGTCGCGGCTGTGCAGTTCGAGGCCCGGTCCCGGCCGGAACAGCTCGGCGGCGGGGCCAGTGACACGTACGTTCAGGCGGTCGATGCGAGCCGCATCACCGAGGCGGGCGGCTACTTCCATAAGCAGAGGGCTGCTCTGTTCCACCGGCAGCACCGGCGCTTCGTCTACCCGGCGCAGGGTGAAGCCCGTCCCGATCCGGTAGCGTTCCGGTGTTCCGTCGGGCGCCAACCAAAGGGCCACTTCGGCGCCGTCGTCGCGCCGACCGCGGGCGTGGGTGCCGGCCGCATCCCGGGATTCCACCTCCCAGGCGGTCACCATGCTTTCTCCTTCTCCGCTACCGAACAGTCCGCGCTGTCGAACCTGCGTGCCAACCGGAGCGTTGGCAAGCTCCAGGGTGTCGTCGAGATCAGCGAGCGTCGGCGAGCCGAGCTCGTCGCCGCGGGAGACCTCGTGGTGCTCGATACCGGTCGGGGTGCGAGTGAAGCGGGTACGCTGCAGCAGCACATGGGGCGGGTCGGCGGCGAACTGCAACCGCTCCTCGCGCAGCATCAGGCCAGTGCCCGGCAGCACGACTTCGATCAGGGTATCCATGCGCGGAGCACCTGCCGACGTGCGGCCGCGCCGCTCCTCGATGCGGCCGGCGGTGTCACCGTCGAGTTCGATAACGTAGATGCGCTGCGTGCCTGTGCCATCGAAACCGCCGGGCAGTCCCGGTTCGGTGCTGCAGCCGGTCAGGAAGGCGATGCAGCAGGCGATCACCAGTCTCAGTCGCGGAAGCGCATGGGTCATGGTACGGCGAACTCTTCTGTGGGCGGATCCAGCGGACCGGCAATGGGCGCGGGACAGGGCAGGGTGCGGCGTTTAGAATGTGCGCCCTTCGCAGCATGAGCGGTGACGCACCCAAATGACCGGTACTGGTACGGACAACGCACGTCCGGACAACTTCATCGAGCAGATCATCCACAAGGACAACGCCAGCGGCAAGTTCGCAGGGCGCGTGGTCACCCGGTTTCCTCCGGAACCGAATGGATATCTACACATCGGGCACGCGAAATCCATATGCCTGAACTTCGGCGTCGCCGAGCGATTCGGTGGGCACTGCTTTCTGCGCATGGACGACACCAATCCGCTGAAGGAGACGGCCGAGTACGTCGCTGCGATTCAGCGCGACGTGCGCTGGCTCGGGTTCGATTGGGGGGAGCGCGAGAGCCATGCCTCGGATTACTTCGAGCAGCTCTACGGGTTCGCGGAGGAGCTGATTCATCGGGGCTGCGCGTTCGTCTGCAGCCTGTCACTGGACGAAATACGGGCCACCCGCGGCACCCTTACCGAAGCCGGCACGCCGAGCCCGTACCGTGATCGCAGCGTGGAGGAGAACCTGGATCTGTTCCGGCGCATGCGCGCGGGTGAGTTCGCCGACGGGGATCACGTCCTCAGGGCGAAGATCGACATGGCTTCACCGAACATCAACATGCGCGACCCGGTATTGTACCGGGTGCGCCGCGCCCACCACCAGCGCACGGGGAATGCCTGGTGTATTTATCCCATGTACGACTACACCCACTGTCTTTCGGATTACCTGGAAGGCGTGACCCACAGCCTGTGCACGCTGGAGTTCGAGGACCATCGGCCGCTGTATGACTGGGTCCTCGACACCCTGGCGACACCGCATCATCCACAGCAGATCGAGTTTTCACGGTTGAATCTCGAATACACCGTACTGTCCAAACGGGTCCTGAACACGCTGGTGGCGGATGGTCACGTGGAAGGCTGGGACGATCCGCGCATGCCGACGGTGGCGGGCCTGCGCCGACGCGGCGTGCGCCCCCAGGCGATCCGGGAATTCTGTCACCGCATCGGAATTACGCGCTCCGACGGGACGGTGGAGATGAGCGCGCTGGAGCGCTGTATCCGCGACGATCTCGAGGCCGTGCCGCGGGCCCTGGCCGTCGTGGAACCGCTGAAAGTGGTGCTGACGAACTACCCGGAGGATCGCGAGGAATGGTTCACGGCGCCGAATCATCCGCAGGTGGAGGCGCTGGGTGCCCGCGAGGTGCCGTTCTGCAGGGAACTGTGGATCGAGCGCGACGACTTCATGTTCGAACCGCCGAACAAGAAGTACAAACGCCTGTCTCCGGGTGCCGAGGTGCGTCTGCGTTACGGCTACATCATTCGCTGCGACGAGGTGGTGACCGGCAACGACGGCGAGGCAGTGGAGTTGCGTTGCAGCGTTGATCTCGAGTCCCGTGCCGGCGGCGCCAACGCCGAGCGCAAGGTGAAGGGAGTGATTCACTGGGTGAGTGCCCGCCACGGGGTGGGTGCGGAAATGCGTCTGTATGATCGCCTGTTCACGGAATCGAATCCCGGCGGTCTGAAGGACGGTCGACGTTTTACCGATGTTCTGAACCCGGATTCCCTGGTGCTGCGTGAGGGTTTCGTGGAACCCTACCTGGCCGGGCTCGACGTCGGCAGTCGCGTGCAGTTCGAACGCACGGGCTGGTTCTATCTGGAGCCCGAACGGTCGCGACCGGAGCGGCCTGTGTTCAACCGCATCATCACGTTGCGGGACAATTGGTCTTGAAGTGCAGACGCCGGGAGGCGGGAGGTGCCGGATGCGTGAGGAAGTGACGCTGCTCGAGGTGTCGCCTCGGGACGGCCTGCAGAACGAACCGGGTGTGCTGCCCACCGCCGCCAAGCTGGCACTCATCGAAGACGCCTTGGCCGCGGGTGTGCGCCGCATCGAGGTCGCGAGTTTCGTGCACCCGAAGAAGGTGCCGCAGATGGCTGATGCCGAAGCGGTGTGCGCCGGACTGCCTGCAGCACCGGGTGTGCGCTACACGGGGCTGGTCCTGAACATGCGTGGCCTGGAACGGGCGCTGGCCACAGGCCGCCTGCACGAAGTGGGCATGGTGATCCCCGCGAGCGATACGTTCGGCATGCGCAATCAGGGTATGGACGTGGACCGGGCGCTGTCGGTGGCGGAGGAGGTCATTGCGCGTGCCCGCGAGGCGGGCATGGGGGTCCAGGTGACCATTGCGGTGGCGTTCGGCTGTCCCTTCGAGGGCGAGGTGCCCGCCGACCGGGTCATCGAAATGGCTCGGCGGCTCGCCGCAGCGGCTCCGGACGAGCTCTGCCTCGCGGATACCGTAGGCGTCGGCGTGCCTGCGCAGGTGCTGCATCTCTTCCCGGCGATCCGCGAGGCCCTCACGGTACCGCTGCCGCTGCGGGCGCATTTCCACAATACCCGCAACACGGGCATCGCCAACGCGTTTGCGGCGCTGCAGGCCGACGTGGATGTGCTCGACGCCAGTATCGGCGGAGTCGGCGGTTGTCCGTTCGCACCCAAGGCCACCGGCAACATTCCCAGCGAGGACCTTCTTTACATGCTCGAACGCATGGGCATTCGCACCGGGGTCGATCTCCCCGGCATGATGGCTGCTGCCGAGCGACTCGCTGAACGTCTCGGCCGCGCGCTGCCGGGCCTGGTCAGTCGCGCAGGCGGCTTTCCTCAGCCGGAGGCCGCCTGATGCCTGGACCACTCGAAGGCCTTCGCGTCCTGGAACTCGGTCAGCTCATTGCCGGCCCTTTCTGCGGTCAGCTGCTCGGCGATCTCGGCGCCGAGGTGATCAAGGTGGAACCGCCGGGCAAGGGCGACGCCATGCGCGATTGGGGGCAGGGCAAGCCGGTGTGGTGGCCGGTGATCGCCCGCAACAAGAAGTGCATCACGCTGGATCTGCGGCGCGCGACGGGCCAGGGCATCCTGGCCGACCTGGCTGCGGAGGCGGACATTCTGATCGAGAACTTCCGTCCAGGCACGCTGGAAAAGTGGGGGCTGGGACCGGAGGCGATGCACGGGCGCAATCCCGGTCTCATCGTGGTCCGGGTAAGCGGATTCGGACAGACCGGCCCCTATGCTGGTCGCGCAGGCTACGGATCCATCGGCGAAGCCATGGGTGGCATGCGCCATCTGGCGGGTGAGCCGGATCGTCCGCCGAGTCGGGTCGGACTTTCAATTGGCGATGCACTGGCAGCCACGTTCGGTTGCGTGGGGGCGCTGGCCGCGCTGGAACACCGGCGCCGGACCGGGCGCGGTCAGGTGGTGGACTCGGCGATCTACGAAGCGGTACTCGGCATGCTGGAAAGCACCGTTGCGGAGTACACGGAAGCCGGCGTCATTCGTGAGCGCACCGGTGCCATTCTGCCGAAAATCGCACCGTCGAACGTCTATGGAACGGCCGACGGAGAGATGGTGCTTGTGGCTGCCAATCAGGACAGCGTGTTCGCGCGTCTGGCCGAGGCCATGGGCGAACCGGAGCTGGCCCGGGACCCGCGATACGCCACCCATGTGGCCCGTGGTGAACACCAGGCAGACTTGGACGCGCACATCGAAGTCTGGACCCGGACGCTGGCTGCGGCGGATCTGCTCGAGCGCTGTGAGCAGCACGGGGTACCTGCAGGGCGCATCTACCGGGTTCCGGAGATGCTGAATGATCCCCAGTTCCAGGCGCGGGAGGCCATCGTCAAGGTGGAGCATCCGGAATTCCCGAATCTGCACATGCAGAACGTCTTTCCGCGGCTGTCAGAGACGCCCGGAAGCATCCGCTGGGCAGGTCCTGCGCTTGGTGCGCACACAGACGAGGTGCTTGGTGATCTGCTGGGCTACGATGCCGAGCGGCTAGCCGCACTGCGTGCGGAAGGGCACATCTGACGCGCCCAACATCGCACGCGTCGCCGTGCAAACACGTTCGCGAACGATTTTCTGCAATGCATGAGGAGGGACAACATGGGTTTGGCACTGACAAAGGATTCCATCGACCTCGGGATCATCAGCCGCAATGCGGGCCCGATGGTCACGTTCTATCGGGACGTGCTCGGCTTCGAGGACGACGGCACCATGGAGGTACCCGGCATCGGTACCATGTACCGGCTGCGTTGCGGCAGCAGCGCGATCAAGATCACCGAGGCGCAGCCGAAGGCGGATGCGGCCCCAGGCGGTTTGGTGGGCAGCACGGGCCTGCGCTACTGGACCATTTCCGTCGCCGACGTCGATGCCGCGACGGACATCTGCCGTAAGGCAGGCCATGAACCGGTGATTCCGCCACGCGACATCCGCCCCGGCGTACGCATTGCCATGTTCGCTGATCCGGACGGCAATTGGGTGGAGTTGCTGCAATCGTGACGGGCGTAAGTGCCGATCGCGTCCGCGCCATGCTCGAAACCATGGCGCGTCTGCAGGACGACCACAACTGCAAGGTTGCGTCGGACTGGCGTGATCGGGGCTTTCCCTATGCCCGAGCGGTATGGGTCGAGTGTGCGGAACTGCTGGATCACTTTGGCTGGAAGTGGTGGAAGCAGCAACAACCGGACCTCGGGCAGGTCCGACTGGAAGTGGTCGACATCTGGCACTTCGGTCTCAGCATGCTGCTGCTCGAAGGTGAGGTCGATGCAGGAACAGTGAAGCTGTTCGAGACCCGGGTCGGGCAACAGCGTTCCCTGGATGCGTTCCGCAGTGATGTCGAGGCATTGGCGCTGGCCGCACTGGCAGATCAGCGCTTCGACATTGCAGCCTTCATCGATCTGCTCAATGGGCTCGACATGGACCTTGCCGATCTGACGCGTGAGTACATCGGCAAGAACGTACTGAACAACTTCCGTCAGGCGCATGGGTATCAGGACGGCAGCTACCGTAAGGTCTGGGGCGGTCGGGAAGACAATGTGCACCTGCTCGAGGTGATCGATGATCTCGACGCCGGCGCGCCGGACTTCGCCGATCGACTCTGGGATGCCCTGGGCGCACGCTACCGATCCACCGCTACTGCCTGAAGCGGGGCGTCACACGATCGTCACGATAGATTCATATTTCCTTTTTGGACGCGTCACGCACCCGTCACGCTCGCCTATCAGTCTGGGTCAAACCAGCAGAGCAGGAAGGGAGCATGGCGCTAAACGAGATAACGCCCCGTCACTACCGCAGTATCTGGCTCTCTGACATCCACCTCGGAACCCGAGGTTGCCAGGCAGACGTTCTCCTCGACTTCCTCAAGAACCACACCTGTGATCGACTTTATCTGGTTGGTGACATCGTCGACGGCTGGCGGCTGTCGAGCACCCTGTACTGGCCGCAGAGTCATTCCAACGTCCTGCGTCGATTTCTGACGCTGGCGAAACGCGGGACCGAAGTGGTCTACGTGACCGGCAACCACGACGAGTTCCTGCGCCGCTTCTCGGACCACAGTTTCGGCAACATTCGCCTCGTCGATCGGGCCGTTCACCGTACCGCCGATGACCGCACACTGCTGGTGGTACATGGCGACGAGTACGACGTCATCACCCGCTACCATCGCTGGATCGCGTGGCTTGGGGACATCGGCTATCAGTTCCTGCTCGAGGTCAATCGGCTGAACAATGCGATCCGGGAGCGGCTTGGCTACGGCCGCTGGTCGCTGTCCGCCTGGGTCAAGCACCGCGTGAAACGGGCCGTGAACTTCATCAGCGAATTCGAGCTCGCCGTGGCGCGTGAGTGTGAACGGGAAGGGTTCGACGGAGTGGTGTGCGGCCACATCCACCATGCGGAGATTCGCGACATCGGAGAGATCAGCTACATGAACTGTGGCGATTGGGTCGAATCCTGCACCGCCCTGGTGGAGGATGCCGATGGCGACATCCGGGTGCTTCGCTGGCGTGGCGAGGAATCCGCAGACGTGATTCCGCTTCCCACCCGGGAGGAGCGCGCCGCGTGACCATCCTCATCGTCACCGATGCATGGCGGCCGCAGACCAATGGTGTCGTCACGACCCTGGAGCAGGTGATTGCCGGCGTGCGTGAGCGGGGCGTTGACGTCGAAGTGCTGGAGCCAGGCAGCTTCACCACGTTGGGCCTGCCCGGCTATCGCGAGATCCGTGTGGCCATCAATCCGTTCTCGGTGGGCCGTCGGATCGTCGAGATGGAGCCTTCTGCGGTGCACATTGCCACCGAAGGCCCGCTGGGGCTGGCGGCGCGACGCTTTCTTGCACGACATGACCTGCCGTTTACCACGTCGCTGCACACCAAGTTTCCTGAATACATGCGGGCTCGGATCGGGCTGCCCTTGCGCTGGGGCTATGCGTTCCTGCGCTGGTTTCATCGGCCTGCCCGCAGCACGCTGGTGACGACGGAGCGGCAGCGGGAGGAACTCTCGGCCTGGGGGCTCGAGCACCTGCGGGTCTGGGGACGGGGTGTCGATACCACGGCCTTCTGTCCGCGCGCCCGCGTCGCAGGTTACGACGGGCCGCTGCTGCTGTACGTCGGCAGGGTGGCGGTGGAGAAGAATCTCGAGGCATTCCTGAAACTCGAATGCCCAGGTCGCAAAGTCGTGGTGGGGGACGGTCCGCAGCGGGGATCGCTGGAGCGGCGCTATCCGGACATTGAATTCGCCGGCTACTGCTACGGCGAGGCGCTCGCCGACTGGTATGCGCGGGCGGACGTCTTCGTGTTCCCTTCCCGGACCGATACCTTCGGTCTGGTGATGCTGGAGGCCATGGCCTGCGGTACACCCGTGGCGGCGTTTCCGGTGACGGGGCCGTTGGATCTGGTCACGGAGGGCCTTACCGGGGCGCTCGACGAGGACCTCGCAGCCGCCATCGAACGTGCGCTGGGTTGCGACCGCAGCGCCTGCCGCAGATTCGCAGAAAGCCAGAACTGGGATGCCGTCGTCGAACGCTTTCTCGAGGATCTGGTGACCATCGTCTGGCCGCGGGCAGACGTGGCCCCGTTGATTGCGACCCGTTCAGTCGACCCCTACCGCTGACATCACGTCTTGACGACGTTAAGGTGGTGCGACTGTCCGTTACTGGATGACGCGCGCTACCGTGTCGTCTGCCCCGGGAGTGTCCGTTGGACCAGCGTGCGTCAAAGCAGCTTCTCGAACTGCACCGAGGCGCTGTCTTTGCCGACGCTGAGCAAGCCACGCTCATGTTTCTGTGCGAAACGGATCGGGTACTGCTGATGCACAAACGGCGCGGTCATGGCGCCGGCTTGATCAACGCTCCAGGCGGCAAGCTCGAAGCCGGCGAAACTCCGTTGGCATGTGCGCTACGGGAAACCCGCGAAGAAGTGGGGCTCGAGGTGCACGATGCGCGGCTGCTGGGCGAATTGCGCTTCCTCGATATCAGTGGTGAACGCATCCTTGGCTGGGCGTTTCGCGCTGAACGCGCCGCGGGTGAGCCGGTGGTCACGGCGGAGGCGGAGCCCATGTGGTTCCCTCTGGATGCCATTCCCTACTCGAGCATGTGGCCCGGTGACCGCTTCTGGCTACCGTGGCTGTTGTCCGGATCTGCGTTCCGGGCCAGCCTGCTCTGCGATGGCCAGCAGGTACTGGAATCACGGGTTTCGGTGATGCCCCGGCGCTGGCAGGATTCTTGCTGAGTCCCGCTGGTCCTGGCGGACAGGACTCGTCAGAGCGCGCGTCGGCGCTGCGATTGGAACAGCTGCGCGCACCGTAGGTGTGCGCCACGAGGAGCGAACGGGACATGACCTTGCATGGCAACCGGGTAGGCGCAGTACTGGTTGCAGCGGCTCTGCTCGCTTCGGTGCAGGCAGGGGCGGCTTCCGGGGACGGCACGCTGACGGAGATCGTCGTTTCTGGCACGCGCCTGCCGGAGACCGGCAGCGAAGGCCCGATTCCCGTGGGTGTGGTTTCCCGCGCCGACATGGAGCAGGGCATGACCCGCAACCTGGCAGACCTGCTGCAGGACATGCCCGGCGTCACCACCGCAGGAGGTCCGCGGCAGGCGGCCGCGAAGCCCAACGTCAGAGGGCTCGGTGATGGCAGGGTGGTGATCCGTATCGATGGCGCTCGCCAGAACTTTCAGACCCGTCACCGCGGCCAGGCATTCGTGGACCCCATGCTGCTCGAGCAGGTGGAGGTTCTGCGCGGTCCGGCGTCGACGCTGCACGGCAGCGGTGCCATCGGCGGCGTCGTCAACGTCCGCACTATGGATGCGGACAGCTTCCTCGGGCCGGACGAGCATTTCGGCGTCCGGCTCACGTCGGCCTTTGACGACAATGAGCGGGGGCGCTTCGGTGCGGTCACGCTGGCCGGACGGGGCGAGCGCAGCGGGCTGCTCGGCAGCGTCAGCCGGCAGAAGGCGGATGACTTCAAGGACGGCGACGGTAACCGGGTTGATGTCACTGGGCATGACGGCCTGTCGTGGCTGGTCAAGGGCCACTGGGACGTACAGGACGCCACCCGTCTGACGCTCGCGCACATGGAACATGAGGACGACAGCCGAAGTTTTGGCACGGCGGATCGGGCGACCGGCACCCTGGTCGAGCGCATTACTCGGCAGCGCACCACGACGCTCAACCTCCTGCATGCCCCCCAGGACAGCGAGTGGTGGGATACCAACGTCACTCTCTATCACAACGATCTCGAGCTTGATGAACGCGCGGTGGAGACGGACGGCCGGCTCGTCAATTCGCTGCAGAGTCTCGGCGTCGATGCGTTCAATCGCAGCTCCCTTGCGACCGGTTCTGTCGAGCATCGCCTGCTGTATGGCATCGAGTTCTATCGGGACGAGCAGGAGGGCGTCGAGAACGGCGCGCCACGCCCGCAGTTCGCCAACGCCCGGCAGAACACCCTCGGTGTGTTCCTGCAGGACCGGATGGAGCTTGGCGAGCGCGCGGAACTCACCCTGGGGCTGCGTCATGACCGCGTGCGCCAGAGGCCCGAGCAGACCGATCTCGACAACGTGAATTCCGGCTCCACTTCGCTGCTGGCCCAAGTCAGTTACGAACTGCGGCCGGGGCTTCGGGCCCATACCAGTTTCGCCGAGGCGTTTCGAGCTCCGAACCTGAGGGAGCTCTATATCGGGGGGCAGCACTTTCCCGGCAACCAGTACCTGCCCAACCCTGATCTGAAGCCGGAAACGGCGGAGAACAAGGAATTCGGCCTCACGTACGACCGGCGCGGATGGATTCACGAGGACGACCGCCTGCGTGGTCGCGTCGCAGTTTTCCGCAACGACATCGAGGACTTCATCGAGCAAGTGGTCGACGGGCCCGCGGCGGTGACCCGCTTCCTCAATGTGGATGACGCCCGCATCGACGGCGCGGAGTTGAGCGTTGATTACGAGCAGCCGCAGTGGCGAGCGCGGCTGTTCGGGTCGCGCCTGCGCGGCGACGATCGTGGACTCGATATTCCACTGCAGAGTATTCCTGCTGATGAGATCGGTATGGTGGTGGCCGTGCGTTGGCTCGACGGTCGCCTCGAAACGGGCACCCGACTGCTGTACACGGCCGCCCAGAAGCGGTTACTGCTGGGCCCGAACCGGGTACCCAAGACGCCTTCTCATCAGCTCGTCGATCTGTTCGCAAGCTGGCTGCCGACGCCCTCGGTGCGGGTGGATCTGCGCGTCGACAATCTCACTGACGAGGCCTATCGGCGGCATCTCTCCCAGATCAACGATCCGGGCCGCAGCGTGCGCCTGCAGGTGAGCTGGCGTGGCGGCGTCTGACGCCGGCGGCCACTGTCCGCTGGAGCTGATCGGCCTGCGCAAGCGCTTCGGTCCGGTCCAGGCCCTGGCCGGGCTCGATCTCCGCGTCGGTGCGGGCGAGTGCTACGCCCTGCTCGGGCCTAACGGCGCCGGTAAGACCACGGCCCTGAACATCCTGCTTGGCTTCCTGCAGCCAGACGCGGGCACGGCCCGCATCGCCGCCGTGGACGTGCAGGCGGATCCCGATCGCGCCCGCCGCAATCTGGCCTACATCCCGGAACAGGTGCAGCTCTATCCCCGGCTGTCGGGGCTGGAGAACCTGGCGTACTTCCATGGTCTCGGGGCCAGCGAAGCGATGGCGGACGCGCAGCTGCGGGATTGCCTGCGGCAGGCTGGCCTGACGGATACCGCCCACGATCGCCGCGTTCACACTTACTCCAAGGGCATGCGCCAGAAAGTGGGTATCGCCATCGCCCTGGCCCGCCGCGCGCCGGTGATGTTGCTGGACGAACCGACTTCAGGTCTCGACCCGGAGGCGGCCTTCGAACTCAACAACAGCCTCCGCGATCTCGCTGCGCGCGGGGTCACGATCCTGATGGCCACCCATGACCTGTTTCGTGCCCGGGAGGTGGCCTCCCGGATCGGAATCCTGGTGGCAGGACGCCTGCAGCAGGAGGTGGACCCGGCTTCGGTGGGTGGGGCCGAACTCGAGTCCCTCTATTTGGCGGCGGTCAGGGACCTGCTCGGGCGGGCGTCGTGATCGCACGCCTGGTCGCCAAGGAACTGCTGGAACTCCGGCGCGATGGCCGGGTCTGGATGCTGCTGGCCATTCTCGGTGTACTCGCTGCCGGAGCGGCTCTCAGCGCTTGGCAGCAGGTCCGTACCCAGCATGCAGCCTGGCATGCGGCCAGTGCCGGAGAGCAGGAACGCTGGCTGGCTCAGGATGAGAAACACCCACACTCGGCAGCCCATTACGGTGTTTATGCATTCCGGCCACCGGGGCCGCTGGCGGCGTTCGACCCCGGCCTCGACCCCTATCTTCCGGTCACGGTGTGGATGGAGGCCCATCGCCAGAACGAGGCGCTGTATCGACCCGCGCAGGATGCCGGGTCGGCGGTCAGGTTCGGCCGGCTTACACCGGCCATCATCGTCGGTGCGCTGCTGCCGCTGCTCATTGTGCTCGTTGCGGCGCCCGCGATCAGCGGCGAGCGGGAGCGGGGAACCCTCAGGCAACTGCTCGCACAGGGGGTGGCGCCAGGGCGCTGGGTTCTGGGCAAGGGCCTGGCGCTTGCCACGCTGCTCGCAGGGCTCCTCCTGCCCCTGTGGTTGCTGGTGGCGGCCGTTCTGATCGTCGCTTCCGCGCCACTGGATACGCTGGCGCGCTGGCTGGCTGCGGGCGCGCTGGTTGCGCTTTATCTGGGCGGATTTCTCCTGACCTGTCTGTTCGTGTCCGCCTGCAGCCGGTCGGTCCGGACTGCGCTCCTCGTTCTGCTCTCGGTCTGGGCCGTCTCCACCCTCATCGCACCGCGCGCGGTCCTGGAGTGGGCACAGTGGCGCCACCCCACGCCGTCGAGCTTCGAGTTCAGACAGGCGCTGCAGGCGGACCTGCGGGACCGGAGCGAACTTGATGCGAGGCTGGCGCGACGTGCCGCGGAGCTGCTGGAAGCGCATGGTGTGGACCGACTCGAACAGCTTCCCGTGAACTTCGACGGATTCCGACTGCAGGCGGCAGAGGAACACGACTACGCCGTGTTCGACGCCCATTTCGGGCGCCTGCACGACGGCTACCTGGCGCAGGAACGTCTGCTGCAATGGTTCGGCGTCCTCGCGCCCTATCTGGCCTTCAGCGCTGCGTCGAGCGGCCTTTCGGGTACCGATCTTCTCCACTACCGCCACTTTGCCGACAGCGCCGAACAGCACAGACGGGTGATGCAGGAGGTGCTGAACGAGGCCATCTATCGCAATCCCGAGGTTGACGGGCAGCGTTATCTGGCGGGCCCGGAGCTGTGGGCCATCGTTCCGAAGTTCGAGTACTCGGCCCCGTCCCTTGGTCGCGTCATCAGCGGCCATGCGCCGGCTTTTGCCGTGCTCACAGGCTGGTTGCTGCTGCCACTGATGGGCCTGCTGCGGGTCGCACCGCGCCTGCAGCCATGAACAGCGCAGTCGTCCGCGGTGAGGTTCGATTGCTGCTGCGTGATCCTGCGGTGTGGATCGTGCTGCTGGTCCTCGTCGTCACCCTCATCGGTGCGGCGAGTCAGGGCGTGCTTCGGCAGCACGCGGAGATCGCCGTCCTCACGGAAATGGCGAATGCCGATGCTGACAGGCTGGAGTCGGCGACCTGGGACGCCATACGTCTGGAAGAGCAGGGTGGAAACGTCTCGCGATTTCGTGATCCGCGCAACGCAGACGTGGTCGGGCGGCGACTCGCCGTGCAACATCTGATTCTGCCGCCGACGGGACTGGCTGCGCTGGCTGTTGGCCAGAGCGACCTGCACCCTGCATGGCATCCCGTGTCCCTGGAACCTCGCGACCAGCTGCTCGCCGAAGGCGAGCTCAATTCTCCACGGCAGCTGGCCGTGGGGCGCTTCGACGTCAGTTTCGTGGTGGTGTTCGTCGCGCCGCTGTTACTGCTCGGCCTGTTGGCCGGCTCCCCCGCCCGGGAGCGGGAGTCCGGGATGCTGCCGCTGCTTGCCGTCCAACGTGGACAGCTCGGTGGCTGGCTGGCGCTGCGCACGGGACTGCGCCTGCTGATCGTTCTGCTGCCCATACTGGTGGTCGGCGTCATGGTGGTGCTGCTTCCCGGCTCCGACGCTTTCGAGGCAGCAGCATTCGATACGCTCCTGCGCCTGGTGCTATGGGCTGGGGCGGTTACGGGCTACCTGACGTTCTGGGCTGCTCTCGGTGCCTGGCTCGGCACGCTCGTTCGCGACACCGCGCAGTCGGTCCTGGCGCTGGCGTCGTCGTGGCTGCTGCTGGTGATCCTCCTGCCCGCCATCGCCAACGTCAGCCTGGAGTTGAGCTATCCACAGCCGTCGCGGATCGAGTACGTGAACGCCATGCGGGCCGCTACGGATCTCGCACGCGCGGAAGGCAGCGAGGCCCTGCAGCAGTACCTGGAGGATCACCCGGAGATGGCGGGCGACGACGTGGACGTGGACGACTTCTTCGCCCAGCGCCTGCTGGTTCAGGAGCGGGTCGAGGAGGCGCTGCTCCCTTTGTCTACCGCCTTCGAACAGCAGCGGCAGGCGCGTGCCCGTCAGGTGAGCTGGCTGCGTTGGGCGTCGCCGGCCATGCTCGCCTCGGCGGGGCTCGCGGATGCCGCGGGGACCTCCGAGTCGCGGCAGGCCGACTTCCTGCAGCAGGTGCATGGGTTTCATGATGCCTGGCGGGATTTCTTCGGGCCTCGGGTGCTTGCGGGACGGCCGTTTTTCGAACACGACCGCATTCCGACCTTCGAGTATTCGCAGGAACCCCCGGCGCGATTGGCGGCACGAATGGCCGTGGTCATGCTCGGTTGCTTCGGGCTCAGTGTCGCCTTTGGTCTGCTGGCGTTGCGTCGCGCTCGCAGTCTCCCTAAGGTCATGGGCAACGAGTGACCTCACGGTATCGACGCAGGGAGTGCAGCACGATGGACGCTCCGGATCCCAACCTGCAGGAGCGGATTCTGGATGAAGCATTGGCGCTGGCGGCGCTGGATTCATGGGAAGCGGTGCGGCTGCACGCGGTGGCGGATCGACTCGGAATCGGACTGGACACGATCCGCGTCCACTTCGCAGAGAAGGAGGATCTCGTCGAAGCCTTCTTCGATCGGGCCGATGCCGCCATGCTGCGGTGTTCGGAACAGCCGGAATTCATGCAGCTCGAACCGCGCGCCCGCCTGCAGGCGCTGATTCTGGCTTGGCTCCACGCGCTGGCGCCGCATCGGCGCGCCGTACGTGAGATGATCGCGGGGAAGCTGGAGCCTGGCCACCTGCACGTGCAGATTCCAGGCCTTTTGCGCGTGAGTCGCACCGTACAGTGGCTGCGCGAGGCAGCCGGGCTCGATGCGACATTTCTGCGGCGGGCGCTGGAAGAGACAGCGCTCACCGGCATTTACCTGGCCACGTTCACGCGTTGGTTGAGCGACGATTCGGACGACTTCGAGACCACCGTCGGCTTCCTCGACGGTGCCCTGCGGGGCGCCGAGCGGGTGGCAGAAGGGCTCGGAGGCTGGGGTCGCGCGGGAGCAGCGTCGACGCATGAACCGGCGGGTTCATGACGGGACGGCTGCAGCGTGGAACGACATCGAATCGCAACGGACGGCCCTGACGGCTCCAGGGTCACCAAGGATAGCGGCGGAGGTAGCAATGACTGCTGAAGATGGACACGAAGACCGGAGCGCGAGCGGACCTATGCAGGGACTGTTGAGCCACTTCTGCGAAGCGCTCGAGCACGGCCTATCGCCGCTGCTCAAGCCCATTGCCGAAGTCGCGGACGACTTCAATGCCCAGACCACTGCTGTACCTGCCGTACTACCGCCTATGCGGGAAGTCGCTGATCAGATTTCGCTGCTGGTGGACAAGATGGCGGAACAGCAGGCTTACGTGCTGATCTTCGGCCCCTTGAAGAGCGGCAAGAGCACGCTCATGAACGCCATCTGCGGCAAGTACGTCAGCGAAGTGAGCTGTCTGCCTGCCTATCCCTGCCTCGTGCACGTCGCTCATGCGGAGCAGACCCGTTTCCAGGTGACACGCTACAACGGCAGCACGAACACCATTGGTGACGAGCCGGCGCTGGCGAAGGCTGTGGCCGACGACCACAAGGTGCTGGTCGAAGCACTGCGCAGCTGTGAAGCCGCAGGTATCGACTTCGAGCCGCAGCAGCATGCCACCACGGCCATCAGACGTATCGACATCCGGGTGCCGGCGGGCGATCTGGCGCAGTCGGGTGCGGTGCTGGTGGACACGCCTGGGCTGTATACGCGCATGAAGTTCGGTTACGACAGGATGACCCGCGATTTCCGCAACGCGGCAGCCTGCGCGATCTTCGTCGTCAAAACGGACAATCTCTTTCTGGACCAGGTGTTTGCCGAGTTCGAGGACCTGCTGGAACTGTTCGGGCGAATCTTCCTGGTGGTGAACCTCGACTCGACCAAGCAGGACCTGCAGTCCGATGGCACGCTGGCACCTTCCCTGGAGCACGCGGATCCGCAGGCGATTGTGCAGGCGTTCGAGAATCTGGCGATGACGGCGCCGTTGCGCGAGGCGCGGCAGGACGGTCGTCTGCAGATCTATCCGGTGGATCTCCTGCGGGCGGCCAGCGCACGGATCGGCGGCCAGGAGCAGGAGCAGGTCGAGGCCGAAGGCGCCCGGGATTTCGCAGCCCTGCTCGAGGACCTCACCGAGTACCTCAACAGCAACGAGTACCTGCGCGGTTTCGTCGCGGACGGATTGCAGCGGGCAGCCGCTCTGCTCGATGACCTCGGCGACCTGCTGGAGCATCGTGACGTTCTGAGCCTGCAGGGACGGGGCCAAACGCTTGCGGAGCGCAAGGCGCAACTCGAGTCAGCAGATGCTGCGCTCGACCGTATCGTTGCCATTGATTGGCGTGCCCTCGCGGCTCGGCAGGGCACGCTGCTGCGCGAGCGCGTCGAATCCGAGATCGAGCCTCTGCGGTCGTCGGCGCGGCAGACCCTGCATGACGCCCTCGCAGCCTGGTTCGAGAGCGACAGCAGCCTCGCTGCGCTGTGCCGGGACAGCCTGGCGCCGGAACTGGAACGCGTGCACGAGGAACTCGGGCGCCTGCTGCGCGACGAGTGCGAGAGTCAGCTCGGCCCGGCGGCGGCCATGGCGGATCTGGATGCGGAACCGGCATCCGATCTGGAAACGGCCGGCGTCGATCTCGCGGCGGCGCTCCGAGATGTGCTCGATGAACGTCCCCTCGCTGCGGGTCTGCCGGCACCGGCAACGATGCTCGACAGCGTGCAGCTGCCGGTTCGTCGCCGCTTCATCGACTGGCTGCTGCTGCGCCGCCCGGCGACGGTGCGGCGCTACTTCTTCGGTCCGCCGGAAGCACCGGAAATCCGCCTCACCGCCGCTGAGAAAGCGCGGCGTCTGGGTGAGCCGGCTCGCGAGGCCATGGCCGCTCAGCTCGATGCATTGCTCGAGCCGATGTTCGAGCGTGCCGGTGGCAGCATGCTGGAGGCGTGGGTGAGCCATCATCAGGGCGAATTGGCGGCCCAACTCGACCGTCGCAGCAGCGAGCGGCGGGCGGCGATCGTCAGTGAGCTCGATGATGTCAGCGCGGAGCTCGAGCAGGTGCAGCGGGTCGTGGATCGGCTCGGGGGCCTGCGGCGCCTGGTCGGGCAGCGCAGCAGTCTCGTTTCTGCGCTGATGGATGAGCTTGCTGTGCTGGATCCTTCCGCGCTCGGCCGGCCGCTGGATTTTCTGGCCGCGTCCGAAACCCTGGCGGAGTCACCCGAGGACGCCCGCGCCTGATCGGTCCGCAGGTTGTGGCGGTCCCTGGTCAACCGTAGACTCGGTCGTTCGGCACATGTCGGTGGAGGGCGGTGCTTGCACGAGCTGGATACGGAGCGCCTGCGTCTGCAACCGTTTGCCGTGGAGCATCTCGACGCGCTCCACGCGCTGTGGACCGATCCGGACGTGCGCCGCTATCTGTGGGACGACCGCGTGATTTCCCGTGAACGCGCAGCAAAGGTGATTGCAGACAGCGAGCACAATTTTGCGGAACGCGGCTTTGGATTCTGGGCGATGCTGCTGCGCGCCGAGAACGACGCCGTGGTCGGATTCTGTGGTTATCGGCCGTTCGAGGAGACCGGCGAGCCGGAGTTGCTCTACGGGATCCTGCCGCGGTTCTGGGGCAAGGGTCTGGTGTCCGAAGCCGGCCACGCCGTCATCCGCGATGGCTTCGAGCGCTGTGGTTTCAAGCGCATCATCGCTGCCACCGATACCCCCAATCAGTCCTCGGTCAAAGTGATGCAGCGCCTGGGTATGCTGTTCCTCAAGCGCGGTACCTTCCATGGCCTCGATACCGTGTTCTTCGAGCTTTCTCCGGAGGACTACGCGGCCCATCTCGAACATGGGGCGCGCAGCACCTGATGACCGTCAAGGCGTTCGGAGTCCGGGTCCGGGGGCGGGTGCAAGGGGTGTTCTTTCGCGCCGCGACCGAGCGGACCGCGCGCGAACTCGGACTCGTCGGCTGGGTCCGCAACGAGGCGGACGGTACGGTTGCGATGCATGTTCAGGGCGCGCCGGATGCTTTGGAACAGCTCCTGGATTGGGCCCATCGAGGCCCACCTGGTGCCCGCGTCGATGCGGTCGAAGCGGCACCCGTTGCCGTGGAATCCCAGTTCGAGGCCTTCGAGGTCCGGCGATGACGCCAGACATCGTCCTGCTGAACGTGAGCTTCCGTCTCGATGGCTGTCGGTCCCTGAAGGAGCGCAGGCAGCGCCTGGGCGGTCTGCGTCAGCGCCTGGGGCGGGAGAGCGGTGTCGCACTGTGCGAGCACGCAGGCGATGATCCTGAAGAGTCCGTCTGGAGCATTCTGATCGTCGCGAGCAGTCGGCGCGGCGCGACCGATCTCGCCGGTCGCATAGAACGGGATCTGGAGTCCCGGGTCGACGCCGTGATTCAGGACCTGACCCGGGAGTGGTTGTAGCCTTGTCGAAACGGGCGTGACCGGAGGTCACACAGATGTTTTCTGACCGGCCACGTCGGATAGCGCCTGTCCTGCTCATCTGCCTCGTAGTGTCGCTGCCGATGGCGGGCTGCGCGCCAGAAGATCCGGCCGCGGCCATGCTCGAGGAATACCGGTCCCGCATCGCGCGTGTCGTGGACGTGGATCTGGAACCCGAGGCAATGCCCCCGCTTGCAGCATGGCCACGAAGCCGGGAACGCACTCTTGCGGTGCCGCCCCTGAGGGCGGGGCTCGGTCGTTTCCTGAGCCTGCATCGTTGCGACCTCGGCAGCCTGATCGGGGAGCGCAGTTCCCAGCTTGGCCGCGTGATGCGGCCCAATCAGCTGCTGTCCTACGAGCATCGTTTCCTGCTGGCGGCGGAGCGCTGCCTGATCCGACTCGAGGATGATCCGGACCGTGAGGCGCTGCGGGCGGATCTCGCCGACATCGTCGCGTTCAAGCGTGAGAGGCTGCCGGTGCTGGCATGGAATGCGACGCTGGGCGGCAGTGACCTGGCAGGGGCCCATGCCCTGGATGTCCCGGCTCTGGCGCCTGAACGCGCGGAACTGGCAGGGCAGAGCGAGGTCGATGCGCTGCGGCTGCTGGCAGACAGGCTGTCGCGTCTTGGCCGGGATGAACTCGACATGGACGCCTGGGACGCACCGTGGGAGGTCCTGAGCCGAAGTGCCTTCCCTGGCCGTGTGCGGCGAGGCGTGCAGCTGCTCACCCACTATCTCGACGAAGTCGCGCGCCTGCTGGAGGCGCGGCAGGCGGAGCGACCCCTGTGCCCGCAGGGTCGTCCGACCCGGGATGCGGACATCCTCGTCAACGTGTTCAGGGGGTATCATGCAGACTCGGTGCAGCCTTACCTGGTGGCCATCGATGGCGCCCAGCGCCGCTGGTTCGCGGCCATCGATACGCTGTCCGCTGCGCAACGGGTGACGCCGCCGCAGGGATTTGCGGAGTTCGCAGCCGAGGCTCTGGAGCCCTCGGGAAGCGCGTGGCAGAGTCTCGTCGCGGCCCGGCAGCGGCACACGGCGGCCTGGCAGGATGTGCTTGATCGTTGTGCTCTGTCGCCCGCTGCCGGGTGACACTAGAGGATATTCACGTTATGCGTCTGCTTCTCATCGCCGCCCTGATCGCCGGAGTCGCCTGGGTGCTGTTCCGCAACGTGCAGGAGCGCCGACAGGCGTGGCTTTCGCGTCTGGCCTTGCCGGGCCGCTGGCAGGGTGATCAGGACGGCGTTCACTACCGTCTCGAGCTCAGCGGCGATCTCGACGGGGGGCAATACCGGGAAGTCAACGAAGGTCCGTCCGGGCGCAAGGAAGAAACAGGCCGCTGGCACCTGAGCGGCAACAGCGTCGTCTTCGAGCCCGAGGGCGGCGCCGTCAGTTCATGTGATCTGCGGCTGTTCGAAACCGGCCGCATCGGACTGCATGGGCCGGGCCGCGAGCGTCGGGTCTACGTCCGGCAAGGGGACAACGTGGTCATGCTTCCTCGCCGCCGCGGATGAGGCTCACGGCGATGGCCACGGCCCCCGCCAGCAGAAACGCCGGCAACAGCTCGTAGAGTTCGAACCAGCCGCCAGAGAGCTCGCTCCAGACCACCACCGTGATGCCGCCGGTCAACATGCCTGCCAGTGCGCCCATGGCCGTCAGGCGTGGCCAGTGCAGGGCCAGCAGCAGGACCGGACCAAAACTCGCGCCGAGGCCCGCCCAGGCGTGGCTCACCAGCGTCAGGACGCGGCTCTCCGGGTTCAGCGCCAGCCATAGCGCAATCCCGGCCACGCTCAGGACGGCGAAGCGACCCACCTTCACCAGTTCGGTACTGCTCGCGCTCGGTCGGATCCAGGTCTTGTAGACGTCTTCCGCCAGACACGTCGACGCCACCAGGAGCTGGGAGTCGATGGTGCTCATCACGGCGGCGAGGATTGCAGCCAGCACGATCCCCGCCACCACCGGATGAAACAGGAGCTGGGTGAGGGCAATGAATACGGTCTCCGGTTCGTCCAGCGCCGGCGCAAACACGGCGCTGCCGCCGATACCGATGGCCACGGCGGCGACGGTGGTCACGAACATCCAGGACATGCCGATGTGCCGAGCCCGGGTCAGCTGCTCCGGATCACCGATGGCCATGAAGCGGGCGAGAATGTGTGGCTGGCCGAAGTAGCCGAGACCCCAGGCCAGCAGTGACAGCAACGCCAGCAGCGTCAGGTCGGTGAAAGGGTCGAGGTGGCCTGCGGGCGGCACGATGGGGCCGGCCGCACCGAACATCAGGAGAATCGGTACGGCCGCCAGCGCCAGCAGCATGAGGCTGCCCTGAAAGAAGTCCGTCCAGGACACGGCCAGAAACCCGCCCGCCACGGTGTAGGCGACAATGATGGCCGTACCTACGAACAGGGCCGTGTGGTAGTCCAGTCCGAGGGTGGTCTCGAACAGGCGTGCGCCAGCCACCAGGCCCGCAGCCACGTAAAAGGTAAAGAAGAACAGGATCAGCACCGTGGCTGTCATCCGCAACAGGCGCAGGGTCTGCCGGTCGCCACCTCGCGTCAGGACGCGGCTGAGCAGTTCCGGCAGCGTCAGCGCGTCATCAGCGGCGGCTGATGCCCGGCGCAGGGGCCCGGCCACCAGGCGCCAGTTCGCCCAGGCGCCCAGCAGCAGACCGACCACGATCCACGCTTCACCCAGCCCGCTCAAGTAGATGGCGCCGGGCAGTCCGAGCAACAGCCAGCCGCTCATGTCCGATGCCCCGGCGGACAGCGCTGTCACCCCTGGGCCCAAAGTCCTGCCGCCGAGAACGTAGTCGGATATGCCGAGGGTTCGCCGCCAGGCGAAGTACGCGATGGCGAAGAGAATCAGCAGATAGCCGCCGAAGGCGGTGAGGGTCGTGGTCTCCAGGGTGCGCTTCCGGCCGGCTTCTCGACGCGAGCCAGTGTCCCTCAATGCACCGTGTCATGCACCTGCGAAGGCTGCGTGTCCGGTGTGTGCATGCGGTGATCCACCAACTCGTGAGCCTGGGCTCCATGCAGGGTAGAATGCGCGGCTTCGGCCACGGGCCTCGATAACGGAACGAGCATGAGCAAGCAGTTTCCCTACGATACGGAAGTGGAGACGCTGGACGGCGAACGGACCACCCTCGATGCCTATAGGGACAAGGTTCTGCTGGTGGTGAATACCGCCAGCAAGTGCGGGTTCACGCCCCAGTACGAAGGTCTCGAGAAACTCTACCGGGAGCATCGTGATGCGGGCTTGGAAGTGCTGGGCTTTCCCTGCAATCAGTTCATGCAGCAGGAGCCCGGTGATGCGGCCGCGATCCGCGAATTCTGCTCGCTGAAATACGACGTCAGCTTTCCCATGTTTGCGAAGGTGGACGTCAATGGCCCCAACACCCACCCCGTCTTCAAGGCACTGAAGAGTTCCAAGAAGGGACTGCTCGGGTCCGAAGCGATCAAATGGAACTTCACCAAGTTCCTGGTGGCCCGGGACGGCACGGTACTCGCCCGGTTCGCGCCCAACGATGCACCCGAGTCCCTGGCGGAGCCCGTCCGCAAGGCGCTGGCCTGAACCAAGCGTGGACGCTGCCCTGGAACAGGCGCTAGGCCGCGCTCTGCAGCGCCTCGAGGCGTGGCTGCCGCCGCTGGAACCGCCGGTGGACTTCGCGCAGATTCCTGCAGCCGTCTGGCGGGCGGGGCCTCTGGGGGGGCACCTTGCGCCGCGCGGGCAGGTGGATCCCATCGGCGTTGACGATCTGCTCGGCATCGAGCGGCAGAAGCGCCGGGTGCTCGTCAATACGCGCCAGTTCATCGCCGGCCTGCCGGCCAACAACGTCCTGCTCTGGGGTGCTCGCGGCAGCGGCAAGTCGTCGCTGGTCCACGCCCTGCTGAATGCCCATCAGGCGGACGGTCTGCGGCTGGTGGAGGTGGATCGCGCGGCTTTGACGTCCCTGCCCGAGATCGTCGCTCGACTCGCACCGGAGCCCTGGCGGTTCATCCTGTTCTGCGACGATCTTTCTTTCGAGGCGGACGATCCCTCTTACAAGGCGCTGAAAAGCGTGCTCGAAGGTTCGGTGTTCACCACCTCCGAGAACATCGTCATTTACGCCACGTCGAACCGACGGCATCTGCTGCCGGAATTTCAGGCCGAGAACCTCGAGACCCGCCACACCCCCGATGGCGAGATCCATCCGGGGGAGACGACCGAGGAGAAAGTCTCGCTGTCCGACCGGTTCGGGTTGTGGGTGTCGTTCCAGCCCATGCCTCAGGCCCAGTATCTGGACGTTGCTGCCCACTGGGTCGGCAGGCTCGCCCGGCGTCATGGGGAATCGCTGCCATTCGATGAGGAGGCGCGGGCAGAGGCCCTGCGCTGGGCCCTGGCCCGAGGCAACCGCAGTGGCCGGACGGCCAATCATTTCGCCCGGCATTGGGTGGGTACCCGCCTGCTCGATGCCGGCGGTCAGACTTGAACTAGACTGCGTTCGGCAGCCCCGAATGCCATCCATCAACAGCCCCGAGGAGTGACCATGGCTGTCGTTTACAGAGCACTTTCGCTCGCCATCGTACTGATCGTAGCGCTCATCGCACCCGCCCACGCAGACGTCGTGTTGCTGAAGAGCGGCGACCGTGTCAGCGGCAGCGTGGAGAGCATCGATGCCAGCACGCTGCGGATCAAGACGGAATGGGGCGGGGTGCTGCTGATCAAGCGCGACGCCATTGCCTCCATCGACACGGAGCGGGAAATCAACCTTTCGCTGCCCGACGGCGAGCGCACCACGGCCCGGCTGCAGTCCGATGACGAAGGGCGGCAGGTGGTTGTGGACGACGCTGGCGAACGACCGCTGGACGTGGCCGCGATTCGGCAGGCGAGCGTCAACGCGCTGACCGGGCGGCCGACGGATCGCTGGGAATCCCGGCTGACTTACGGGCTCAATATCTCCGACGGCAACAGCGATACCGAGAGCCACGCCCTGCGGGCGCACTCGCTGTTGCGCCGCGGTAAGTTCCGCCACGTCGCCAATGCGGACGTCGACCTGAAGAAGGACGACGGCAATACGACCCGGGAACTGTATCGGGTCGGCTACCAGCTGGATTGGTTCTTTCAGGATGACTGGTATGCCTTTGGCAGCAGCGAATACTTCCAGGACGAACTGCGGGAGGTGGATTATCGGATCACGCTGGGTGTGGGAGTCGGTTATCAGTTCTGGGACACGTCACTCGGCGCGTTATCGGTCGAAAGCGGCATCAGTGAGGTGATCGAGAAGGTCGGTGGCGAAAGTGACAACAATCGGGCATTCCGTCTCAGTGCCGACTACAACCGCTTCTTCATGGGCAAGCGCCTGGAGCTGTTTCACCGCAACGAAATGCTGGTCCTGGCCGAACGCGACCGGGGTGAGCTCCTGCAGACGTCCACCGGCGTACGCTATGCGCTCAATTCCTTCCTGAGCACGAATCTGAGGCTGGACTTCGACCACGAGACCGAGCCGGCCCCGGGACGCAAGAAGTCCGACGTCACCTACATCATCGGAATCGGCTTCACCTGGTGATCGCCGCAGCGCCGCCCTCCAGGGCGGCGCTTTTGGGAGCGTCCAGGCCGCGCGCAGCGCGGACGGACCGATCTCCGTGGCAATCTTTTGTGCGTTGCGGACGCTGTTCGGTTGCCGGAAGACGCCTGAGCATCACTTTTCTTGACTCGGAGCAAACCGCTGCTAGACTACGCCGCCTGTCGCCTCAGAGGTCCTGGCCGGGGCGGCAGGGAGTACAGTGTCCCCTTCGTCTAGAGGCCTAGGACACCGCCCTTTCACGGCGGTAACAGGGGTTCGAATCCCCTAGGGGACGCCATCTTTGCCAAGTCTGCCCGAGGTGGTAGATTTGGTTGATACGCGGGAATAGCTCAGTTGGT
>SKUB01000303.1 GCA_007122315.1 Pseudomonadales bacterium | reverse complement strand
CAGGGCAGGATCAGGCACGGTGCCCGGTACAGGTTGTCCACGTATTCCTGCATGGTCCGCGCCATGCGTGACTTAGGCGAGTCGGGGTCGGCGCCGCTGCCCTGATCGTAGCCATCCGCCTTGCTCTTGGCGGCCCACATCTGCTGGGCGGCGTCGCCGATCAGGCTCTTGGCCTTGCGCGCGCGCTCGCCCTCGGTGAGCACGAGGAAGCGGAAAGGCTGGCGGTTCGAGCCGCTCGGCGCGCGGGTCGCGGCGAAGAGGATGTCGCGCAGAACCGCCTCCGGGATCGGCTCGTCGCGGTAGCGGCGGATCGCCCGGGTGCTGGAGAGCCCCTCGAGCAGTCCGACTGAGTCGCTCGCCACGGGTGTTTCAGCCAGGGATAAATGCTTGTTCACGTCTCTGTTTGTCCTTCCAGCGATCGGTAAGCGGGGGTGCATTCGGCCGGCGCGGATCTTCAGGGCCGGGTCGGCGCGCCATCATGCTCGTCATCGGCCGGCGCTTCTTCGGGGCCTTCAGGCTCCACCGCAGCGTCAGCTTCCGGACGCGGGCGCTCAGCGGGTTCGCCGAGGCCTGCGGGATGGGTGAACTTGTCGTTCAGCTGCTGCACCAGCCGGTCCGCATCGGCCAGAACTCTAGCTATTTTCTTCCTCGCGCGCCCGCTCCAACCCGCGGGATGGGGGTTCAGCGCGGAACGCCACCAGCGGGTGTTGCTGTCGAAGGCACGCAGGACCGAGTCGCGCATCTCACCTTCATGGCGTCGTCGTATGGTCATCCGCACTGTTCGGGCGGTAACGGCTCGGGACAGGCGATGGATGCCGTACACGAGGAGAAAGCCGCCGAAGGCGACCAGGGCCAGGGCAATCGGCGTCTCGGAAAGGCCCTCGAACACCTCGAGGTGGCCGCGGCTGTAGGCCCAGATCAGCGGCGCGCCGAGCAGCAGCAGATAGGCTGCGGCATCGGTCCAGAGCGTTCGGCGCCTCCAGATCGACTTGGCCTCCGCGACCGCCGGAACGACCGCGTCGCGGATGTGCTTGGCGGTCTTCTCGAGGGCGCCGACGATGCGATAGGCGCGCTCGACTTCCACCTGCTCCATCCGCTGCCGGATCGCGGCCATGTCTTCGTCACGCTTCGATTCGAAGCGCTCGCGGCGGGCGTCGTCGGCAATCGGGATGGCAACATCGGGGTTGTAGATTCGATAGAAGCGACCTGCGGTGAGGCCTTTCTGGGCGAGTGCGCGTTGCCAGGCGCCGAAGACCTCTTCCGGGTTGTCCTCCTGGGCGGTGGCATCGATCTGATTGAGAATGTAGAGGAACTTGTTCGCGTCCGGACGCTGATACGTCTCGCTGACGAGATGCTCGAGGGTGTCACTCATCGCCCCTGGCTCGGGGTGGCGGGCATCGAAGAACACCAGGACGAGGTCGGAGAGATCGATGATCTGGCCGACGATGTGCAAGGTGGAGCTGCGCTGGGCATCGGCGTCGAAGCCGGGGGAGTCGATGAGAATCCTGCCGCGCAGCGCCTCGCTGTTGCAGGTGGTGAGCTGCATGTAGGAGTCGAGGCGGCGCCCTTCGCCCGCGGCGACCGACTCGATGTCCTTGCTGATGCGATAGAAAGGCAGGCGGGGGTCGCTGTCGAGTGCGAGGCCCGGCAGAACCCGCGGTTGTTCACTCGTCCCGAAACATAGAACCGTGAATTTGTCGTCCACCGCCTGATTGCCGGTGCTCTGCACTTTCTGTTGCAGGACGTGGTTGATGAACGACGACTTGCCCGAGGAGAAGGTGCCGAGAATCGCGATCACTGGCCACCAGGACACCGCGGTTGCGAAGGAGTCCTCAGGGCCGAAGATGCCGATTTTGCGCGCGACGCTGTCGAGTTCCCGAAAGCTCGCGACGGCGTCGGCCAGGATGGCGTTCTCCTGATCGAGATGGGCTTGCAGGCGCTTGAGGCGCTCCTTCATGGCGTTGGCATCAGACACGGCGTGACTCGCAGTCGGTGTGATCGTGAAACAGGTGTGACCCGGCGTCGCGGGACACGGCTTCTGCCCCCGACGAAGGCCTAGCGCATGTTACCGCGGTGGGGGACTCGACGCCGTTGGCGTCATGCTGCTCCAGATGACCGGCTGTGGCCCGGAAGCGGCCGCAGCAGATCGGGCAGCAGCCCCTTCACCAGGCATGCTCAGGTTCGTTGGGGAAAATCCCCGGAAGTCTTCCCGCCTGCCGCCGCCGGATCTCTTGTCATTGTTCTCAGCGCTCAGGTGCACCCCGCCCCGGGTGATCTGATCACCGAAGCGATCAAGGGCTTTCCCCTGGTGATGGTGTTGTCCGTATCGAGCTGAATGGTCACGTGCACGCACCTGCCCTCTTTCCTTGGCGCGTCTCCCTAAGTCAGGCAGCGGTGCCGCGTATCGGATAATCCTTCTCCTGAACGAACTTCAGCCCGTCGAGCACGCCCTGCAGGTCGGGGCGGGCGAACGGGGCGTTCGAGATGTCGACGATCTGCAGCAGCCCATCGGGATTGGTCACAAAGAGTCCCGGCTCGGCAAATGGGCGATCCGTCTCTTGCGGCGAGCGTGGTTCAGAGATGTAGAGTCCCAGCTCGCGCATCTGCTCTTGGCTGAGTTCACAGGCGACCGGGAACTGCCATGTCTCCTCCTTGGCCTCTTCCTGCGCGCGCTCGCGGGGATCTCCGGAGATAGCGACGATCTCGGCGCCGGCTTTGCGGAAATCACTTAGCAAACCATCGAGGCTCTTCAAATACTTGCGGCACAGCGGGCAGTGGCGGCCGCGATAGACGACAGCGACTTGCCACCGTCCTTTGCCGCCCAGTTGCACCTGCCCGCCATCCACAGTGGGAAGGCTCAGTTGCGGCGTCGGGATTCCGGGAGCGATCTTTTGTTCAGCAGACATGTGCTTTCTCATGTGAAAGGCGCAATGCATGTCAGAAATAACGCGAAGGCAGCTGAGCGTCGGTGCGGTCTCACACCTATCGCGCTCAACGCGCATTGGATGAGTTGGGCGCGCGTGGTCCAGCCCGATTCGATCAGCACTTCCCTAAGTCCTTGCCCATGATCTCTGCAGTGGCCTTGAGGGATT
>SKUB01000013.1 GCA_007122315.1 Pseudomonadales bacterium | reverse complement strand
CGTGCTGCCCCTTCGGCTTGCAGCCAGGACCTGAGACTCAATCGGGCGCTCCCAAACCTTAGAGGAGCGCCCGATCATCCCTCACAGTGCGCCGAGCTGCCAGGTCACTTCCATACCGTACAGCCGCGGCGTGGTGGTTGCCGCGCGCTGACGGAAGAACTGAGCCTCACCATCACGGATGATCTGGTTGACGCCGACGTCATCGAACACGTTGTTGACGAAGCCGGTAACGGTCCAGGCGCGATTCGGGCTGTTCCAGGTAGCACGCAGGTCGACCCGGTCGAAGGCCTTGGCCATGGACTCGCGGCGCTCGAACGGTGAGAAGTACACGTCGTCGATCCAGCTGTAGTTCGCCATCAGCTGCAGGTTCGCGCCGCGGGCCAGATTGAACTGGTAGCTGGCCCATGCCGTGGCCTTCATCTCCGGTACCTGCAACAGCTGGTTGCCTTTGATGTTCTCCGTGAGTGCGTCGAAGTCCGGATACAACGAGGCCGGCCGGTCCGCGCGGGCAGGATCATTCAGGAACAGATCCTTGGTGTACTTGCTCGGCGTGTAGCTGAAGCTGCCACCCAGGGTGAGTTGGTCCGTCGCCAGCCACATGCCTTCAATCTCGGCGCCCCTGATCTCAGCACCGGGTGCTTCGAGCACCGACGTCGTGGTGCCGCCGATGTCCGAAACCTCAGTGGAGAAGGTGTGGATGGTGTCGTAGTCGTAGAAGTAGAACGAGCCGTTGATCTGCAGCGTATTGTTAAGGAACTGCGTCTTATAGCCAATCTCGTAGGCCATCAGCTCCTCGGGATCGTAGGACGGTGTATTGCTGAAGTACACTAGGCTGAAGCCGCCCGAGCGGTAGCCCGACGTGGCTGAGAAATACATCATGGCGTTGTCGCTGATATTCCAGTCCAGGTTCAACCGCCCCGTCCACTTGGTGTCCTTGCGCTGGTAGGGCCGATAGACACTGAGCGCGAAGGGGATGCCGCCGTTGGTGGCCAACTCCGTGGGCACGAGATTGCCTTCGTCATCCTCTACCAGGCCGCCATTCACCATATTCACGGCCGCCAGTCCGCCATAAAGCGCCAGGAAGCCCGGCGTGCCGTCAGCATCCACCGCACCGGTTTCGGAATAGCGGAACACGTTCTCCTCTGCCTTCACCTTGTCCTGGGCGAAGCGGGCACCGAAAGTCAGCGTGAAGGTGTCGTTGATGTCCCAGACGCCCTGCGTATAGGCCGCAAACGCATCGCGCTTGGTCTGCGTCGCATAGAGCAGATCCGTAGCGGCGGTGTTGGGACCCTTAAGTACGTTGAGCGCGGGATCACTGCCATCGTCGCCGAACCAGGCGGAGGTTTGGAGGTTGTCATTGCGGAGGACTGCCCCACCAGCAGCAGCGAGGTCCTCGTTGGTGTTGTCCACCGAGAAGTTGCGTTCACATGAGGGCAAGGGGTCCGCGACGTTGCAGGACTCCTTGGCGCTGAACAAGTTCACCATGGGCGCACCGCCGAAGGCCAGTAGCGACGCACTGATGCCTTCCAGGCCCGGTGCGCCGATGGCCGCCGCGGCACCCGCAGAGAGCGCCGTGTTGTCCTGATAGGGCCGCAGCATGCGGCGATTGCCCACGCCTGAGAAGTAGTCACCACGCTGGTCGATGGTGGCGTCGTAGAAGAAGATGCCCGAGGTGAACGAAAGGTTCGGGGTGACATCGTAGAACGCCTGGAACTCGTGCGAGGTGTAGTCGGCCTCATGATTGACGTAGAACTGGCGATCGAGGATCAGGCTGCCGGTGGCATCGTCGTCGGTAAAGCGCTCGTAGAGCAGCGAGTTGTAGCCGAACAGGTACTTCAGCTCCAGGTTTTCCGATACATCCCAGGACACGCTGAGTTGGGTCCCGTACTGCTTGAACTGCTCCCGGTTGAAACCATTGGTGGCCGCGCAGACGTCACTGCCGGATATGCTGCCGCCGAACACACATTCATTCAGGCGGGCGGCATCCTCCTCCGAGGTGAAGCCGAAGGACGTGAGTGACGCCGCCGCATTCTGGAACCCGTTGAGGTTCGGCGCTGCGACGACGCCGGGTATGGCACCGTAATGATCGATGCCGGCACGCAGCGGCTGGGCCAAATCTGTCGCCCCCGTGAACGGATTGGTGAACTCCAGGATCGGCTTGCTGGTGTCGAAGAAATCACGCTGGCTCGGGTCAGTCTGATCGACGTCGATGAAGCGATAACCCGGTACGATATCGGTGGTGTTGCGCCGGGGCTCGCCCTGCTCGTTCAACACCACCAGTCCACCGCCGTTGGCGCCGCCCATGATGCGGTCATTGTTCATCAGGTTCTGGCGCAGGTTCACCGTCACGGTGTCGAGCGGCGTCCAGCGCAGCTGCAGCGCGATGTTGCGGCTGCCGAGTGAGTCGAGGTCCTTGCCGCCGGGGCCGATCTCGTCGATCACGCCATCCCGATCGCGAAGACTGAAATTGAGGCGGCCGGACAGCGTATCCTCGATCAGCGGGCCGGACAGCATCCCGTAGTATTCGAGCGTACCGAAGTTGCCGACGATGCCCCGAACCGAGGCCTCCCAGTCATCGGTCGGCTCCTTGTAAAGAATGTTGATGGCGCCGCCCACGGCGTTGCGGCCGTAGAGCGTCCCCTGCGGCCCGCGCAGGACCTCGATGCGCTCAACGTCCCAGAAGGTCGCGGCGGTCGCCGTCAAAAGGTCTTCCGAATAGATGCCATTCATGTAGGTGGCGACACCGGGGTCACCGCCCAAGGCCCGGAAGTTCCGACCCACCCCGCGCACGGTGGCGTCATAGGGCTGGATCGTCGTGGCCGGAATGAAATTCTGCAGGTCCTCCTGATTCCGGATACCGAAATCATCGAGGAACTCGCCGGTGAATGCGGTGATGGAAATGGACGTATCCTGGATCGAGGCTGCCCGCCGCTCAGCGGTGACGATGACTTCCTCGATGACACGTCGACTGGCTTGTTCCGATTGCGCCGAAACATGAACTGGCAGCACGGTGGCCGCGCACACCGATACGACGACGACCCACGTCGGGTTTGAACGCATGACTTCCCTCCCGCGAAGCTGCGCGCGATCAATTGCCGTCACGGGCGCAGCG
>SKUB01000324.1 GCA_007122315.1 Pseudomonadales bacterium | reverse complement strand
TTCGACATGACTGAATCGTCAGCAGAACTCATCCGCAGGGAACGGGATGTCGCGTGAGCCGGATTCTGGTCGTCGATGCTTCCATTGCCGTCGATCTGCTCGCTCGCTTCCGACCGGAGCCCATCGAAGAATTGTTTTGGGCGCCAGACACTCGATTGGCAGCTCCGGAGCTGCTGGACGTGGAGACATTGCACGCGTTGCGCCGACTGGATCGGAACGGAAGCGTTCCCACATCCAGATCAGGCCTCGCCAGCGAACTGCAAGCCCTACCGATTCGCCGCTACCGGCATACCAGCCTGATTGCTGGCATCTGGTCCTTGCGCCGTCAGCTCACGGCGTATGACGCGGCCTACGTCGTGCTGACCCACCTGTTGAACGCCACGCTGATCACGCGCGATGAGCGCCTGGCCCGCGCCAGTGGTCTGGGCGGGAAGGTGCATTTGCCCTGAGCTCGAATCGCGAAGCCAGTACAAGCAGAGCAGACCGACTCGACGATCTGGATGTCCTGAGGACCATTCGCCCACTGCGTCACCTTTCTGGGCGCAGCGAGCGAACCGCATTGTCCCGAAGCTGATTCCCGGGCTGATAGCGCGGAGATCCGGTAGTCTTCCGCAACGTCCAGGTCGGAAAGTCTGATGTCGGAGTCCAGCGACAGCTCCAGCAGCTCCAGCAGCTCCAGCAGCTCCAGTACGTTCGGCGCCGTGTGCCGTTTCGTCTGGCGCTACTGGCGCTCGAGCCCGCTGCTGTTCTCGGCGGTGATCGCCGGCGTCGCCATCGGCGTCGTCACCGAGGTGCAGATCCCGAGCCGCGCGGCGGAGCTGGTCGCGTCCCTGCGCGGAGCCGATACCACCGGTGATCTGCAGCCGGCCCGGGATGCGGCACTGTGGCTGGTGCTGACCTTCGCGGCCGTATCGCTGATCCAGCAGATCTACTTTCGCCTCTGGATCACGTTCGCTGCCGACATCATGCGGCGCCTGCTTAACGACGGTTTCGACCGGGTTCAGCGCTTCGCGACGGACTGGCACGTGAACAATTTCGCTGGCGCCACCGTACGGCGGATCACCCGTGGGATGTGGGCCTACGACAACTTCTCGGACATCGTGGTCATCGATCTCGGCCCGGCGTTGTGCCTGCTGATCGGCTTTGCTGTGGCGATGACCCTGCGCGATCCGATGCTGGGCGCATTCTTCGCGGGTTCCGTGCTGCTGTTCCTGACCGTGAGCATCGCGCTGTCACTGGGCTATGTGGCACCCGCCAATCGTCGCTCCAACGATGCCGACACCGCAGTCGGCGCGGGGCTCGCGGACGCCATCACCTGCAATCCGACCGTGAAGTCCTTCGGTGCCGAGGACCGGGAAGCCGATCGGCTCGGCGGCGTGACCCGGCGCTGGCAGCTGCGGGCGCGACACTCCTGGCGGCGCAGCCTGGACACGGGAGCGGTGCAGTCGCTGATGATCCTGCTGCTGCTCGGCGGTCTGCTGGCCTTGGTGCTCGGCCGTGCCGAGGCCGGAGGGCGGGTCGATGATCTGGTCTACGTTCTGACCACCTACTTTCTCGTCAACGGCCATCTGCGCAACATCGGTCGTCAGGTCCGTGATCTGCAGCGTTCGGTGAACGAGCTCGACGATCTGGTGGAGATCGATGCCACCGCGCCCCAGATCGCCGATGCCCCCGATGCGCATGCGTTCCGCCCAGGCCGGGGGGCGGTTCGTTTCGAGCGCGTCCGCTTCGGCTATCCGAACCAGCCGACCCCGGTGTTCGCCGATCTCGATGTGACGATCGAAGCCGGCGAGAAAGTGGCGGTGGTGGGTCCGTCGGGAGCCGGCAAGACCACCTTCGTCAAGCTCATCCAGCGGCTCCACGACGTCGATGCGGGCCGCATCCTCATCGACGGGCAGGACGTGCGCGCGGTCACCCAGTCGTCCCTGCGCCGCGCCATCGCCCTGGTGCCACAGGAGCCGATTCTGTTCCACCGTTCCCTGCTGGAGAACATCGGCTATGCGCAACCCGAAGCAGATCGGGACGCCATCGAGGCGGCGGCGCGCCAGGCCCATGCCCACGAGTTCATCGAGCAGTTGCCGCAGGGCTACGACACGCTGGTCGGGGAGCGGGGCATCAAGCTGTCCGGCGGCGAACGCCAGCGCGTCGCCATCGCCCGGGCGATTCTCGCGGACGCGCCGCTGCTGATCCTCGACGAGGCGACCTCCTCGCTGGACTCGATCACCGAGCATCTCATCCAGCAGGCCATCCACACGCTGCTCGAAGGCCGCACGGCGATTCTCATCGCGCATCGACTCTCCACGGTCCGGGAAGCGGATCGGATTCTGGTTTTCGAGTCCGGCCGGGTGGTGGAGGAGGGCAGCCATGTCGAACTCATGGCCCGGCGCGGCGGAGTCTATCGACGCCTTTACGACATGCAGGCGCTGGGTTTCCTGGATCAGGATGGCGCGGACGACGGAGCCCGGTCGAAGCACACGGTTGGCGGGCTAGAACAACGCAAGCTGCGGTGAGTCGGAACCCGGGACGCGAAAGCGGCTGCAGTCCAGCGGGGGTTGCTCTGCATCGAGGCCGAGCCTGCGCACGGCGAGGCGGAAACGCTCGCCGAGGAGGCGGGCGAAGGGGCCGGTGCCCACCATGCGTTGCCCGAAGCGGGCATCGTAGTCCGCGCCGCCACGACACTGGCGGATCAGGGACAGTACGTGCGCCGCCCGGTCGGGGTAGTGCAGTTCGAGCCAGTCGCGAAACAGCGCTGCGACCTCGTGCGGCAGGCGCAGCAGGATGTAGCCGGCCCGGGAGGCGCCGGCCGCCGCGGCCGCAGCCAGCAGATCTTCGAGCTCGTGATCGTTCAGGCCCGGGATGATCGGTGCGGTCATAACGCTCACCGGCACACCGGCTTCATGCAGGCGCCGGATCATGCGCAGGCGGGTGGAGGGATCGGCGGTACGGGGTTCGAGCCGTCGCTTGAGTTCGCTGTCGAGGGTGGTGAGGCTCACCGCGACTCGAACCAGCCCCCGTTCCGCCATGGTCGCGAGCAGGTCCAGATCGCGCAGCAGCAGGACGCCCTTGGTGGTGATGGACAGCGGATGCTCATGACGATCGAGCACCTGCAGCAGGGACTGCATCACCTTCAGCTGCCGTTCGATGGGCTGATAGGGGTCCGTGTTGGTGCCGATGGCGATGGGTCTGCAGACATAACCCGGACGCGCCAGCGCCTTCTCGAGCAACGCGGCGGCGTCCGCCTTGTAGAACAGGCGCGTCTCGAAATCGAGCCCGGGTGAGAGGTCCACGTAGGCATGCGCGGGCCGGGCGAAGCAGTAGACACAGCCGTGTTCGCAGCCCCGGTAGGGGTTGATGGACTGCTCGAAGGGGATGTCGGGAGAATCGTTGCGGGCAATGATGCTGCGCGCCCGTTCCGGCAGCACTTCGGTGGCGATGGATGCAGGCAGATCCGGTGCGCCACCCCAGCCGTCGTCGGTCCAGGCACTGCCGAAGGCGGCAAAGCGTCCTGCCGGGCTCGAGGCGGCGCCGCGTCCGCGGCGCAACTGTATGGGTGTGTCCATGGACACACCCTAGAGCTGTATGCGTATACAGTCAAGCCAGACGACGCTTATCCCCGACGTCCGCATCGAGAGCGAGGAAGGTCCGCACCCGGGCCGCCACCGCATCCGCGTGTTCGGCCTCCAGGTGCAGGTGATGGGGGCCCTGAAGCTCTTCCACGGTCAGATTCGCGTGGTGGCGGATACGGCGCTCGAGACCGCCCCGGTACCAGCGGTCGCCCTGCGCGGCGGTAAGCAGCAGCGAAGGAGCGGTGGTGGCTGCCATCAGCGCATCGATCTGCCGCGAGGACACCCGCAGCGGGGTCGCGAAACGGATGCGCGGGTCACTGCGCCAGGTGACGCCACCCGGGACCGTTCGATGGCCCCGTGCCACCAGTTCCCTGGCGGCATCCAGGCTCTGGTCGGTGGCTTCGGTGACGCGCTGGGCCATGCGTTCGGTGTCCGGATAGACGGGCGGCTGCTTCTCGTGGGCCCGCAGCATCTGCTCCACCGCCAGCCGGTTGCGCTGATTGCCCTCTTCGGGTCCGCCCTCGTGATGCACCATGCCGTCGATGAGCACCACGGTGGTAATCCGCTCGGGGAACAGCCCTGCGGTCTCCGAGGCGACGGCGGCGCCCATGGAGTGGCCGATGAGCCCGAAACGGTCCCAGCCCAGGGTCTCAGCCACCGCCAGCAGATCCTGGATGTAGCTCAGGGGGAAATAGTGGAAGCCTGGCGGGTGGTGGTCCGAGTGGCCATGTCCGGCGAAGTCCAGGGCGAGGAGGTTCAGCTCAGGCAGGCGCGGTGCCAGACGATTGAAGCTGTTGGCATTGTCCAGCCAGCCATGCAGGCAGAAAAAGGGTGCACCGTCAGGGTCGCCCCAGGCGCGTCCGGCCAGGGTGCGTCCCGGTATCTCGATGCGACGTTCTTCGCCTGTCTGCTGCATGCTCGACTCCTGTTCCGACAAAGCGCCGCAGTTTACCGACCGGAACGGTTTGAGTCGCGCGGCTTATCGGTATGATGGCACCGTGCCATCACGACAGCCTCCGCTCCTATGGAGCATGACAGGAGTTGCAGCATGCCGGCGGCCCCGCGCCCCCTGAACGAAGAAGAACGGCTGGCCATTCTCGCGCGGTATCGGATCCTGGACACGACAGGGGAGGCGGCCTACGACGACGTGGTGGCCCTTGCCGCCGCGATCGTGAACGTCCCCGTGGCCCTGGTCAGCCTGGTGGACCGGGATCGCCAGTGGTTCAAGGCCAGAGTCGGCCTGGATGTGGAGGAGACGCCGCGCGCGATGTCCTTCTGCGCCTGGGCCGTGTACGAAGATGCCAATCTGGTGGTGGCCGATGCGACCGAAGATGAGCGTTTCGCCGACAACCCGCTGGTGCAGGGAGAGCTGGGCGTTCGCTTTTATGCGGGCGTGCCGCTACGGACGCCGGAAAAGGCGGTGCTCGGCACGCTTTGCGTCATCGACCGTGAGCGTCGCGAGATCACACCGGAACAGCTTGCGCACCTGGAGCGCCTAGCATCGCTGATCATGCACGTGATCGAGAGCCGACGCGCGGCGGACGAGCTGGCGGAGGCGCTGGAACGCACGCGGGTGCTGGGCGAAATGATTCCAGTCTGCGCTTATTGCAGGCGCATTCGTGACGACGAACAGTTCTGGCACACCCTCGAGAAGTACCTGGAGACCCACGCCGGAACGCAGGTCTCCCACGGCATCTGCCCCGCCTGCGCGAGTCAGCATTTCGCGGATCTATAGTGGGTCCCATCCGGTCGGCCGTGGCGGCGCGTCGGGACGCGCCGCCACGGCGTACGCCTTACAGGCTGGCGAAGGTCTTGCCTTCCTTGGCCAGCTTCTCGAGCAGCGGTGCCGGCTTCCAGAAGTCGCCGTACTCTTCCCGGAACTTCAAAATGTCCTGATAGATGTTGTCCAGGCCCTGCTGATCGGCCCAGAACATGGGCCCACCGGTGACCTCAGGGAAGCCGTAGCCGTTGATGTAGACGATGTCGATGTCGCAGGAGCGGATCGCGATGCCGTCCTCGAGAATCCGCGCACCCTCGTTGATCAGGGCGTACAGACAGCGCTTCTTCACTTCCTCGTCGCTGATCTCCCGGCGCTTGATGCCGAGTTCGGCGGAGGTCTCTTCGACGATCTTCACCACCTCGGGATCGGGCTGCCCGGCGCGGCTGCCTTCCTGGTAGATGTAGAAACCGCGGCCGTTTTTCTGGCCGAAGCGCTCGAGTTCGCACAGCTTGTCGGCAACCCGCGCCGTGATCGGCACGTCCTCGGGCTTCATGCCGGCGAGCTTGCGTGCGCGCCAGCCGAGATCGAGCCCGACGAGATCGTTCATCTGGAACGGCCCCATGGGCATGCCGAATTCGCCGATCACCTTGTCTACCTGATAGGGCGTCGCCCCCTGGAGAATGATCTCGCCGGCCTGCCGGGTGTAACCGGCCAGCATGCGGTTGCCGATGAAACCGGGCGCGTTGCCGGACAGCACCGCCACCTTGCCGAGCTTCTTGCCGAGCTGCATCACCGTGGCGATGGTGGATTTGCCGGTCTTCTCGCCGCGGACCACTTCGAGCAGGCGCATGATGTTCGCCGGGCTGAAGAAGTGCATGCCGATGACGTCTTCCGGCCGGCTGGTGACGTTCGCCATGGCGTCGAGATCGAGGCCGGAGGTGTTGGAGGCGAGGATGGCGCCGGGCTTGCAGACTTCCTCGAACTTCTTGAATACCTCCTTTTTGACGTCGAGGTTCTCGTACACGGCTTCCACCACCACGTCGGCCTTGCCAAAGTCGGCGTAGTCGAACGTCCCGGTGATCAGCCCCATGCGCTTCTCGAGTGCATCGGCGCTGAGCCGGCCCCGATCCACCATGCGCTGGTAGTTCTTGCGGATGACGCCGAGGCCGCGCTCGAGGGCCTTCTCGTCCATCTCGAGGACGGTGACGGGAATGCCCGCATTGGCGAAGCACATGGTGATGCCGCCGCCCATGGTGCCGCAGCCGACCACGCCGGCACTGGCGATGTCCTTGACCGGGGTGTCCTTGGGCACGTCCGGGATCTTGGCCACTTCGCGCTCGGCGAAGAACATGTGGATCAGCGCCTCACGCTGGGGATGTTCGAGGCACTTCCTGAAGTTCTCGGCTTCCACCTTCATGCCGGCATCGAAGTCGTCGTGGTTCACGGCAGCTTCGACGCACTGGATGATCATTTCCGGGGCGAAGCGGCCGCGCATCTTCTGGGCCGCACTGCGGCGGGCTTCAGCGAAAATCTCGTCATTGCCGCGGTCGGCCGCGGCCTTGCCGGCATCGTCCCTGATACGGCGCTTGGGCGCACCCTTGGAGACCTGTTTGCGCGCCCAGTCCAGCGCGCCTTTGATGAAGTCGCCATCGATCACGTCATCGACGATGCCGAGTTCCTTGGCCTTCGGTCCGGGGATGGGGTCGCCGGAGAGAATGAACTGCAGCGCCTTCTCGGCGCCGATCAGGCGTGGCAGGCGCTGGGTGCCGCCGGCGCCCGGCAGCAAGCCGAGCTTCACTTCCGGCAGGCCCACCGGTGCGTTCGGTGCAGCCACCCGGTAGTCGGCGCACAGCGCCACTTCGAGACCGCCGCCGAACGCGGTGCCGTTGATGGCGGCGATGACGATCTTGGGGCTCTGCTCCATCATCTCGAGGCAGGTATGCAGCGGTGCGCCTTCCGGCTTGCCGCCGAACTCGGAGATGTCGGCGCCGGCGATGAACGCGCGGCCCTCACCATAGAGGACCACGGCCTTGACCGCGTCGTCGGCGTTCGCCTTCTCGAGACCCTCGTACAAGCCCTGACGGACGCCACTGGACAGCGGGTTCACCGGCGGATTGTCGATGCGCAGGATGGCGAGTTCGCCGTCCGTGCTGTAATGAACGGTACCTTTCATGGGTCTCTCCCGTTGCAGTGGCTGAATGGCTGAAAAATGCAGGCCGGAAGGATACCGGAAATCTGGCTCCGACATGAGGGTGTGGTGTGCGGGCAGACTCAGGCGGCAGCCGCGCCACGTGGCGGCGGGATGAATGTGGACCCGGGGACGTTGAGCTCCCGGCAGTGCTGTGAAAACTGCTCCGCGTGGCTCCGCCCGGCTTCCGTTCCGGGCGCCAGCAGGTTCGCCAGGGCGCCGTGGGCCAGCATGCGGTCATAGGCCATGTCGAGTTCGCGGGCCGCGCTGAGGCATCGATTCCAGGCCTTTTCAGCCTGCGTGACGCGGCCGCGCCCCCACTCGTAGCGGCCCACCACCCAGGCCAGCCGCGGCCGCCCGATGGGAAAGATCCGACTGTAGACGCGCAGGTGGCGAATGACCCGGCGCACCCGCTTCTCGCGTACCTTGCGCTCCTGCGTGTCGGTGGCGGCGAGCCAGCGGTCGAGCAGCGCTTCGGCGTAGAGGTAGGTCGCAGGCATGTTGCGGTACTGGGAGGGACGGCCGAGGCTCTCGAGCAGTCGGTGGGCTTCGTTCAGCCAGCGCTGCGTTTCGGCCTCGTCGCCCTGCCGCATGCCGCGCAGGGCGAGCAGGTCCATGGCCTCGAGGCGGGAGATGTCGTCCATGCCCTCGCTGGACAGCTCGAACCATGCCTGCAGCTGATCCAGCGTGCTTTCGAGTTCATCGAAACGCTGCATGTACTGCAGATTCATGCTCCAGATCGCCAGTCCCCAGCCTTCGGTCTGGCGGATGCGTCGCTTGCGGGCGGCCTCGAGTACCGGAATGTAGAGGCTGTCTTTCGGTTCGTCGAAGCGACCGTAGATGGTGCGGATCAGAGCCAGATTGCCGCTGGCTTCCTCCCAGCGACGCATGTCCCCGAGCTGCCGGTTGATGGCGATGGCTTCCTGGCTGCGGCGCTCCGCCTCCGTCCAATTGGCGGTGGCGGCGAGGCAGGTGCAGGTAGCGACGTAGGCCCAGGCCTTGTCGGACAGTGAGCCCAGCGCATCCGCCGCAGCGATGGCACGTTCACCGTAGAAATCCACCTGCCGCTGCAGGGGAACGGCCTGCATGGACACGGATATTTCAGTGTAGCCGCGCACCAGCGTCCCCGTGACGCGACCGACGCGTTCCATCAGGTTCGTCGAGCGCAGGCAGCTCCAAAGCATGCGCCCGGCGTCATTGCCGAACCAGTACACCATGAACAGCTGTTCCACCGTTTTCCCCGCCAGCTCCAGCCGCTCCTGCCCGTCCGCGTCCAGCGCCGCCGGCTGCGGTGGACGCAGGCGGTTGCGGACCTGGGTACCGGCCTGGCGCAGGATGGCCAGTGCCAGGGCAACGTTGCTGCGCGGCGCGGGATAGCCGGCATGCTCCAGGGCTGTTTCCAGGGATGTCCGGGCCTGGTCGAGCCGGCCGAGGCCGTTCTGCGCCGTTCCGAGCATGCTCAGCCAGCGCGCCCGGCGCAGCGGCGACGGTGGTTCGTGAAGCTGCTTCGCACGTTCGAACGCCTCGTTGATGAACTCCACCACTTCCGCATTGGCGCTGCTGGCCAGTGCCTGTTCCGCGGCGCGCTCGAGATAATGGATCGCCTTCTCGTGCTGTTCGGCCCGACCCCAGTGATGGGCGAGGAGGGGATAGAGGCCGTCGAGATTCTCGCCGCGGTCCTGCTCGTGCCAGCTGGCAATGGCCGCGTGCAGCTGCTTGCGCTGGGCATAGAGCATCAGGTCGTAGGCGACCTGCCGCGTGATGGCGTGCTTGAAGATGTAGGCTTGTTCCGGCTCCGGCGTCTCCAGGGGGGTAAGGTCCAGCTTCGCCAGCGCCATCAGCTCCTCCGGCAGCGCGGCGACGTCCGGGCCGATGGGGTAGACGCCCGCCAGCAGGCGGATGCTGAACACGCGCCCGATGCAGCTGGCCACCTTGAGGGCAAGCTGCTGCTGCGGGCTGAGGCGGTCGATGCGGCTGGTGATGACGCCCTCGATGGCATCCGGAACCAGCCGCTCGAGCTGATCGACGTTGGTCTCGGTCATCACCGCCTGACCGTCGATCACCTTGAGAATGCCGGCATCGCGCATGGCGTAGCCGATTTCCTCGCTGAAGAAAGGGTGACCCTCGCCCCGTTCCCTGATCAGCTGGGCCGCTGCCTCGGGCAGGCTGGCGACATCCAGCCTGCGTGCCACCAGCGCGACGCACTCGTCCGGTTCCATGCGCTCGAGGCTGACGTGCTGCGTCTCCGGCGCGTCCAGCAGCACCTTCAACGCATCGGGAGCCTCCGTGATGGAGATCGGACGGCTGCCGAGCACGACCAGGGTGTGAGGAACCTGCTGCACCACGTTGCGGATGAGTGCCCATGAGGCAGAATCCATCCAATGCACGTCATCGAAGATCACCACCAGCGGTTTTCTGATGCTTGCGAACTGCAGCAGGCTGACGATGAGTGCCTCGAGGTTGCTCGCGCGTACTTCGCCGGACATCTGCAGGGTGAGTTCGGTCTCGGGAATCTCCAGGCGGACGATGCCGTTCAGCAGCGGCAGCAGCTGCAGCGCCTCGGCGTCCGCGGCCAGCGCCCGCTCGATGCGTGCCCGGCGTTCAACGACTGACGGCTCCGCGTGCAACTCGAACAGGCCGAGCAGCGGCTTCTGCCAGGCGAAATAGGCCGTACTCTGTTCGATGGAATCGCCTGCGCCCTGGAGCACGCGCGTGTGTTGCCGTTCCGCCAGCTCGGCGACGAAGTGCTCGATCAGGCGCGATTTGCCGACGCCGGCTTCGCCTTCCACGTACACCAAGCTGCTCTGACCATGCTCGATGAGATCATCCAGCGCGTCGAGGAGGATCCCGGATTCCCGTTCGCGCCCGATCATCACTTCACTGGCGTGTTCCACCTCATTGCGCTGCTTCACGCCGCGGGGGCGGTAGACGGGGAGGGGCTCGCGCTTGCCCTTCACCGTGAGCATGCGCGGCGCGTCGTAACTGATCTGGGCGTCGGAGCGCTCCGCCGTCGGCTGGTCGCAGAGGACGAAGCCATCGGCATGCTGCATGAGCCGGGCAGCCAGGTTCACCTTGTCGCCCATGATGGTGTACTCCTGCCGACCCGATCCGCCCATGGACCCGCAGTACACCCGTCCGCTGGCGACGCCGATGGAGCAGCGCTGGCCGAGCCCGGCAAGGGCTTCGTGCATGGCCAGCGCGGCCTGGACGCCGCGGGCCGCATCATCTTCGTGGGCGAAGGGTGGCAGTCCGAGGGCGGCCACGAGGGAGATGCCCTTGTCGTCCACGGAGAGCTTGTTGATGCTGCCTTCCCAGGGCAGATACAGCGCCCGCTGCAGGGACCGGAATGCGGTCTGAGCCAGCTCCAGCGGAGTGTCGTGATGCAGGTCCGGCAGGTTCACGAACAGGATGGTCAGCCTGCGCAGCTCACCGAGAAAGTCCGTCTGCCCGGCCATGATGCGACGCGTGATGGCTGCGGGAAGATAGCCTCGCAGCGCCGATTCGAGGGTTTCGGGCAGCGCCTCCATCGGCGCCATCGGCCGTGGCGGCAGGGGGCTCGCCGCGGTCACCTTGTAGGGTGTTTCGGCGTCGGCCGCGCCGACCGGCGTGCCCTCGGCGTGCCCCATGACCTGAGACCAGACATCCGCGGAGACCAGGACCTCGCCTGGATGGGCCCGCTCGCCGACCTCGCCCACCTGATTCAGCGGCACGCCGGCGACCGCGAACTCCCAGCGGTTGAATTGACCGCCGAGATGCAGGACCACGCCGTCGCCGACACCGATGGCGACCCGAAGGCTCAGCGGATGGCCCTCGGCCTGGTAGCCGGCAAGCTGCGACTGCATCTCCAGGCTGCAGGCCAGGGCGCGCCGGCAGGCTTCGGCGGGAGCGGCTGCGTCGCCGTCCTGCCCCCCACCCTGCCAAAGCGCCATCAGCGCATCGCCGGCAAATTTCAGGACGTCGCCGCCGTGCGCGCTGACGATGGTGGTGAGGCGTCCGAAGTAGTCGTTGAGGATGCGGGTCAGCGCCTCGGCGCCTTCAGGGCCCTGGGCGGCGAAAGCCTCCGTCAATGGCGTGAAGCCGCTGATGTCCGCGAACAGCACGGCACCGGCGAAGCGCTCGGAGGAGGGCTCGTCCAGGGCGCGGGACTCGCGCTCGAGGCGCTTCAGGACCAGGCGCGGTACGTAGCGAGCGTAGATTCCGGTCAGGCCCTGTTCGCGCACGTTTCGGGGTCCAGTCGCCAAGCCCGCAGCCCACGCTCAGGCCGCCAGAGTTCAAGGTGCGCTCCGCGGGATGAACGTGGAGCCGGTAAGTCGAAGTTGATCGGACAACTCCGCGTGCAGCGCGGCGAACCGACGCCCGGCTTCGCTGTCCTTGCCCAGCAGCTCCGCCAGCCCCCCGGAGGCCAGGAAGCGATCGTACTCCATTGCGAGCGGCGTCGCCGCGTCCAGACAGGCCCGCCATGCCTTCTCTGCGGCGGCGTCGCGGCCCCGGGCCCGGTGCAGCCGACCCTCGATCCATCTCTGCCGTGGCAGGCCGATGGGGAAGATGCCGCTGATACTTCGCATTGCACGGATTACTTTGCGCACGCGCTGTTCCCGGGCCCTGCTCTCGGCCGGGTTCGTGGCAGCCAGCCAGTGTTCGATGGCTGCCTCGCCGAGCAGATAGGTCGCCGGCAGGTTGCGGTACTGGCTTGGACGGCCAAGGCCGGCGAGCAGAGCGAAGCCCTGATCGAGCCAGTGCCGCGAGTCCTCTTCGTCGCCGCGGCGCAGGCCCGACAGCGCCATCAGATCCACGGCCTCGAGGCGGGCGATGTCGTCCATCCCGTCGCTGGCCTGTTCGTACCAGGGCTTGAGCTGCTCGACGATGGCCTCCAGTTCCTCGAAACGCTGCAGGTACTGCAGGTTGATGCCCCAGATCGTCAGCCCCCACCCCTCGGTCTGGCGTATCCGTCGTTTGCGCGCCGCTTCCAGGACCGGCAGGTAGAGGCTGTCCTCCGGTTCGTCGAAACGGCCGTAAATCGTGCGGATCAGGGCCAGGTTCGCTGACGCTTCCTCCCAGCGGCGCATGTCACCGAGAGCCCGGTTGATCTCGATGCCTTCGTTGCTGCGCCGTTCGAGTTCTTCCCACTCACCGGTGGCGACGATGGCAGCGGAGGTTCCGACGCCGGCCCACGCTTTTGCCGGCATGGAATCCAGCTCTGACGCGGTGCTGATGGCGCGGTCGCCGTAGTGGCTCACCTGCTTGCGCAGTGGAATCGCTGCCAGCGTGATCGCCATGTTGGTGTAGGAGCGGACCAGGGTCGGCGTCACCCGGCCGATGCGCTCTGACAGATTGGTGGAGCGCAGGCAGCTCCAGAGCATGCGCCCGGCGTCGTTGCCGAAGAAATAGATGATGAACAGCTGCTCGATGATGGAGGCCGCGAGTTCCAGACGGTCCTGCGCGTCCTGATCCATCGCCTTCGGCGGCCGCGGCCGGAGCCGGTGCCGGGTTTGCGCGGCCGTTTCCGTGAGGATGGCGGCGACCAGACCCTGGGTGCTGCCGGGGGCCGGATAACCGCACTGGATCAGCGCCTTTTCCAGATCCCCACGGGCCTCGTCGAGGCGACCGAGCGCGGTCTTCGCAGCACCGAGCAGGGCCAGCCAGCGTGCCTGGCGCAGGGCCGACGGTGGCGTGTCCAGACGTCGCGAACGGTTGATGGCCTCCTCGATGAACTCCACCACCTCCGGATTGGCGTTCGCACGTGCGGCCTGTTCTGCCGCACGTTCCAAGTAGTGCACCGCCTTGGCGTCGTTGTCGGTGCGACTCCAGTGATAGGCCAACAGCGCGTAGTACGCGGAGATGTCGCTGGAACGCTGCTCTTCGTACCACAGCGCGATGGCTTCGTGCAGCTGCTGTCGCTGCGCATAGAGCATCAGGTCGTAGGCCACCTGGCGGGTGATGGCATGCTTGAAGATGTAGGCGTGCTCGGGCTCCGGCGCTTCCAGGGGCGTCAGGTCCAGGGTTGCGAGCCCTTCCATTTCGTTGACCAGTTGCGCCCGATCCTGGCTGATGGGGTACACCCCCTGCAGGATGCGGAAGCTGAATACCCGACCGATGCAGCTGGCCACTTTCAGGGCCAGCTGCTGCTGAGGGCTGAGCCGGTCGATGCGGCTGGTGATGATGCCCTCGATGGTGTCCGGCAGGATGCCTTCGAGCATACCCACGCTCTCCTCGGACATCGATGCCTGACCGTTATCGACCTTCAGGACGCCGGCATCCCGGAGTGCGTAGCCGATCTCCTCGCTGAAGAACGGGTGACCTTCACCCCGTTGCCGGATCAGCTCGGCTGCTGCGTCGGGCAGGGAGTCCACTTTCAGGCGGCGGGCCACCAGCGCGACGCACTCGTCCGGATGCATGCGCTCCAGGCGGATCGTCTCCGTTTCCGGAAGCTGCAGCAGCGTCTTCAGCGCTTCGGGGGCATCCGTCAGCGCGACCGGCCGGCTGCCGAGGACGATCAGCGCTCGCGGCACCTGCTGCACTACGTTGAGCAGCGCCTCCCAGGACGCGGAGTCCATCCAGTGGACGTCGTCCAGGATCAGTACGAGGGGTTTGCGGGTGGTGGAAAACTGCAGCAGGTTCACCAGCAGGGTCTGCAGATTGCTGGCCCGAACTTCGCCGCTCATCTGCCGGGTGAGATCGTTCTCGGGAATGTCCAGCGGCAGAATCGCGTTCAGCAGCGGCAGCAACTCGCGGCTCGTGACGTCCTTGCTGAGGATGTTCTCGATGTGTTCGCGCCGCGCGCGGTTGCTGGACTCCCCCTCCAGGCCGAACAGGCCGAGCAGCACCGCCTGCCAGGCGAAATAGGACGTGCTCTGCTCGATGGCGTCGCCGGCGCCCTGCAGCAACCGGACCGGCTGATCGTCCAGAGTCGCGGCGAAGTGCTCGACGAGGCGGGACTTGCCCACCCCGGCTTCGCCTTCGATGAAAATGCAGCGGCGGCTCCCCGATTCCACCAGTGCTTCGACTGCCGAAGTGAGGATTCCGGCCTCCTGCACGCGGCCGATCATGATGTCGGCGGAGCGTTCCGGCCCGGCACGCACTCTCTGCCCCAGAGGACGGAACACGGGCAAAGGCAGGCTCTTGCCTTTCACCTTGAGCAGCTGCGGTTCGCTGTACTGCACGATGGCTTCGGAGCGGTCCACCGTGGCCTGATCGCAGAGAATGTGGCCGTCCGCGTTCTGCATCAGGCGCGCGGCCAGATTCACCCGGTCGCCCATGATGGTGTATTCCTGCCGCTCGCCGCCGCCGACGGAACCGCAGTACACACGACCGGTGGCGACACCGATCGAACAGCGCTGACCGAGTTCGGATAGTGCCGCATGCATCGCCATGGCCGCCTGCGCGCCCCGGGCTGCATCGTCCTCATGGGCGAATGGCGGCAGACCCAGTGCGGCCACGAGCGAGATGCCCTTGTCGTCCACGGACAGCTTGTTGATGCTGCCCTCCCAGGGGAAGTAGAGCGCCCTCTGCAGCGCTCTGAATGACTTTTGGGCATCCTCAAGAGGCGTGTCGTGGCGCAGGTCCGGCAGGTTCACGAACAGGATGGTGAGCCGCCGCAGTTCACCGAGAAAATCGGTCTGACCGGCCATGATGCGGCGGGTGATGGAAGCTGGCAGGTAGCCACGCAGCGCGTCTTCGAGTTCCCGCGGCAGCTCCGGTGCCGGCGGTGCTGCGACCGCTGCGACCGTTTCGCTGAGCTCTTCGATGCGCCAGGGTGGAATCTCTGTGCGCTCCGGATCGCCTTCCTCGTCTAGTACCGGCGTCCCGGTCGCGTGCCGGTTGATCAGTGCCCAGACCTCCGGCGATACCAGCACGTCACCGGGCGCAGCCAGCGTCCCCACCCGACCCACCTGGTTCAGGGGCGAACCGGCGACCGCGAACTCCCAGCGATTGAACTGGCCGCCGATGTGCACCACGACACCGCTGCCGACGCCGACGGCCACTCTGAGACTCAAGGTATGGGATTCGGCCTGATAGCCGGCAAGGCTCGCCTGCAGTTCCAGGCCGCAGCGGGTGGCCCGCAGGCAGGCGTCGACATTGCGCGGATCGTCGGCACCTGGCGTCCACAGCGCCATCAGCGCGTCACCGGCGAACTTGAGCACATCGCCGCCGTGATCGGCGACGATGCGGGTCATGCGCCCGAAGTAGTCGTTGAGAATCCGGGTGAGGGCTTCGGCACCGGCTGGGCCCTGGGCGGCGAACGCCTCTGTCAGCGGCGTGAAGCCGCTGATGTCGGCGAACAGAATCGCACCCTGGAAGTCTTCGGAGGAAGGCGCGTCGACGGCCCGGGCTTCACGGAGAAGCCGTTCCACGATCAGCCGCGGCACGTACCGCGCATAGATCTGCGACAGTCCCTGTTCCCGCACCTTTTTCGACCCTGCCCGCCTCCGGACCAACCGTCAGTCTACACCCAATACGAGCTTGTTCATTCTCGATATGGGCCTATTCGTTCTCGAGTACGCCCTTCGGTGCCTTCTGCTTCATGAAGCCGAACATGTAGCCGGCCACGCGCCGCATCTGGATCTCCTCGGCGCCCTCGGTGATCCGGTAGCGGCGGTGATGACGGTAGATGTGCTCGAAAGGCTTATGCCGGGAATACCCGAGTCCGCCATGAACCTGCATGGCCCGGTCGGCGGCTTCGCAGCACAGCCGGTTTGCCCAGTAGTTGCACATGGACACCTTGTCCGAGACCGAGAACGCGCCGTACTGATCCATCTGCCAGGCGGTCTTGTGGATCAGCGCGCGGATCATCTCGCACTGGGTCTGCAGCTCCACCAGCGGAAACTGGATGGCCTGATTGGTGGCCAGCGGCTTGCCGAAGGGCTTGCGCTCCTGGGCGTACTTGACGGATTCGTTGATGCAGAACTGGGCGGCGCCGAGGCTGGAAGCAGCCTGGCGGATCCGGTTCTCGTTGAAGAAATGCTGCACCACCTGCAGGCCCCGACCTTCGCCGCCGAAGATGGCATCGTGCGGAACGCGGACGTTCGTGAACGACACCCGACCGTGGTCCGTGGGCATGTTGAAGGTCCAGAGCATCTCCTCGATCTTCACGCCCGGTGCCTTCATGGGCACCAGAAACGCGGTGATGCCGAGGCCGTCGCCGGCCTTGCCGCTGGTGCGCGCCATGACCATGTCGTACTGGGCCTTGTGGATGCCGGTGTTCCAGGTCTTCTCGCCGTTGATCACCCACTCGTCGCCATCGCGGACCGCGTGGGTCTCCATGTGGGTCGCATCGGAGCCGTGATTCGGTTCGGTGATGCCGAATGCGAAGCCCTTCGTGCCCTCGATGAGGCCGTCGATCCACTCCGCCTTCTGCGCCTCGGTACCATAAGTACCCATCAGCAGCAGGCCGACGTTGTTGCCGACGATGGAATGTTCGTTCTGCAGATCGTTGTGCAGCCCGAGCCCTCTCACCGCCAGATGTTCGCGGATGATGGCCATGGCCAGGTTGCCGCACTCGCTGCCGCCGTATTCCTTCGGTGCCGCGTAGCGGTAGTGACCGGCTTTGTCGGCCAGGCGCTTGGCCTTGTGCAGCAGCTGTTCCCATTCCTCGTTCGGCAGGCCCCCGCGCTCCCAGTCGGTCCGGGCGTCCTCCCGGCGGTGGTCGAAGAAGCGGATGTTGTCGTTCTCGTTCTCCAGCGGCTTGATGACTTTCTCGATGAAGTCGTCGAGCTCGGCCAGGTAGTTCTGCAGGTCCTGCGGAATGTCGAAGTCCATGTTGGTGCGCCCTCCGTCGCGGTCTGGATAATTCGCACCGATTAGAACATCCTCGACTGAAGCTTGGATAGCCTGGGGAGGAAAGTGCTATGGCCGCAGACGAGTTGCGTTACGAGAAACACGGGCATGTGGGCGTCATCACCCTGAATCGCCCGGATGCGATGAATTCGCTCACCTACAGCCTCTACATGGCCTTGGAGGATGCGGTCAGGGGGTCGGATGCGCGGGTGCTGGTGGTGACCGGTGCCGGCGACCGGGCCTTCTGCGCCGGTGACGACGTCAAGCAGATCCTCGGCGGCAAGGGTGCGCCGCCGCCGGAGTCCGGCGAGCGCAGCAAGCGCACCGGCGGTCTGACGCCGGCGGCGGATGCGCTGCTGTCCACCGACATCCCTGTGATCGCCGCGGTCAACGGCCATGCGCTGGGCTGGGGCATGGAGTTGGCGCTGATGGCGGACATCCGGGTCGCCTCTGCGGAGAAAGCCCGCTTCGGCGAGCTGTTCGTGATCCGCGGCCTGTGCAGTGACGTCGCCGGTCTCGGCCGGCTCGCGCAGCTGGTCGGTCGCGAGAAGGCGGCGGAACTGCTGTTCACCGGCGAAGTCATCGATGCGGCCATGGCCAGGGACATCGGTCTCGTCTCCCGGGTCGTTCCCCATGCGGAACTCATGCCCACCGCAATGGCGCTGGCGGAGAAGATCGCCGCGAACCCGCCGCTGGCAGTGAAGGCGCTGAAGGCTGGTCTCAGGCGGGCGCTGGATCCGGACTGGCGCGACCTCGGTGCCTGGACCATCGGCCAGATCCGCACGCTGATGCAGACCGAGGACTCCAAGGAGAGCGTCGCGGCCTTTATCGAGAAACGCGCGCCGACCTTCGTCGGCCGTTGAGGGGGCAACATGGGCTACGAGATCAAACGCTTTCCCTATGCGGGAACGGTGGACGCGGACGGCCACATTCTGGAACCGCCGGACCTGTGGGAGACCTACCTGGAGGAGCGCTACCGGGATCGGGCGCTGCGCATCCGGGTGGACGACGAAGGCTACGAGTACCTGGAGATCGACGGCCGGCCGTCGCAGCGCTCCACCAAGGGCTCCCTCGGCCTGCTCGGTGCCATGGGTTCCGACGACATGCGGCCGAGTCCGGAGCGACGCTATGCGGACAGCATGCCGTTCGGCGCCTGTGACGCGAAACAGCGGCTCGAACTGCTGGATGAGGAGAATCTCGAAGCGGCGCTGCTGTATCCGACCCTGGGTCTGCTCTGGGAGGTGGAACTCACCGACCCGGAGCTCAGTCTCGCCTACTGCCGCGCCTACAATCGCTGGATCGCGGACTTCTGCCGTGACTCGGGCGGTCGTCTCGTACCCATCGCCCAGCTCAGCCTGCTGGACCCGGAAGGGTCGGCCGCCGAACTCGAGCGTGCCGTGGCGGACGGCTGCCGGGGCGCCTGGGTGAATCCGTTCAACCATCGCCGGGTGATTCATGGTCACAGTGATCACGACGTGCTGTTCGCCGCCTGCTGCACCCTGGACGTACCGCTGGCCATCCATCCCACGTTCACGCCCCATGGTGCGGCGGAGGGCATCTTCGACTGGCCGCGGGAAGGGCGGCCCTGGGCGGAGGCGATCTGGCTGCGCAGCATCGTCCAGCAGGCGCTGATCTCGTTCTTTTCACTCGGCACGCTGGAGCGCTTTCCCGAACTGCGTCTCGGCGTGCTCGAGGCCGGTTCCGGCTGGATCGGCGCCATGCTCGACCGCCTCGATGCGTTCTCGGAATCACTCAACATTCAGCGGCCTTCCGCCACCGAGCTGTTCCGTCGTCAATGCTTCATTTCCGGCGATCCCGACGAGACGGCGGCGCCTCACGTCATCGATCACGTCGGGGCGGACTGCTTCATGTGGGCGACGGATTACCCGCATCCGGACCACCCGCACACCTGGGTGGACGACCTGACCCGCTATGCGGATCAGCTCGCGCCCGACACCCGGGCGAAGGTCCTTGGCGGCAACGTCAGGCGGATTTATCGGCTGTGAGCGGGAGGGGAGCATCCGCCCAGAATCGGGTCAGCTGCTGCTGCAGCGGCCGGATCCTGGGCGCGATGCGCTCGGCGCCGGCCGCCGTGGCGGCACCCTTGAGCAGCAGGGCGAAGCTGTAATGCACCCGGCTCTCGAGTTCGTCGAGGCCGATCTGGCCGTAGGCCCACTCCAGGATGCAGATGAAGAACTGCTGGCTCAGCGCGAGGGCGAGAGCATTGGCTTCGATTTCCGACTCGAGGAGACCGGCGTCGCGGGCCTGATCCACCCGCCCCTTCCAGAACAGGAAGCGGGGATCGCCGAACACGGCGCGGTGGTCGCGGCCGCCATCGCCGTAGGCGGCGAACAGCACCGCCTTGTGGAACTTCGGTGCCTCGCCGTAGAGCTCCACCGCCAGCGACACCGCCTCGAAGAAAATGTCGAGGGCGTCCGCTTCGAGCCGGTCGAGATGGTCCTCGTAGCGGGCCATGCCTGCGTCGAGGACCGCCAGCATGATGGCCTGTTTCGAACCGAAGAGGTTGTAGGGCGTGGCGATGGACACGCCGGCGGCTTCTGCCAGGGCGCGCATCGAAAAGCCGGCGTCGCCGCGTGCTCTCATCAGCCGGACCGCTGCGGTGATGATGGCATCGCGGCGCGCCTGCTTGGCTTGCTCCCGGGTCGGCATGGTCCTTTGGCACTCCAGCTGCGGTCACGCTCATGCGTGACTCTTTATATCATTTGGATTATAACGCGTTATAGCTTTAGCTGACGGAGACCACCTCATGGAACTGTCCCGCGCCCGCAGCTTCACCACCGCCCGGCCAGGCGAGGAGTGGGCTGACATCGCCCGTCGTACCCTGGCCGATCAGGACCCTGGCCAGGCAGTAGAAGCGTTGCAGAGTTGGAACCTGCACCTGTTCCTGCGCCAGCCAAGAGGGAGGATACTCGGCTGCGACGTGATCTTCACCGAGCCGCCGCTGACCGATGCCGGCTGAACCCCATGACGCGACCCCCCGCATCGAGCGCGCCCTGGTGGCGCCGGGGCACGACGGCAGCGCGGAGTTACTGCTGCGCATCCGTTACGGCGACGGGTCTTCAGACAGCGTCACGCTGGATGCCGCCGCCGCGGAGCGCCTGCTCGATCAATGCGGGGCCACTGCCCTCGAACAGCTGGTGGGTCAACCCTGGCGCCGTCTGCTGACCGTACTCGAACAATCTGGAGATTGAAGCGATGGACCTGATCATCCGCAATGGCCGTATCGTCGATGGTACCGGCCTGCCTGCATACCAGGGCGACATCGGCATCCGCGATGGCCGCATCGTGTCGGTCGGTGGCCGCATTCCCGGCACGGCCGCCGAGGAGATCGACGCCGCCGGGCGGGTCGTCGCCCCGGGATTCATCGATCCGCACACCCATTTCGACGTGCAGCTGCTGTGGGACGGCCAGGCCCGTCCGGCGCTCGAGCACGGCATCACCACGGTGGTGCCCGGCAACTGCTCGCTGTCGCTGGCACCGCTGAAGGTCGAGCATCGGCCGCGGCTGGTGGGCATGTTCCAGCAGATCGAGGAGATGCCGGACGCCGCCTTCGACGGTGCCTTCGAGTGGACCTGGGAGTCCTTCGCGGACTACCTCACGGCCCTGCGCTCGAAGCTGGCAGTGAACGTGGCACCGCTGGCGGGCCACAGTGTCATCCGCCTCTGGGTCATGGGCGATGCCGCCAACGAACGCGCTGCCAATGCCGACGAGATCGCGGGCATGCAGGAGTTGCTGCGGCAGTGTCTCGAAGCCGGGGCGGTGGGCCTGTCCACCAGCTTCGTCGACGTCGACGAACGGCTGCAACCGGTGCCGAGCCGCTACGCCCATGCGGAAGAAATCGATGCCCTGGCCGCGGTGCTCGGTGAGTATGGCCGCATGCTGCAGGTGGTCCCGGAATTCTATGCCACCGACATCACGCTGGCGCGGGTGGATCAGCTGGCAGAACTGTCGCTTGCACATCAGATTCCGACCACGTTCTCGCCGCTGTTCGATTCCGCCGCCAATCCGGACAACATTTCCCGGGTGATGGCGCGGGTAGAGCAGCAGATGGCGCGCGGCGCGCGGGTCTGGCCCCAGGTGCAGACCCGTCCTATCGACATCAGCTTCACGTTCGAGGTGGCCAGCCTGCTGTTCGCCGGGACCCCGGGCTGGTATCGGACCATGCGTCTGCCACGGGACGAGAAGATCGCCGCACTGCGCGACCCGGAGCGGCTCGCGCGGCTGCTCGAGGAGGCAGAGCCGGGCGGCAACACCGACCGCTTCCGCAACATGCGCGTCCGCGCCGTGGCGCGTCGCGAGGACGACATCCTCGTCGGCCGCAGCCTCGGGGACATTGCGGCTGAGCGGGACAGCACGCCGGCACGGGTGATGGTGGACATCGCTCTGGCCAACGATCTCGATGCCAGCTTCGTCGCCACCGATCTCGGCCACAACGACCCCGCGCGGGTGGGCGCGCTGCTTGCACACCCCATGGTGCACATCGGTGCCAGTGACGGCGGTGCCCACATCCAGTCCTTCGCCACCTACGGCGACACCGGTTACCTGTTCAGCCGCTTCGTGCGTGAACGTCACGACCTGACGCTGGAGGCGGCGGTGAAGAAGATCACGGCGGATACGGCGCGAATCTGGGGTATTGCCGGTCGCGGCCTGCTGCAGCCGGGTTTTGCCGCGGACATCACAGTGTTCGACCCCGACGTCATCGACCGCGGCGACGAGGTGGTGGCCCACGACATGCCCGAAGCCGGCATGCGTTACGTGCGCGGCTCCCGCGGCATCGACACCGTGGTGGTCAACGGTGCGGTGGCCTGGAGCGCGGCCGCCGGCGGCTACACGGAAGCACGGCAAGGACAGGTGGTGACTCGATGAGCGGGATCCGTTTTCACTGTGTCGACGCGAACGGCATCCGCATCCATCTCGCCGAGCAGGGTGAGGGTCCGTTGGTGCTCATGGTTCACGGCTTCCCGGAGTCCTGGTACTCCTGGCGCTATCAGCTGCCGGCGCTTGCCGCCGCCGGCTACCGGGCAGTGGCCATGGACGTGCGCGGCTACGGCCGCTCGTCGAAGCCGAGCCGGGTGGAAGACTACCGCATGGTGCTGAAGGTCGCCGACGTGGTCGGCGTCGTGGAGGCCCTCGGCGGCGGTCCGGCCACCATCGTCGGGCATGACTGGGGCGCACCCATCGCCTGGAACTCCGCGCTGCTGCGTCCGGATCTGTTCCGCGGCGTAGCCGGCCTGTCGGTGCCCTACGCCCCACCGCACGGCCCGACGCGGCCGCTGGCGGGTATGCGTGCCATGGCCGGTGAGAACGAATTCTACATCGAGTACTTCCAGGCTCCGGGGCGCGCCGAGGCGGAGATCGAGGCGGACGTGCGCGGCTGGCTGCTTGGTTTCTACTGGTGCGCGTCCGGCGACATCGAGAACGGTCCCAACATTGCCATGGTGGATCGTGGTCGGACGCTGCGGGAAAAATTCGTTTATCCCGAGGCCATGCCCGCCTGGATGAGCGAAGCGGATCTGGACGTCTACACTCGAGAATTCCAGTATTCCGGCTTCTTCGGGCCGCTCAGCCGCTACCGTAACGTGGACCGGGACTGGGAGGATCTCGCAGCGTTCGCCTACCGGCCCATCGAGGTCCCGGCGTTGTTCATCGGCGGCACCAAGGACGGCCCCACCATCTGGGGCAAGCCCGCCATCGACCGCTTCCCGGAGACCTTGCCGAAGCTGCATCAGTCGGTGATCCTCGAGGGCTGTGGCCACTGGGTGCAGCAGGAACGGGCGGAGGAGACCAACGCCCTGCTGCTGGACTTCCTCGCTGCCAGCCACTGACGATCAGAGAGCAGACATGAGCTACGACACCATACTCACCGACACCGCAGACGGCCTGTTGACCATCACGCTGAATCGGCCCGATCGTCTCAATGCCTGGACCTACCGCATGGGTGCAGAGCTCGGTGACGCCATCGCCGCCGCCAACGACGACGATGCCATCGAGGCCATCATCGTCACCGGAGCGGGTCGCGGGTTCTGCGCCGGTGCCGACATCCAGGACGTGTTCAATGCCCAACAGCAGGATGCAGGGGCGGCGAAAGAGCGTCCGGCCATGCGCAGCTGGGTGGAACTGGTGCGGGAATCCAAGCCCATCGTCGCCGCCATCAACGGTGCCTGCATCGGCGTCGGCCTGACCCAGGTCCTGCCCATGGACTACCTGATCGCCACAAACGACGCCAAGCTCAGCCTGCGATTCATCAAGATGGGGCTGGTCCCGGAACTGGCCAGCTCCCAGTTCGTCACCCTGCGCTGCGGGTTCGGCCAGGCGAATGAGCTGATGCTCACCGGCAAGACCGTCAGCGGTGCGGAAGCCGCGGCCATCGGTCTCGTGGACCGGGCCGTGGAGGCGGGGGAGTTGCTGCCCGCCGCCCGCGAGATGGCGAAGGCCATGGGCAACAACCCCCAGGCGGCGCTGCGGGCGGTGAAACAGCTGATCACGGTCAACGCCACCGAGTCCGACATCGGAAAGGTCCAGAAGCGGGAGCTCGAAGCTCTGCAGCGCTGCTACGCCTCGGCGGAGCACAAAGAGGCTATCGATGCCTTCCTGAACAAGCGCGAGCCTGACTTCAGGAAGGCGCGACAGGCCGGCTGATACTGGCGACCGGCCGTCCCCCGACCTCTTGCAAGTACCGTCCCGGCGCGCGTCAATGTCGGGACCGTCGAGGCCGTGGGGGGCGGCGATGATCGAGATTGAAGGATTGATCCTGCGCCCGTCGGTGATGGCGGAGCAGTTTGCCCGCTTCGACTGGAGCGCGACGCCCCTTGGGCCCATCGCCGGCTGGCCCGACCCGCTGAGAGTATCCGCGCAGCTCTGCCTGGACTCGCCCCTGCCCATGACGGTGGGCTGGGGCGCCGACTACCTGATGATCTACAACGACGGCTACATCCCCATCCTCGGCAGCAGGCATCCCGACGCGCTGGGACGCCCGGCGATGGACGTGTATGGCGAGCTCGCGGACTTCATCGGTCCCATCCTCAAGGCGGCGTTCGAGCGCGGCGAAGCCTACGCCGGCCGCAACGTGCTGCTGCCGATGACCCGCCATGATCGCCTCGAGGAAGGCTACTTCGACATCTGGTACAACCCGATCCGGGATGCCCGGGGTGGCATCCGAGGCGTGATGGCCACGGTGGACGAGTGCACCGAGCAGATGGTCGCGCAGCGCCGCCAGCGCACGGTCATCGCCCTGGCCGAGCGCTTCGTCGATCTGCCTGCGGATCAGCCGTTACTGCCGCACGTCATCGACGTTGCCGCGGAAAATCCGGAGGACCTGGCCTCGGTCGCGCTGTTCGAGGTGATGGGCGGGCAGACCGTCGTCGAGCGTTTCGCGTCGGCGGAGGCGTTCTCGCGACGTCTGCAAGCAGACGGTGTGGTCGATCTGATCAAGGATCGGATCCGGGCCGGCCTGGATCCCGGCTCCAGAGTGGAGCGGCTCGACGCGCGCCGGTTTCTGGTGACGTTCGTGCGTCCGGAACTGCTCGACACCTCCGGCCACCTGGTGGTGATCGAGCCTGCCCCTACGGTGAAAGCCGATGCGGATCTGCTGCGCTTTCTGGACGTGCTGCGGGAGCTCATTACCGGCGCTCTGTACCGGGTGCGCACCGAGCGTGCAGCGCTGGCCGATGTGCGCCGCCAACTCGACGATCGCGACCGGCTCTACCGCATGCTGTTCGAGCACACCGCGGAGGGCGTCGCCATTGCCCACCCGGATGGGACGCTGGTCGCGGTGAATCCTGCGGCCTGCCGGCTGCTGGACTACTCCGAAGCGGAGATCCTCGCGCTCGGCTACCGCGGCACGATCGTGAATGACGACGGCAGCCTCGATCGGGCGCTGGAGAGCCTCGCTGCCCATGGGCACTTCGACGGCGAGATGCGGCTGCGAACGAAGGCGGGGGGCGTGGTCCTCACGGACACGGCCTCGGTGCTGACCCGCGACGCCGAATCCGGCAACGAGCGCATCATCACCCTGCTGCGGGACGCGGCGCCGCGGGTGCAGACTCAGGAACGGGTCACCGCCACGGCCCGGCTGGAGGCCCTCGGTCAGCTCACCGGAGGCATCTCCCATGACTTCAACAACCTGCTCAACGTGATCATCAACGGGGCCGAAGAGCTGACCGAGGTGCTGCCTGCCGAGCGTCTGGAACACGAGTCCGCCTCGCTGATTTTGGCTGCTTCCTTGCGGGCGGCGGACCTCACCCGGCAGCTGCTGGCCTTCAGCCAGCAGCGGCCGAGCACGCCCGAGCGTCTGCTGCTGTCGGATGCCCTGGCGGAACTCGAGCAGCTGCTCGCCCGCGTGCTCGGCAGCGGCATCGAAGTGCAGGTCACGGTCGGGGCCGACGCAGAGGTCCTCGTGGACGCCACGCTGTTGAGCAGCAGCCTGCTCAATCTGTGTATCAACGCCCGCGATGCGATGCCCGACGGCGGGGCCTTGACGATTACCCAGAGGCGCCGCGAACTCGGTAAGCGTGCAGCGGAGAAACTGCTCCTGACGCCGGCGATGTATGCCGAGGTGACAGTGCGCGACACCGGTGCCGGCATTCCCCGGGAGCTGCTCGACCGTGTCATCGAGCCCTACTTCACCACCAAACCCGTCGGTCAGGGGAGTGGCCTCGGGCTGGCCATGGTCTACGGCTTCATGCGTCAGTGCGGGGGCGCCATGGAGATCCGCTCCGAGGAAGGGCAGGGCACCTGCGTGACCCTGTATTTTCCGCTGGCGAACGAGGCTGTCGAGCCGTCGACCGCGTCATCGTCCGCCGCTGGGGATGCACGTGCAGGTGCCGGGCAGCACATCCTGATCGTGGAGGACAATGACCTGCTCGCCGGCATGCTGCGCAACATTCTCCAGCGCGCCGGCTACCGTGTCTCCCACTGCGGCGAGGCCGAGTCGGCGCTGGACGTGATTGCTGCAGAGCGCAGCGTTGACCTGGTCATCACCGACATCCTGCTCGGCAAGGGCCTCAATGGCTGGCAGCTCGCTGAGCGCATCGAAGCGCTCGAGGCACCGCTGCCGGTCATCACCATGTCGGGCTTCGCGCCGGATTCTGCGAACCCTGGCGCGCGTCAGGGCGGGCGGCCGAACCTGTCGAAACCGTTCCGTCCGCGCGAGGCCCTGGAGTTGATCGCCCGCGTGCTGGCGGAAGCCTGATCCGCGTCCGTCCGGCCCGGCGTGGCGGCGCCTACAGCGGCCAGACGAAGGGCATGAGCAGCGCGGCGACCAGGAAGACCACGAGCTGCAGCGGCAGGCCGAGCTTCAGGTAGTCGATGAACTTGTAGCCGCCGGGACCCATGACCAGGATGTTCGCCGGGTGCGATACGGGACTCGACAGGCTCGCGCATACAGCGATGGCCACCGCCATCAGCGGCGCAGCAGGCGATACCCCGAGCTCCACCGCCAGCGACAGCGCCAGTGGCGCCATGATCAGCACCAGCGCGGCCGCGGGAATCATCAGGGTCCCCACCGTGGTGAAGGCATACAGCCCGGCGATCACGGCCCAGGGACCAAAGGGTCCGAGCAGCCCGAGCACACCTGACGCCAGATACGTGGCCGCGCCGGTCTGCTGCATGGCCACGCCGAGGGGAATCATCCCTGCGATGACGAAGATGGTCCGCCACTCGATGGCGGCGTAGGCCTGATCCATGGTCAGACAGCGGGTCAGCACCATGGCCGTGGCCGCCGCCAGGGCTGCCACCGAGATGGGCAGCCAGCCGAGTATGGCCACTGCCACCATGGCGAGCATGAGGGCACCGGCCAGCGGCGCCTTGCTCGAATCCACCGGCTTCGCGTGCACCGGGGTCAGGACGATCAGATCCTCGTCGTCGTTGAGCAGCGACAGGCGCCGTTTCGGTCCGACGATGAGCAGCGCATCGCCGGATTTCAGCGCGATACTGCCAAGCCCCGAGCGGCGCGATTCGCCGTCCCGCCACAGGGCCGCCACCTCCACTTCGTAGCGCTCCCGCAGTTTGAGGTCGGCCACAGTGCGGCCCTCGAGCTTCGCCCGCGGGTGCATCGTGGCTTCCACCAGTTCCAGCTTGCCCAGCTCGAACACGTCCAGATAGGGCGCGGCGTCGTCGAGGATCTCGAGCTGCTGCAGCCCGCGCAGGACGTCGAGGTCCTCCTCGCGGCCTTGGATCAGGAGCAGATCGGACCCCTCGATCACCTCGTCAGAAGACGGCCACTCGGTGACCTCCCCTTCGCGGAAGATTCCGAGCATGCGGAAGTCGAAGGCATCACTAAGGCGATTCTCGGCCAGCGTCGTCCCGGCGAGTTCGGAGTCCTTCGGCACCCGCAGGACGAACAGGCGCTCGTCGAGCTGATAGGTCTCCTTCAGGTCCGTCTCCGTGAGACGGGACACGGCGGCGAACTCCTTGGATTCGCTGAGCCGATCCACGTTGTCCTCAGCGCATTGCAGCAGCAGCCGGTCGCCGGCAGCCAGTGCCATGTTCGACAGCCGGGTCCTGCGGATCGTGTTGCCGCGCCGGATGGCCAGCACATTGGCCCCATGCTGCTCGCGGAAGGGTCGATGACGCAGCGCTTCGCCGATGATCGAGGCATCCTCCGCGAGCACCACCTCTACCATGGCGGACTTCTCCCACAGCCGGGCCAGCAGGATCGGCGCCTCCCGTTCGATGGCCAGCGAGTTCCAGCGCCGGAGCATCTCGAAGCGGTCGCGCCGGCCCTGGGCCAGCAGCACGTCGCCGGCCTGCAGTACCTTCTTGCGGTCCGGCAGGGCCTCGGTGCGGCCGTGACGGGTGATGGCGATGATCATCAGGTTCGCCGAGGTGGGCAGGGCAGTGTCGGCCAGCGTCTTGCCGACGAACAGGGAGTCCGCCGGAACGCGCATGGCAAAGATGCGCTCCTGCAGGCTGTACTGCCGGCGGAGATCCCGCTGTCCGGCGATGGTTGCCGTGGTGTCGGTCTGCGGCAGCAGATGCCGCCCGATCAGCGCCACGAACGCGGTGCCGACCAGCAGTGCCGGCAGCCCGATCCAGGCGAAGTCGAAGAAGCCGAAGCCGTCCACGCCGCCGTCCACCATGGTCATGCTTACGAGCAGGTTGGGGGGCGTACCGATCAGGGTCATCATGCCGCCGAGCAGCGTACCGTAGGCCAGCGGCATCAGCAGGCGCGAGGGCGCGATGCCGCTGGCCCTGGCCACCTCGACGGCCACCGGCAGCATCAGAGTGGCGACGCCGATGTTGTTCATGAACGCGGACAGCACACCGCTGACCAGCATGAACACGGCGATCATGCGCGCCTCGCCATTGCCCGCAACATGCTGGATGCCGCGAGTGATGATGTCGGCGATGCCGGAGCGGGTCAGGCCCTCGCTGAGGATGAACATGGCCAGGACGGTGATCACCGCGGCGTTGCTGAACCCGCTGACCGCGTCCGCAGGCGACACCAGCCCGAGTATCGCCAGCGCAGACAGCACCATGAGCGCCGTCAGATCCATGCGCACCCATTCGGTGACGAACAGCAGCAGGGCGCCGGCAAGGATGAGCAGAACGAGGGCGATCTCGAGGGTCATGGGCTCCATCGGCAGCAGGGGCGCGGAAGCGCGCATCCAGGCAACGTAGCCTTGACTGCTGGAACGAGCAAGCGCAGTCGCGTTCCGCTGGATGCGTCATCCAGCAATAGTCGTGAATCGGTCGCTCAGGCAGCGTAGGATTTCGCCCAACCAATGACGGTTCAGGAGGTATGTCATGGGCGACCATGAGCAACAGTTTGCCAGGATGCGCGAGGGCAAGGGCTTCATCGCCGCGCTCGACCAGAGTGGCGGCAGCACACCGAAGGCGCTGCGTCTGTACGGGATTGCCGAGGGAAGCTGGAACAACGACGACGAGATGATGGACTTGGTCCACGCCATGCGGACCCGGATCATCACCAGCCCGGCATTCAGCGGGGAGAGGATTCTCGCTGCGATCCTGTTCGAGGCGACCATGCGTCGCGAAATCGAGGGACGGCCTACCGCTGACTACCTGTGGAACGTCAAGAACGTGGTGCCCATCCTCAAGGTGGACAAGGGACTGGAGGACGAGGCCGATGGCGTGCAGCGCATGAAGCCCATGCCGGCCCTTGACGCTCTGCTGGCGGAAGCGAAGCAGCAGGGCATCTTCGGCACCAAGATGCGTTCGGTGATCAAGCAGGCGAATCCGGATGCCATCGCCGGCATCGTGGCGCAGCAGTTCGAGTTCGGCCGCCGCATCGTCGCCGCCGGTCTCGTGCCCATCATCGAACCGGAGGTGGACATCCACTGTCCGGACAAAGTCCGGGCGGAGGACCTGCTGAAGGCGGCCATCATCGAGCATCTCGACGGACTCGGCGACGACGAACACGTGATGCTCAAGCTGACGCCGCCCGAGACGGACAATCTGTATGCGGACTGCGTGGCCCATCCCCGCGTGCTGCGAGTGGTGCTGCTGTCCGGAGGCTATCCGCGCGATGAAGCCAATGCGCGTCTGGCGCGGCAGCAGGGCATCATCGCCAGCTTCTCCCGCGCGCTGACCGAAGGTCTCTCGGCCCAGCAGTCCGACGCGGAATTCAATGCCACGCTGGATGCCTCGATCGAACAGATCTACAAGGCCTCGCTGACGTGACCAGTGCCACGGACGCGTTGCCGCGTCTGGCAGCCGGGGCGGTGCTGGCCATCGCCATCGGCTACATGCTGCACATCGGGCGACCCATCCTGGTGCCGCTCGTCCTCGGCGTGTTCCTGGCCTACATCTTCATGACCATCACCGACTGGGTGCGCAATGCCCCTGTCATCGGCCGCTTCATGCCGGGCTGGCTGGCCCACATCGGTGCTCTGGCGCTGATCGTCGCGCTGGTGTGGGGGCTGGTGCTGATGGTGACCAGCAACATCGCCCAGGTGGAGCGGCAGATGCCGCTGTACCGGGAAAACCTGCAGATCTGGGTGGAACGCATCTCCGGCTGGCTCAACCTGGAGGATGTCCCCACGCTGCCCGAGGTCTTCAGCCGCGCGGTGGCGGCCGTCGATCTCGGCAAGGTGGCCGGCAGTACCGTGGGTGTGGTGGCGGCGCTGATCGGCAATCTGCTGGTGATCTTCATCTACACCGCGTTCGTGCTCATGGAGCGCAACGCGACCATGGTCAAGCTGGAGCGGCTGGCGGACACGCCGGATGGGGCGAGGCGCATCGCAGCGGCCATCAGCGAAATCAGCGAACGCATCGGCCGCTTCCTTACGCTGAAAGCTTTCGTTTCGGCCATTGTCGGCGTCGCGAGTTGGGCCGTGATGCGCCTGATCGGCATCGACTACGCCGAGTTCTGGGCGGTGCTCATCTTCGTGTTCAACTTCATTCCCTACGTCGGCAGCTTCGTCGCCGTCATGCTGCCCGTCGCGCTTAGCCTGGTGCAGTTCGGCACCCTCGGCCCCTTCCTGATGGCGCTCATCGGTCTCACCAGTGTGCAGGTCGCCGTCGGCAATCTGCTCGAGCCGTCCCTCATGGGACGCTCGCTGAACCTGAGCCCGGTGGTGATCTTGCTGTCACTGGCTACCTGGAGCGCGCTGTGGGGGCTGGTGGGCGCCTTCCTGTGCGTGCCGATCACGGTGATCATGATGATCATCTTCGCCGAGTTCGAGGTGACCCGGCCGCTGGCGATCCTGTTGAGTCAGGATGGCCGCGTCGAGCCGGAGTCCGCGGTAAAGTGATCTGAAGTCAGTCTGATCGGGGGAGTACGAGGTCGACCCGGGTGCCCGCACCGAGGGTGCTCGTGATCTTCAGCTCGCCGCGGGCGTGGCGCGCGAAACCATCCGCGAGGGGCACGCCGAGGCCGGTGCTCTCACTCGCTTCGCGCGTCGTGAAAAAAGGCTCGGCAACCCGGCGCAGGGTTCCGGCGTCCATGCCGCAGCCGTTGTCGACGATGCTGATGCAGATCCGTTCCGTGGCATGGATCAGCGTCGTGGCGACCTCGATTCGACCACGGCCGTCGACGGCGACCAGGGCATTGGCCAGCACCTCCTCGATGGTTTCCTCGAACAGGCTGCGTGGCAGTTGCAACCGCGCACCCTGCGCGTCGAAGCGCGTCTGCAGTTCCACGCCGGGCGGCAGTTTTCGGCGCAGACGCTCGCAGATCTCGCTCACGGTGCGATCCACGTCGAAGCGCGTCGTCGGCAGCATCACGACGCCGGAATAGATCACCAGGCGGCGGACCAGACGGGCGGCGCGTTGTGCTGCCCTCGATCCGAAGTGGACGCTGGGCTGAAGGGGATGGTCGGGTTCGAGGTTCCGTTCGAGATCATCGATCGCGCTGAGCACGACGGTCATGATGTTGTTCAGATGATGCGCGAGACCGCCGGTCAGTGCCCGCAGATCCGCCTGCCGCTCGAGTTCCCGGGCCTGCTCTGCCAGGCGTCGTGCTTCGGACGCGTCCTCGGCCACGCCGACGTAGCCGGCGGGAT
>SKUB01000203.1 GCA_007122315.1 Pseudomonadales bacterium | reverse complement strand
GCATCGATCTGGCTGGCATCCACGCCCGCGTCGCCGATGGCCTCCTCGAAGGCCTCGACCATCAACTCCTCGGCCCCGGACTCCCAGCGCTCACCAAACTTGGAGCAGCCCATGCCGAGGATCGCAACTTTGTCCTTGATACCCCGTGCCATCGTCTCGTACTCCTGTCGTGTTGCGGGAAGGGCGGCGGCTCAACCGGCGGCAGCGGCGCTGCTCGCGACAACCTCGCGGACCGGCACCGCCTTCCAGAAATAGCGCACGAATCCGCGCAGAGAATCCACCGACTTGATCCGGAACATCATCCGCACCCGGGTACCGACTTCGAGGTCGCCCACGTCCACATCGGTGAAATCGGTCATGAAGCGGCCGCCGTTGTCGAACGTGATCATGCCATAGTGACTGGGCGGATTCGGTATGTAGGTCAGGTAGTCTGCGGACCAGGTGAGAACCTGAGCCGGTTCGTCCCGGAATGCGTAGGGCTCCTGGGTATGGTGGGCCCTGCATTGGGGATTGACGCAGACGTCGGTCCGCGGGAACTGCAGGGTTCCGCAGCGGGTACAGCGCCCGCCGACCAGGCCGAGCAGCATGTCCCGTTTGCGATACGTCACGGTGAGCGCCGTCTTGTAGTCGTCGCGCTCCGCCCGCATGCCTTTCTCGAGCGTGATGAGATCGTTGAAGGCGAGGTACTGCTGATAGTTGTCGGTGGATTTGCCCGCGGCCAGCGCCCCGCGAATACCCAGACGCCCTGCAGGCACCTGGGCAGTCAGCGCAGCTGTCGCCTCGAACACGAGCACGTCGCAGCCCTGGCCGAAGGCCGCGACCACGATGATGTCGCCAGGCTCGACGTCACCCTCGAGTGCGTGCAGCAGCATCACCAGGGCATGAGCGCAACCGCACTCACCCAGCCCGCCGTGCAGATTGTCCCGTACCGCCGCATCGGCGATGCCGGCGGATCGCGCGATCCCGGCTACCGCACGTCCGATGGTGGACGGCATGCAGAAGTGCGCAACATCGGCGGCCGTCACCCCGGCTTTCGCAAGCGCCCTGGTAATGGCGGGCGGAACGATCTTGGCGAGGCCCTCATCCCGGATCCAGCGCTCCTCCCAGGTGTATTCGAACGCCTCGCCTTCGGCCCGGAAGTGATCGACGAAATCCACGGTCACGCTGTGCCCGCCGCGGAATCGCAGGAGACCGTCATCCGCGCTGACTCTAACTGCAGCAGCGCCATCACCGTAGGCGAACTCACCTGCCGAACTGGCTTTGGCTCGACGCTGGTCAGAGACCACCACCAGCGCGTCCTCGACCTGGCCCCCTGCCACCGCAGCCAGCGCTTGCAGCAGCGCAGTGGTTCCAGCGCGCTGGGAGCCGGTCAGATCCAGAGCCATGCAATCACCGTCGAGACCCAGCGCGGTGGCCAGGATGCCCGCGTTCTGCCGCTCGACGAAAGGGAAGGTCGTGGATGCGAAGTAGATGGCGTCAGGGGACCCGGCGGGCTGGCCCTCACTGCCCTCGCCGAGGCAATCGCGGGCGGCCTCGACGCCCATGGTGACGGTGTCCTCGTCCCAGTTGCAGAAGCTGCGTTCGCCCTTGCCGCGTGCCTTGATCGCCGGATCGGACCAGCTATGGGCTGCGGCTATGGCCTGTCGTGACAGCCGCAGGCGCGGCACGTAGCCCCCGAAGGCAGTGATCCCAGGCATGCCCGCTCCTTTCCACGTGTTCGTCATCCGAATGCGTCCGCGGCAAGCATAAGCGATGCCTCTCGGCCGCGACAACGCGACGTCCTGCTGAAGCGCTTGATCTGGAGCATGGTCTCGCGCGCGCCGGCAAGGCATGCTCCGAATCCGGGGCGCCAATACCGGCGCGCAGGTCAAGGGAGACAGCATCGATGTCCGAACGCCCGGATGTGCTGCAGGTGCGGCAATACTTCATGGAATTGCAGGAGTCGATCTGCACGGCGCTCGCCGCCGAAGACGGCGAGCAGGACTTCAGCTTCGAGGAGTTGCCCGGACCCGGTGGCGGCCTCGCACGTCCCCGGGTACTGGCGGACGGACCGGTCATCGAAAAAGCCGCCGTTCAATTCACCCACTCGGTGGGAAGCCAGCTGCCCGCAGCCGCGACCGAACGCAATCCTGGCCTTGCGGGGCGCGGTTTCCAGGCCACGGCCATCTCGCTCATCGTTCATCCGCGCAATCCATATGCGCCCACCACGCACATGAACCTGCGCTTCTTCATCGTCGATGCGAAAGAGAACGAACAACCCTTCTGGTACTTCGGCGGCGGTTTCGATCTGACGCCCTACTACGGCTTCGAGGACGACGCGATCCATTGGCACAGTCAGGCCCGAGCCGCTTGTGAGCCGTTCGGGGCCGACCTCTATCCGCGCCTGAAGGAATGGTGCGACCGCTACTTCTACCTCGACCATCGGGACGAGCAGCGCGGCATCGGTGGGGTGTTCTTCGACGACTGGACCGAGAACGGCTACGAGCAGTCTTTCGCCTTCACCCGCAGTGTCGGGGAGCACTTCCTGCCCGCCTACATCCCCATCCTGGCTCGCCGCAAGACGCAGGATTACGGCGATCGGGAAAGGGACTTTCAGCTCTACCGCAGGGGTCGCTACGCGGAGTTCAACCTGGCCATCGATCGCGGCACCCGCTACGGCATGCAGTCGGGCCGGCGCATCGAGTCGGTGCTCGCGTCGCTGCCGCCGCTGGCGGCATGGAAATACGCCTGGAAGGCGGAACCCGGTTCCCCGGAAGCGGCGCTGACGGACTACTACCTCAAACCGAGAGATTGGCTGGCGGAGACCTCTGTTGCCGCCAGCTCCGGCAGCTGACCTGCGACCCATCTACCGGTGCCGGTTGTCCACAGAAGCTGTGGATAACTCTGGGGACAACCTGGCGCATGTGCGCCCCAGCGCCCATGGCGACCGGGTTCACCTCTGCTGATCAAAAAATAATCATTATATAAATTTGTTTATAATCAGATAGTTGATCGAATTATCTCGAATCAACTTCATGACCGGGCGCGCGTCACGTCAGTGTCACCCCGTGCACGCCAACTGTGCATAAGCGAACCCGCAACCAGCCTCTGTCCGCACCATGTGCGCGCCTCACCCGGCTGCAATGCGCACTGTGTCCGGCATGTTTCAGGTGCATGACGGAGGCCAGGTGGAGCCGTGCGATGCACCTGTACAGCCTTTGTCCACATCCGTGATCCGGGTGCTCATTGCTCAGGATCCAGCACCACAAGTCGCGACTGCACGGTCACGACACCAGGAATGCCGCCGGCGAGTTCCACCGCGCGCTGCTCGAGTTGCGCGTGCGCCACGTGACCATAGAGCGTCACCACGCCGCGACGGGTCTCCACTTCGATGTTACGGGCGCGGACTTCCCCATCCCGGATCAGGCGCGCCTTGACTGCAGAGGTGATGTTGATGTCGTCGGTGACCTCTCCGACCGTGCGTCGCTCCTCGTCGGCATAGGCGCCGGTGGTGAGGGGCGCACAGCCGCTGCCGCCGGCAACCGCGACGAGCGTTGCCAGGGCGACCGCTGCCAGCGGCCTGCTACGTGCTGCCATGATTATTCTGCCTCCATCTCAAGGGGACTTCAGTATAAGAGCCATTCCGGACGCGCTGCGCACAGATCCTGCTGCGGCTCGTGAAACCGAAGCCAATGCAGGCTAAAGTCACACCCTCGTGGGCGTTCGCCCGAGCCGGAGACCACCGACCCGTGACGAACGAACCACCGTCCAGACTCGAAGAATCCCGCGCCGCCGCCACAAGCTCCACGCTGGAACCCGAAACCAGACCGGCTCACCTCATCGAGGCCTTGCTGCCCGTGGCGCTGCTGGTGACGCTGCTGGCCTGTTCCGTCGCCGTATTCGGCGAGGATGCGTCCTACGGCCCCAATCAGATCGCCCTGCTGCTGTGCGCTGCCGTAGCCGGCGTGCTCGCCTTACGCCGCGGCATCCGCTGGCCCGAACTGCAGGACGGCATCGTCACAGGCATCACCATCGCTCTGCCTGCCATGCTCATTCTGCTCATGGTGGGCGCGCTGATCGGCGCCTGGATCCTGTCGGGGACCGTGCCCTACGTCATCCTCATCAGCACCAACCTGCTGTCACCGCAGTGGTTCTATCCGGCGGTCTGCCTCATCTGTGCCATGGTGTCCCTGTCCATCGGCAGTTCCTGGACCACAGCCGGCACCATCGGGGTCGCGCTGATCGGCGCCGGGCAGGCCCTGGGATTGTCGCCCGCCATCACCGCTGGTGCGATCATCTCCGGCGCCTACTTCGGCGACAAGATGTCGCCACTGTCGGATACCACGAACCTGGCAGCCGCCGTGAGCCGCGCTGATCTGTTCGAGCACATCAGGCACATGACCTTCACCGCCGTCCCCGCCATCATCGTGGCGCTGATTCTGTTCACGCTGATCGGTCGCGGCAGCGGCGACGGCGAGTCGGATCTCTCGGCCATGCTGCAGGCCGAACTCGGCGCTGAATTCCGCCTGTCTATCCTGTCGCTGCTGCCCCTGCTGATCCTGGTGATCCTCTCCGCACGGCGCTATCCACCCCTTCCCGTCCTCGCGCTGGGCGCCGTCGTCGGCGCGCTGATCGGCGTCATCCTCCAATTCGATGCGGCGGTGGCCCTCGCACCTGAAGGGATGCACGGACTAGCTGCCGCGCTGACCGGCGCCTGGATCGCGCTGTTCGATGGCTATCAGAGCAGCAGCGGCAATGAAGACATCACCAGCCTGCTGAATCGCGGTGGCATGTCCAGCATGCTCAACACCATCTGGCTGATTCTGTGTGCCATGACGTTTGGCGGCGTCATGGAACGCGGCGGCCTCCTGCAGCGATTGCTGGAAGCCATGCTCACCTTCGTCCGCGGCACCGCGAGCCTGCTCATGACGACGCTCGGCACCAGCTTTCTCGGCAACGTGCTGGCGGCAGACCAATACATGGCCATCGCCGTTCCGGGACGATTGTTCGAGCGAGCTTATCAGGAAAGAGGGCTGTCGCCGCTGAACCTGTCCCGGTCCCTGGAGGATGGCGGTACGCTCACCTCGGTTCTCGTGCCGTGGAACACCTGCGGTGCGTTCATGGCGGCGACCCTGGGCGTCGCGACGTTCACTTACCTGCCGTTCTGTTTCTTCAACCTCGCCGCCGTCGGCTTCGCGCTGCTGTGGGCGAACACGGGCGTCGGACTGATCCGCGATCCCAAGGTCGGGCTGGTCCGGGCCTGATCGACCAAGGAACCATTATGCAGACACCTCCGATCACCGAGATTGCCACCGGCCTCCGCTTTCCGGAGGGGCCGATCGCCATGGACGATGGCAGTGTCGTCCTGGTCGAGATTGCCCGCGGCACCCTCAGCCGGGTGACTTCGGATGGAGCCGTCAGCGTCATCGCCGAACTCGGTGGCGGACCCAACGGCGCGGCCATCGGCCCGGACGGCAAATGCTATGTCTGCAACAACGGTGGTTTCGTCTGGCACGAACGCGGCGGGCGCCTGTATCCGGGCGAGGCACCGCCCGACTACTCGGGCGGTCGCATCGAGCGCGTCGATCTCGAGACGGGCGCCGTGGAGTTGCTGTACGACAACTGCGACGGCGAACCCCTGCGTGGACCTAATGACATTGTGTTCGATGCCGCCGGCGGCTTCTGGTTCACGGATCACGGCAAGACCGGACCGCGGCAGCGGGACCGCACCGGAGTCTTCTACGCCCACAGTGACGGCAGCCGCATCGAGGAGAAGCTGTTTCCCCTCGAAGGCCCTAACGGCATTGGCCTGTCGCCCCAAGAGGATGCGCTCTACGTCGCCGAGACGCTCACAGGACGGCTGTGGGAGTGGCGTCTGTCCGGCCCCGGCAAGATCATCGCCGAGCGCCGCGACCGTCCCGATGGTGGTCGCCTGCTGCCGGCGCCACCCGGCTATCTGCTCTACGACTCGCTGGCAGTGGATGCCGCTGGTCGCGTCTGTGTCGCCACCATCGTTCAGGGCGGCATCAGCATCATCGATCCGGCCACGGGAAACACGGACCATCTGCCTCTGCCGGACCCGTTGACCACCAACATCTGCTTCGGCGGTCGCGATCTCGGTACGGCGTATGTCACGCTCTCCAGCACCGGCAAATTGGTGAGCTTTCCATGGCCAGGGCCAGGCCTGGCGCTCAATTTCCTGAATAAATAAATTAAATTCAACTAGCTAAGGGCCTTTTCTAGAAACAACATGACCAACTGCGGGTCCTGTTTCCCGTGGCAGCCACCAGGAAATCAGCACCGTTGCGGCCATGAATACGGCTGCCGCCACCAGGCACGCCGTGAGCCCCTGGCTCTGGTACAGCCAGCCTGATAGCAGCGTCCCGAGCAGGCGCCCACCGGCATTCGCGGTGTAGTAGATGCCCACGTCGAGAGACACGCCGTCAGCGCGGGCCCAGGCCAGGATCAGGTAGCTGTGCACGGCCGAATTCACAGCGAAAACAAGCGCGAACAGCACCAGCCCAAGGGCCAGCCAGGAAACGTCTTCTGCGCCGTGAACCGTGAGCGCGAGGCCCACCGGAATCACCGCCAGAATCGCCGCCCAGATCATGGCGAGGCGGCCGTCCGGTGCCCCCATGCGTTGTGTGATCGCAGGCGCCAGCGCCTGGATCGCGCCGTAGCCGATGATCCACGCGGCCAGGTAGGCACCCACGGCCTGATGCGACCAGCCCGCCACAGACTGCAGCCACACCGGCAGCGCCACCACGAACCACACGTCGCGGGATCCGAACAGGAACAGTCGTGCGGCAGAGAGAATGTTCACGGAGCGGCTGGAGGAGAACACGTCCCGAAACTTCGGCTTGCTGCTCGCCCGTCCCAGTTCAGCCTGCAGCAGCAGGACACCCATCACCAGCACCACTGCCAGCGCCAGCGCCATTGCAATCACGGCGCCCTGAAAACCGAGGGTGGCGAGCAGCAGGCCGCCCAGAAAGAACCCGGCACCCTTGAGCGCGTTCTTGGACCCGGTGAGCAGGGCCACCCAGCGGTAGAGACGGCCACCGCCTTCCGGTAGCAGCACCCGCAGGCTGCTCTTGGCGGCGTTCTTGTTCAGATCCTTGGCCACCCCGGCCAGGGCCTGGGAGATCATCACCCAGGACAGGGTGAGGACGGATGGGTCCACCGCCAGCATGGCGAGGGCGATGATCTGCAGCACGAAGCCCGCCTGCATCGAAAGATGCAGGCCGAAACGGGCGCCGATCCAGCCTCCGGCCAGGTTCGTGACCACGCCGCAGAGTTCATAGAGCACGAATGCGAGCGCGATCTGCAGTGGTGAGAAACCGATACCGTGCAGAAACAGCACCACCAGCATCCGCAACGCGCCGTCGGTGAGGGTGAACGCCCAGTAGCCCGCGGTCACCACCGCGTACTGCCCTACTGGACTGCGGATCCCAGTGCCGGGCACGGCATCAGCTCCGGTCGGCGATGCGCCGCAGCAGATCCAGCAACCGATGCACGTAGCCCATCTCGTTGTCGTACCAGGCGAGCACCTTGACGTGATGGCGGTCCACCACCAGGGTCATGGCCGCATCGACGATGGAGGAGCGCACGTCGCCGACGTAATCCACCGAGACCAGCGGCCGTTTCTCGAAGCCGAGGATGCCGTCGAGCTCGCCCGCAGCAGCAGCAGCCAATGCTCCGTTCACTGCATCCCGGTCGGTGGGATCACGGGTCTCGAAGGTGCAGTCCGTGATGGAGGGGCAAGTCACCGGTACCCGCACGGCAAGGCCGGAGATGTGACCTTCGAGATCCGGGAAGATCCTGCCTATGGCCTTGGCTGACCCTGTGGTGGTGGGAATCAGGGAGGACGAACTGGCCCGTCCGCGGCGCGGATCCTTGTGGAAGCCATCCATGACCACCTGGGTCGCCGTCATGGCGTGGATCGTGTTCAGTGAGCCACGGACCACGCCGAAGCTGTCCTTGAGCACCTTGACCACCGGCGCAACGCAATTGGTGGTGCACGACGCCCCGCTGACGATGCGATCCCGGGCTGGATCGAAGGCGTCATCGTTGACGCCGACCACGATGTTCGGCACCTGCGCATCGCCCACGGGCGCGCTGACGATGATGTGCCCGATACCGGCCTCGAGGAACGGCGCCAGAAGCTCGGCGCTGCGATAACGCCCGCTGCACTCGATCAGGACGTCCACATCGACGTCGCGCCAGCCGGCCTCGGCACAGTCACGGCCGCCCCGCCAGCGAACTTCGCGACCTTCGATGACCAGAGCATCCTCCGTCGCCTTGACGCCGCGGTCCCAGGTCCCCTGAATGCTGTCGAACTCGAGCAGGTAGGCGGCGTTGGCCACGTCCCCACCCGGGTCGTTCACCTGGACGATCTCGATATCGGCTCGCTCCCACGCGGCGCGGAATACAAGCCGCCCGATCCGCCCGAATCCATTGATTCCAATTTTCACCACGACTTGACTCCTCCTGTACAGAGTGGCCGATTCTGCCTGACCGCAACCCATGACGACACGGATGCGTGACAGGACCACTACAGCTCCTGCCAGCGGGCTGTTGCAGGATGGCTTTGTCTTGTCGGATATTGGCGGTAGACTGCGGGAATGCCGTGTAGGAACACGGCCCACGACTAGGAGACGAGGCCTTGCGACGTCTGCTCGGAGCCCAACAGGAAGACGATGATACCCAGATCAACCTCACGCCCATGCTGGACGTGGTGTTCATCATGCTCATCTTTTTCATCGTCACTGCCACCTTCATCCAGGAAGTGGGTCTTGACCTGACACCCCCCGACCCCTCCGAGACCCCACCGCCTCCGGACCCGGACAAGCGGACCATCGTCGTCCAGATCGATCAGCGGGACCGCTTCCGCATCGCCCAGCGGTTCGTCGACTGGCGTGCCGTGCGGCCCATGATCGAGCGGCTGCGTGCGGAGAATCCCGATGCGCCGGTGGTCGTCGTGCCCCACGCGGATTCGACCACCAACGCGCTCATACACGTCATGGACTCAGCGCGACAAGCCGGAATTTATGACGTGCAGATAGGCTCGATCGTCAACTGAGCAGGCCGATCAGCGCGCCGGTCATGAACGTGGCCAGCGTGCCTGAAACGAGCGAGCGCGGCGCCAGCGAGAGCAGGTCCGCGCGTCGCTCGGGACACATGGCCACCAGCCCCCCCGTCAGGATTCCCAGCGATCCCAGATTGGCGAAGCCGCACATGGCGTAGAGCAGGATCAGCCTGCTCTGTTCGCTCAGGGTATCGGCACCGAGTGCTGCCATGTCCAGGTAAGCGATGAGCTCGTTCAAAACCAGCTTCGTGCCCAGCAGACCACCCGCAGTGGTCGCCTCCGCCCATGGAACACCGATCAGCCAGGCCAGCGGCGCGAACAGCCAGCCAAGGATCCTCTGCAGCGTCAACGCTTCGTTCGCGATGGCTGGCAGCATGCCCAGGGCACCGTTGACGAGCGCCACCAGCGCTATCAGGACCAACAACATCGCGATGACGCTGACACTCAGACGGATGCCGTCCTGGGTGCCCTGGGTGATGGCATCCATGGTCGAGTCATAGCGCGGCGGCTCGTCGAAGGTGGCCCCTGCCGTAGCCCGCTCCATGGGCACCATGACCTGGCCGATGAGAATGGCGGCGGGCGCGCTGATGACCGACGCGGCGATGATGTGGCCAAGCGCTCCCGGAACCACCGGCTCGAGGATCGTGGCGTAAAGCACCATTACAGTGCCGGCGACGGTGGCCATGCCGCAGGTCATGAGCACGAACAGTTCACCGCGATCGAAGCGAGCGAGCAGCGGCCGCACGGTGAGCGGAGCCTCCACCATGCCCACGAAGATGCTGGCACCTGCGCCGAGGCCCACGCCCCCGCCTACCCCCAGCGTACGTTCGAGCAGCTTGCCAATGCCGCGAACAAGCCAGGGCAGGATCCGGAAATACCAACCGAGCGCAGCCAGAACGCTGAACACGAGGATCAGTGGAATGACCCGAAACGCGAACAGGAACATCGCGTCCTCGCGGGTGACCTCGAACGGTGGCTCGCCGCCGCCGAGGTATCCGAACACGAATCGAGTACCTTCGAATGTCGCGCGTTCCAGAGCCTGCACCATGACGTTCGCCAACATGATCAGGTCGCGCACCACAGGCACGTGCAAGAACAGCAATGCGAGTGCCACCTGCAGCATCAGTCCAGCACCTACCAGCTTCCAGGAGACGGCGCCCCGGTTCTCCGACAGACACCAGGCCATGCCGATCAGGACCAGAATTCCCAGGAGCGCCTGCATGCCTTTCTCCACCGCGGGTGAGAACGTGGCTGACCCGTGACCGGTTCAGCCCTGGATGATCCAGCGTAATCCCTCGAATGCGCCTTGATTCGTCCGGCAGGCTTGCATAACGTTCCTGCTCCCGCGCCATCAGCCCTACAGGCAAACGCCATGCCGCCCGGCCGCATCATCCTGCTCAACGGGTCGTCCAGCGCCGGCAAGACCACGCTCGCCCGTGCCATCCAGGTCGCCCGGCGCGAACCATGGTTCCACCTCGCGCTGGATCAGTTCCGTGATGGCATGCCCCCAGCCTACCGCGGGCTCAACTCACCGGACGGCACGCCGGGGGCACGAGGACTCAATGTCGTCCCCGTGGAGCAGGACGGAGAGCGCGTGACTGCAATCCGCTTCGGCGATGTCGGCCAGCGCATGCTGCAGGGCATGCATCGTGCCATCGCCGCATTCGCCGGCGCCGGCAATGACGTGATCATCGATGATCTCTTTCTCGCCGAAGACACGCTGGACGACTATCTGGAAGCGCTCGATGGCTTCTGGGTCCTCTTCGTGGCCGTGCGCGCGCCCCTCGAAGTGGTCCAGCAGCGCGAGGCCGGTCGCCCCGGACGCTTTCCCGGCACCGCCACCTCCCACTTCAGGGAAGTTCACGCCCACGGAATCTACGACCTCGAGATCGATACCCACGACAACACTCCGGACGAGTGTGCGCGGCGCATCAGCGCCACGCTGGACAGAGCGGTGGCTCCCACAGCGTTCGAGGAGCTGCGAGCGCGGCGCCGTGCAGGCGCGCACGTGTCCGCGGAGGAGCTTGCGGCACGGCAGCCTTGATCACCGGGGGACCGCCACGCCGCGGGTGACCCAGGTGGCAATGCGCGGGCCGGGCATCGCGTGCCCTGCGCGTACGTCATCAAGTCGAAAGCCGCCGTCCTCGAGGATCCGCTGCGTGTCGCGATTCAGGTGGCAGCCACCTGCCAGGCGCTTCCACAGCGGGTTGATCCGACGCTGCCAGCTCGCGACTTTCGGGTCCGGCGCCAGACCATGCTCAGCGAAGAGCAGACGTCCACCGGGTTTCAGCAGTCGTCGCACCTCGCTGACGGCCCGGTAAACGTCCGGGATGGTGCAGAATGTGAACGTGACCACCGCCGTATCGAAGGTGGCACTCGGCTGGGGAACGGATTCGCCTGAGAGTCCGACCATCTCCACCTCGAATGGACAGCCGGCTATGCGTTCCCGTGCCAGAGCAGTGATGTTCTCACCTGGGTCGACGCCCACCACACGGCGTACCCGATCGGGGTCGTAGCAGGCCAGATTGAGACCGGATCCGATCCCGAGCTCGATCACATCACCGTGCGCCAACGGCACCACTTCACGCCGAATGTCCATGACCTCCCGGGTACCGCACATGCGATCGATCATGGGCGCCAGAATATAGCGATCGTAAAGGCTCATTGGTGCGCGGTCCGCTGCAGGGCACGCTCGACCAGCGGCAATCGATCGTTGCCGAAGTACATGTCGTCGCCGTCTACGAAAAACGTGGGCGAACCAAAGCCGCCGCGTCGAATGAGTTCGTCCGTGTTGTCGCGCAGGAGCTGCTTCGCTTCCGGTGACGCGACCCATGCGAAGAACTGCTGCGTGTCCATGCCCACGTCCTCGAGCAGAGACGTGATCACCGCGTCCTCGCTGATGTCCTCGAGATCCCGCCAGTACGCTTCGAAGACGCGCCGCGCATATGGCACCAGCAGGCCCTGACGCTCCGCCAGCAATGCCCCCCGCATCACTTTGACGCTGTTCACGGGAAAGACAGATGGCTGTCCGATGCCGAGACCCGCAGCTCGAGCCCAGTCGGCAAGATCCTTGGCGTAGTAGCGCGCCTTCGCGGGCACCGGTCGCTCCCGGTTTTCATAAACGCTGGGATTCACGGCGTTGAACACTCCGCCCACCAGAATGGGCCGCCAGTCGATTTCGACGTCGTGTCGCTCTGCGATGGGCAGCACGCCCTCGAAGGCCAGATAGGTCCACGGGCTCGAACAGTCGAAGAAGCATTCCAGTCGCTTCGCCATCGCCACCTCCAGATACGAGCCAGCAGTCGTGGACTGCCGCTACAGGGAAGCGGGCCGCAATCGCCGAGACGATCGCCAACGTCCCGCTCATCTCCAACCAACCTGCCCGCCTGCGCGTCCGTCCCTGGACGCCTTGGCGCAATCGTCGGATCAGGTCCGCTGGTAGGTCCCAACCAGCCGATTCATTCCCAGAACGTGAGGTTCAATCTTCGCGAGCAGTTGTGGCTGACTGAGGCCCGATTCGAGCGCGAGTTCCTGATCCAGGGCGAACACCCAGAAGAAATAGTGGTGCACGCCGTGTCCAGGTGGAGGCATCGGCCCGCCGTAGCCGGCACTGCCGAAATCGTTGCTGCCCTGAGTAAAGCCGTTGCTCCCCTCCTCCAGCGCCGTGACGGATGCGGGAATGTTGTAGAGCACCCAGTGCACGAATCCGTAGTTGTCATCCTTGATCAGGGGCGCATCCGGGTCGTGACAGATCACCGCAAAGGAACGCGTACCTTCCGGCGCATTGCGCCACGCCAGCGGGGGTGAAACATCCTCCGCCTCGCCCGTGTGGCGCTTGGGAATGGCAGCCCCCGGCTTGAACGCGGAACTCGTGAGCTGCATGTCGGACAGGGCAAAACCCATGGCGAACCTCCTCATCGTGAACTGGACGCGGAATAGTCGCATGCTCGAGGTGCAAGGTTAAATGCGCGAGCACGAACCGCTTGCCTCAGGGCAGCCCGAGCTGCTTCACCGCAGTGATGAACCAGGGCGTGAATGCGGCGGGCTCCTGCAGCATCCAGCGGCGGAGCTCATCAGGCTGCAACCACATCACCCGGTCCACCTCGACACCGTCAGGATCCACCGTCTCGTCTATGCATGCACGGAATGTACGCGAAAGTTCACGGTCGTGAATTCCGGATTCCGGCACCTCGCTCACGACCCGACGCAGCCCTCCGACCGGCGCGAGCGAGACCCCCGTCAGCCCCAACTCCTCCTCGAGCCCCCGTATCGCACCCGCAAGGAAGCTTTCCCCGGGACGCAGATGTTCACCCACGCTGTAGTCCCAGCAGCCGGCGAAGAGGTCCTTGTCGGACCCGCGCCGCTGCAGCAGCACAGCGCCGTCGTCACGGAACAGCCAGACATCGGCTGAACGATGCCAGCAGCCGCTGCGGTGGACCAGATTCCGGGGCATCGTTCCACACAAGAACCCGTGATCGTCGAAGATTTCGAATAGTTCGGCCCCTGGATCAGGACTATTCATCAGCCGCTCTTGGCCGTTCGCCCCAGTGCGTCGCGCAATGCGCCTTCGAGCTCCGAATGACGGAACGGAAAGGCAGCCGCCACCGCACGCCCGGGACTCACGTGTGCGCCAGCGAGCAGCAGTTCGTCGGCCATCTGCCCAAGCAGCGAACGAAGCAGGAAAGCCGGGACGGGAAAAAGTGTCGGCCGATTCAGAACCTGACCCAGAGCCCGGGTGAACTCAGCGTTAGTCACCGGGGTCGGTGCGGTTGCATTGACTGCGCCGGCCAGCTCCGGATCCGTAATGCTGCGCTCGAAGATCCCAACCACGTCGTCGAGGTGCACCCAGCTCATCCACTGCCGGCCATGCCCAATGCGACCGCCAAGCCCCAGGCTGAAAGGCAGCTTCATGCGGCCCAGCAGCCCGCCTGGGCCAAGGACGAGACCGATGCGTACACAGGTCACCCGCGTACCGAGTGCCGAGAACGCCTCAGCCGAGCCTTCCCAGTCGCGACAGAGTTCTGCGGCAAAACCCTCTCCTGGACCATCCTCTTCAGTGAACGTCCGGCTTTCTGAGACGCCGTAGTAACCGACCGCGGAGGCATTCACCAGAACTTCCGGGGGCGTGTCGCTCAGCGAGTCCCGCAGGCGATCCGTATAGGCGATGCGGGAATCCAGCAACTCCTTCCGCCGCGCGGCCGTCCAGGGCCAATCCGCGATACCGGCACCCGCGAGGTTGACGACCACCCGTGGTGGCCCCTCTTTCGCTTCAGATGGGTGCCTCACACAATGGATCCCGGCACCAAATTGACGGCTGGCTCGCGCAGGGTCGCGGCTCAACACCGTGACCTGCGCGCCCGCAGTCGCGAGGCTGGGGACGAGTCGGGAGCCGATGAATCCGGTACCGCCCGTGACGAGAATGGGAACGTTCTTCAGATCGAGCATCGTGACCTCGATGGTTCGAGTGGCTGAGCCCGAGCGACCAGAGTAGCTGAGCTGCTGGCTGCTGGCATCCTCGGCATGACCTTGACGGGGGGCACCAACGGGCTACGGTAGGCATTCAGCAGCAGAGATTGGAATCCGATCATGGCCGGCAACTCCACGACTGAGCGCTTCCGGAGCCTGCTCGATGGCGCCCAGCGCATCGTCGTGTTTACGGGCGCAGGTATCAGTACCGAATCGGGCATCCCCGATTTCCGCAGCCCTGGCGGCCTCTGGTCGCGGATGAAGCCCATACAGTTCGAAGACTTCATCGCATCCGAGGCCGTCAGGCAGGAATCGTGGCGGCGGCGCTTCAGCGGCGACCGCACGCTTGAAGACGCTCAGCCGAATCGCGGCCATCGCGCCGTGGCCCATCTTGTCGACCAAGGCAAGGCCATCGCCGTGATCACCCAGAACGTGGACAATCTGCACCAGCGATCGGGCATTCCGGACGAGCGCGTCATCGAGCTGCATGGCAATGCCCATTTCGCCACCTGCCTGTCCTGCAGTGTTCGCTACGAGCTCCGCGATCTCGAGCAGCAATTCTCGACGCATGGCCGGGTCGAAGACTGCAGTCGCTGTGGCGGCATCATCAAGACCGCTACGATCAGCTTCGGCCAGTCCATGCCCGAGGCCGCCATGCAGCGGGCCGAGGAGGCGACCCTCGAGTGTGACCTGTTCATTGCCATCGGGTCATCGCTGCAGGTCTACCCTGCTGCCGGGTTTCCGCGACTTGCGGCCAGTCGTGGCGTTCCGCTCGTGATTATCAATCGTGAACCCACACCGCAGGATCACCTTGCCGAACTGGTGGTGCATCAGGAAATCGGCGAAACGCTCGGGGAAGCCGTGGGGGTGAATTAGCGCAGCCCTGAAGAGGCGGATGCAGGCTGACAATCGGGTCCCGCGGAATCAATCGCCGAGCAGATCACGCGCGCGATCAACGGCGGTGATGATTTCCTTCATCGACGCCACGACGCGCTCCGGCACCTCCTCCAACGAGGCCATCTCGGCGCGGCCTCGCACCACTGCAAGAACGTTGGCAAGGTCATGCACCAGCCGCCTGTCCATGGCGCCACCCGGGTCGTCGGAGCCGATGACCAGGCATGCCCCCTCCTGCTGCGGAACCGAAAACAGGGGCAGCTCGCCGGACGCCGTGTGAGCGCGGATCAGCCCTCCGCGAAGGGGGTCGCCCTCCAGGACGAGCATATCTGCAAGGCCGCCGCCGACGGCGTCGGCGTCGAGGCCCAGCGCCGCCGCAGCAGGCTCGGTCAGCTCGAGGACATGCCCTTTCCCATCCAGGGTCAGCCAGGGGACACTCCCAGGCAATCGAGGCGCGGCCTCCCCAAGCTGCTGTTCGAGCTCGGCGAGTGCCTGTCGCATGCGCGCCATGGCATTTTCGGCAATGGAGTCCATATGCGCATTCTGGCACAGCCCTGTCGGCCCAGATACGGACCCAGCGACGTCCTGATCCTATCCGCCGCGACTCCGGCCCACTGGCATGATCATGCGCGGGCAGAGACAATCCCAGCTCGAGAGACGATGGAGTGTGGCCATGAGCGCTCAGATCCAGCTGCCCGCCCAGATCCGCATCGGGGGTGGCGCCGTCCGCGAGCTGCCGGCCCTGCTGCGGGAACTCGGTTCCGTCCGCCCCTTGCTGGTGACGGATCCAGGCATGGTAGAGCTCGGTCATGCGCGTCTGGTGGAGGGCATTCTGACGGACGCGGGATTGCCCGTGAGCACCTTCTCGGATACCGAACAGGAACCGAGCTCTGCGTCCATCGAACGCGGAGTGGATGCATTCGCTCGTGACCATTTCGATGCCCTCATCGCACTCGGGGGCGGCAGCGCCATCGATAGCGCCAAGGCCATTGGCGTCCTTGCGTTCCACGGGGGGCGCATGCGCGACTACGCCGTCCCCAACGACGTCGAATCCTCAGGCATCCCTTTGATTGCCATTCCCACCACAGCTGGAACGGGATCGGAAGCCACCCGCTTCACCGTCATCACGGACTCAGACAGTCAGGAAAAAATGCTGTGCCGCGGCAGGGCATTTCTGCCGGCAGCTGCAATTGTCGATTACGAGTTCACCCTGACCGCACCCGCAAGGCTGACTGCCGACACCGGCATCGATGCCCTCACCCATGCCATCGAGGCCTATGTCTCCAGGCGCGCCAGCCCGTTCACGGACGACTTGGCGCTGGCTGCCATGTCCCATCTCGCCGGCAATCTGGACAGGGCGTGTTCCACTCCGAGCGACCGGGATGCGCGTGAGGCAATGATGCTTGGCGCCTGCCAGGCCGGCATGGCGTTCTCCAACGCATCAGTATGTCTCGTTCACGGTATGTCGCGACCTGTAGGGGCCCTGTTCCACGTGCCGCATGGGTTGTCCAACGCCATGCTGCTGCCCGCTGTAACCCGCTTTTCTGCGGCAGCCGCACCTGAGCGCTACGCGCGCTGCTGCGTGGCCATGGGCTGGTGTGGGCCGGACACCCCTGCCCCGGAGGCGCTCGCGGCCCTCATATCCGGGCTCGAGGCGCTCAACAGACGCCTGGAGGTGCCGGGGCCAGAGGCATTCGGGATCGTTCGGGAACAGTGGTTTGCTCACCTGGAGTCGATGGCGGCACAAGCCGAGGCATCAGGCTCACCCGCGAACAACCCCCGGGTACCCACACGGGAAGAAATGGTGGCGCTGTATACGGAGGTGTGGGGTAACGCCTGAGCGTCAGTGGCGGACAGGTCGCCGGTCTCCCGAGCGAGGCCAGTCATCGGGCGGCAGAATCTGCGCCTGACCAGGTTCCGGCAGCGCTGCGTCAGCACGGGCGCGCTCAATGTGAAGCAGGGTGTAACCACACTCGTAGGGCACCAGCTGGGCACCATTGAGGGCGGTATCGGCCAGCGCATCTTCGAAGAATGGAACGAAAACCTTCACGACTGGCTCCAAGCGGATAACGATGGTGCAAGCAAAGCACGTCAGCCCGTATTCCGCTGCCCCCCAATGTGGAACCTGTTGCAGAAAGAGTGGAAGTAATCTGCAGAGCGCGGACCGCGGCCCTGGCAGGCGACGGGTCCGAACGGAATCGCTACCATGGTATCCGGCAGAGGTCTGCGCACCGACGCGCGCATCAGGTGGAACATCGTTCTCCGAGGAACGCCCAACCATGCCCAAGAGCATTGCCATCGTCGAGGACGATGCCGACCAACGCGAGAACTATCGCGACGCCATTACCAAGAAGGGCTACAGCGTGAGTGCCTATGGCAGTCGCCAGGAAGCTCTGGCGGGGTTCGACAACGCCCTGCCGGACCTGGTGATCCTCGACATCATTCTCGGCGAGGAGGTGGACGCCGGCTTCGAACTCTGTCGTGACCTGCTGGCGCGCTCGCCGTCATTGCCTGTGATTTTCCTCACGGAACGGATCGAGGAGATCGACAAGATCTCAGGACTTCGGCTCGGCGCCTGGGACTACCTTCCCAAGCCCATCTCTTTGGAGTATCTCGCCGAACGCATCTCCTCCCTGCTGCGCATCAATGAGGCCCGCTATCAGAACAGCGCCGGGGGCAACCAGGGCTCCGCGAGTGCAAGAAAGATCGGCCATCTCTCCCTGGATCAGGATGCATTGCTCGTATCCTGGAAGAACAAACAGATCGATCTCTCCGGGACGGAGTTCCGAATGCTGGCCAAGCTGGTCAGGGTGCCCGGTCATGCGGTGAGCTACGAGACGCTGATGAACGCCACCATGCAGTCGCTGGTGACCAACAACACGATCAATACGCACATGCGCAACATCCGCAAGAAATTCGAGCGCGTGGATCCCGAATTCGCATCCATCAAGAGCGAGTACGGGTACGGTTACAGGTGGGTCTCGAAGTGACGACGACCAACGGCCGCGGACCTCGCCTCAGCACGAAGCTGATGCTCCTCGGCCTCGCGCTCCTGATCGTGCCGTGGTTCAGTTTTCGTCACCTGGTGCAAATGGAATCCTTCCTGATCCAGGGTCAGTCCCAGGCGCAACTGCTGACTGCGGAGGGCATCTCGACCCTGCTCAACGGTCGCGAGGACCTCTTCAACGACCTTCCCTTGAGCCTGGACGGATTCGAAGCGCTCTATGCCCACCCGCTTCCCGGGCCCATCCGCATCGATGGACGAGAGGGTGACTGGGCCGCCCTTGCGGATCGTTGGCAAGTGTTCGGGGCCGGAAGTGAGCCGCGCCGGATCACAGCACGCGACAGCAGCATCGATACGCTTCCGGACGGCGCCTTTCACCTTCTGTTGGGGGAGCGCGGCAATCAGCTTTACGCGTTCCTGCGTGTGCGTGACAAATCTTTGGTCTGGCGTAACCCGAACCTTCTGCGCCTGGATAACGCCGATCATATTCGCCTCAGCTATCTCACCGACCAGGGCGACGAGGGCCGCTTGCAGATCACGATGCAGGGACCGGGCGTGATCACCGCCTACCACATGGACCCGGAGTGGAAGTTCGCAGAACATGGCCTGCCTGAAAACCGTGTCCAGGGCTATGTCAGAGAAACTGATTACGGCTACAACCTCGAATTCCGTCTGCCCATGAGCATGCTCGGTTCCCGCCGTTCCTTCGGCCTCGCTGTTGTCGACGTTAATGATTCGGACACACGCCAGATCCGCGGGATCGCTCAGACCCTGCCACAATCCGGCCGCGAAAATTTCCATCTGGTCGTTCTCCGCTCGCCCGAAGTGCTGAACATCGTCCGGGGGCTGGGTTACTCGGGCGCCCGCATCCTGGTGATCGATTCCCAGCGCCGGGTACGGGCGGAGGCCGGCAGCTTCTTCGAGCCCGGCGACTCGGCATCTGATGCACCGGGATGGCTCGAGCGCCTGTTCGATATGTTCAGGCCCAGCGTGCGCACCAGCTCAGACCTGGCGCCGGAAGATACGGAAGAAGGTCTGATCACCGTAGGCGGTCAGGTCATCGATGCCGCGCTGCAAGGACAGCCCAGCGCCGTTCGTAGACGACGGGAGGAAGGCGTGGAGGTGATCATGGCTGCTCACCCCATCGTTTCCCGAGATCAGATCATCGGAACCGTAGTCGTGGAGCAGAACACAGACGACATTCTCGATCTGCAACGCGATGCGCTCGGCCGCATCGTGCTGGTGTCGGCAGCCAGTCTGCTCGCCGTTTTCATTGCATTGCTCGCATTTTCGGTGCGCCTTGCCTGGCGAATCCGCCGGGTGGGGTCGGAGACCACCAACGCGATCGATCATCACGGGCGACTGAAAACCAGTGAACTGAGGCACGAGATTCACTCGGGTGATGAGATCGGGGACCTCGCCCGCAGCGTGTCCAGCATGCTCACGAAGTTGCACCAGCACACGCAGTTTCTCGAGAGCATGCCGCGCACCTTACGCCATGAGATCAACAATCCTCTCAATGCCGTATCTACATCGCTGCAGAATCTGGAGCAGGAAATACCTGCCATGGAAGCGAACAAGTACCTCGAGAGCGCCAAGCGAGGCGTCCTGCGTATCGGAGTGATTGTCCAGAACCTGGCTGACGCAGCGAATCTCGAGGATGCCCTGGAGTCGGAAGAACTCGAGGTGGTTGATCTGCAGGAGCTGCTGAGGAGCTACGTAGGCAACTGCCACAATGCCCATCCGGAATGTCAGTTCGTGTTCCGAGGCTGCACCGGACCGGCACCTGCCCGCGTCGCCGATTACCGTATCGAACAGCTCCTGGACAAGCTCATCGACAACGCTGTCGATTTCCACTGGCCAGGGAGCCCGATTCGCATTCACCTGGACATCGTCCGCGACCAAATCGAGATCACGGTGGCCAATCGCGGGCCTCTGCTGCCTCCGGAGATCGAGAAGAACCTGTTCGACTCCATGGTGTCTCAGCGAGTGGCAACGCGTGACAATCGGCTGCACTTCGGCCTTGGGCTTTATGTAGTTCGGGTCATTGCCGAGCGGCACGGCGGTTCGGCGCGAGCCGTCAATCTCACAGACGGATCAGGTGTTGCCGTGACCGTCACTCTGCCACTCGCCACCATGGCCCCGCGACTCAGAGCCACCGGTTGAGCATGGCTGCCTGGCGGGAAGGAGCCCATGCGCTCGTCATCGGCGCATCCGGAGGAATCGGTAGCGCATTCTGTGCCGCGCTCGCGGATCGCAGCGACATCGATCGGATTCTCGGCAGCGGTCGTGATCGCAGCAGAGTTCCCGAGGCCGTAGAGAGTATCGTTCTGGACGTCACCGATCCGGACAGCATCGCGTCCGCAGGGCAAGCCATTCGCGCTGCCACCGAACGGCTCGACCTGGTCATCTGTTGTATCGGCGTGCTTCATGATGCAGACGAGGGCATCGCCCCGGAAAAGCGCCTGGAAGACATCGATCCTGCTGCCATGACGCGGCACTTCACCATCAACGCTCTTGCGCCCTTGCTGCTGGCCCGGGAACTGGCGGCACTGCTCCCGCGACGGGATCCATGTGTCTGGGCTAATCTGTCGGCGCGAGTGGGCAGCATCGGCGACAATCGTCTCGGCGGCTGGTACGCCTATCGCGGCAGCAAAGCCGCTCAGAACATGTTCACACGCAATCTGGCCATCGAACTGGGTCGGCGTCACCGTGGGCTTGCTTGCATCGCGCTGCACCCGGGCACTGTTGCAACCGATCTGTCAGCTCCTTTTCGCAGCGCAGCGTCGGAAGGCGTCATGACACCTGATCAGGCCGCCGGCCAGATGGTGAAGGTCATCGAGGCGCTGAAGCCCACGGATTCCGGGAAGTTCTTCGCGTGGGACGGGAGCGAGATTCCATGGTGACAGGGGCTGGGAGCAGGGCGTGAGCACACTCCTCCCCTTGGCCAACCTGTTAGCGGAGGTTCGTGCCTGCCAGGCCTGCGCTGACCTGCCTCTCGGGCCACGCCCGGTGCTTCAGGCCGGACCCGCGGCGCGCATCCTCCTCATCGGCCAGGCGCCCGGAACGCGGGTCCATGCTACGGGTATTCCCTGGAACGACCCCAGCGGCGATACGCTGCGCCGCTGGCTCGAGGTGGATCGCAACCGTTTCTACGACGCCTCGTCTTTCGCCATCATTCCCATGGGGCTGTGCTATCCAGGCCGAGGACGCAGCGGCGATCTGCCGCCGCGGCGGGAATGTGCCCCGCGCTGGCATCCGCCTCTTCTCGACGCCCTCGAGAACGTCCAGCTGACGCTGCTGATTGGTCGGTTCGCGCAGGAGCGCTACCTAGGTACGGATCCCGGAGGCGTCAGCGCGAGAGTCGAGGCTTTCCAGGATCATCTGCAGGCAGGCTATATGCCACTCCCTCATCCGTCGCCGAGAAATCGGCGCTGGCTAAGGGAGCGGCCTTGGTTCGAACAGCAGGTCGTCCCGGAACTGCGGCGGCAGGTTCACGCCGTGCTCGATGACTGCCCCGGGCCATCGAAGCGCGCCTCGATGTTGAGCGGTCCTTCACACTGAAGGCGCCCCTGATCGACGAGATAGACAACCGCTGCGTAGACGGAACGCGCCGCTGCCGGATACATGAACTCCGGATACTCCGAGTACATCCTTGGAACCATGTCACGGATGCGATGCACACCTTCGTCGATACAGGAGATGATCTGCCGTTCCCGTTCGCGCCGGTGTTCCATGTACGCCCGAACGAAGGGCTTCGGATCCTCCACTGCAGGCCCGTGAGTCGGCCAGTAGCGGACATCGTCCCGTTCCAGCAGCAAAGCCAACGAATCCATATAGGCGCTCATATCGCCGTCAGGAGGCGATATGACGCTCGTTGACCACGCCATGACGTGATCTCCGGTAAACAGCGTCCGCTCTTCCCGGAGTGCGTAGCACATGTGGTTGGACGTGTGTCCAGGCGTATACACGCACTCCACTGACCAGCCGTCCCCTTCGAGAACCTGCCCGTGACGCACCTCGTGGTCGGGACGGAAAGCGACGTCTGCCCCCTCCTCCACCTGCACCTCAGGACCGCCCGCATCCGCGCCTGCCCGCCCCGCGCCGTGTGGACCGAAAGCGTACGTCGGCGCATCGGTGAACTCGCGCAAGGCCCTGCAGGCGGGTGAGTGGTCGAGATGGCAATGGGTCACCAGGATGTGACTGATCTCCTCATCGCCCAGCGCCGCGCGCAGCGCATCGACATGCTCAGGCATGTCCGGGCCCGGATCCACCACCGCGACCCGGCCCTCCCCGATGATGTAGGTGCCGGTTCCGTGAAAGGTGAAGGGACTCGGATTCTGTGCGATCACGCGTCGGATCATGGGCGAAAGGCGATCGACGACGCCGTATTCGAATTCCATGTCCCTGCGGTAGGGAATCTTCACTGCCATGGTGCAACTCCAGTGGCAATCGAGGTTGCCGGCATATCGGCACTCCAGGCCAGGGGACTTCAGCGGCGCGCAAGAATAGGAACCGTCGATGCCCCGGTCAAGGGATGCGGGGAGCCCTCGCGGAGCTCCGGCTCAAGGTCCACAGTGTCGCTGTCTGCTGCTGAGCAGAGCCTGAACCGGCTGTGCAACGATTACAGGACGAACATGAAAAGGCCGGTGAGAATGGCGCCCGCACCGGCGAATCCGATCAGCATCCAGACCCAGGGAGGCAGTCCGTCAGCGTTCTGGGTCAGGCTCTGGACGCTGTCGTAGACGAACTCGGCGTTGCCGAAGGTCAGCACGTCTCCCGGCAGCAGCTCCGCTTCAGTCACCGGGTTGCCGTTGAGAAGGGTCCCGGTTGCACCCTCGATCTGGCGAATACGGCAGCGTCCGCCAGAAAGAATCATCTCCAGATGCTGCCGCGAAATGGCTGGATGTTCGATGAAGATATCGCAATCCGGAGAGCGCCCGACCAGAATCCGGCCAGGCTCGAGCTGAATGAGGTGTCCTTCCATGGGGCCGACGATACCCAGAAGCGCCGGGGCCAGCGGATCCCGCACATCCCCTGGCGGCTGCGCCGGCATCTCCGCCGATGGCATGGCCACCGTGGGTGACACCACCGCTGCGTTCTCTCCGGAACCCATGGCCACCGTCGCCGAAAGCTGTTCCTGAGACGCGTGCGCGTCGGCGCCGATGGCCCTGGTCGAGCCATGCTCGAAATCGAGGTTCGGCTCGCCTTCGGGCGGCGGCATTCGTTCAGCCCCGGGAAAGACGTCCTCGCCACCAAGGTCGACACCGGTGAGATCGAAATCAGGGTCATCCAGGGATGGCAGGATGTCTGACGCCTCGGCAGCGGAACGGGGCGGGGGCGGTTCTTCCGATTGCGGCACATCGAGCTCGAACAGACCCGGTCCGGTGATGTCATTCTCATCGGCAGGGGCCGACTCGGACAGGTCGGCGTCCGCAGCAAACGCGCGTGGCGCTGAGGCCTCATCAAGCTTCGGAAATGCGCGTTCCGGGGCTGCCGCAGCCTCCTTGTTCACAGCAGCTGGAGCTTCGTACCGGGCTGCCTCGGGAGCAGCAGCTGGAGCATGTGCAGGTGGGAACGCGAACGCCGCTGGCGCAGGGGTGGCGTCATCTTCTTCCGGAGCATCGAGACCGGTGGCATTGGGATCACCTTCGATGCGGGGGGCCAGCGCCTCGACGTGGTACTCGAATGCGTCGAAGGTCACACAGTCGCCAGGCGCGAGCCTGGTGGCTCCACGCACCTTGCTGCCGTTGACGAAAGTGCCGTTGGCGGAGCCGAGATCCTCCACCATGAGAGTGCCGGACTCGATCCACAGGCGCGCATGACGCCGAGACACGAAGCCTTCTTCGATGCAGAGATCGGCCTTCTTGCTGCGCCCGACAATGGTGTCCCCGCTCACCTCGAAGGGTGCGGGTTCTCCCTGTCGTACAAGCCGCCAGCTCGCGCTCGATGCCATCCGTCGTCCTGCCGCTCGGGACAAGCCATGCCTCAATCGGCATCCTTGCCCGGAAGAGAAGGCTATGCAAGCCCCCTCAGATCAGGGCAAATGCCCAGTTGATGGTTGTTGCCGCCGCGAATCCCCCGCCCGCCTCCGAGCCGTAATCAGCCGGCATCTGGCCGCCGAAAACGCCGTATGGATTCGACATGAGGTAGATGGCAATGGTGCCGGCAAGGACCGCAAGAATGATTCCGGCAACCAGCCAGCGCACGGAAGACTGCCGCTGAGCCCCCCGCTGGGTGGGGACCCGCGTAACATTGAGTCGGTTGCGCGCCCCCGCTGCAGCCGAGGCGGGCCGCGGAACCTCGTGCTGCTCGGCGCTGCGCCGGATTTCGTTGACTGTCTCGCTTGTCAGGACCTCGGTTCGGGCTACCGACTCAGGCAACGGCTCATGCCGTTCGGCCTCTTCGAGCGCTCGGACAACCTCGGCCCCGGTCTGAAATCGACGCGCGGGCGACTTCTCCAGGAACTTGTCGATCAGGGCCTGGAAGCGCGTCAGATGAGCAGGCAAGCGAGGCACCGGGTCCTTGATGTGGCGAATCCCGATGTCGAGCGCAGTCGCGCCATCAAAGGGCACCGTTCCGGTGAGCGCCTTGTAAAAAACGATGCCGAGACTGTAGAGATCGGCGCGCCCATCGAGCTTGTCTCCAGTCACCTGCTCGGGGCTCATGTAGAACGGCGTACCGACCACTGAACCGATGGTGGTGATCTGGGTTTCGTTGTCGACCCCACGCGCGATGCCAAAATCCGATAGGACCGCCGAACCTTCCTCACGGAAGAGAATGTTCTCGGGTTTGATGTCGCGATGGATGAAGCCCTTGCTGTGGGCAAAGTCAAGCGCCCGGGCAATCTCCTTGATGACACGAAACGCTTCCTTCGCAGGCAGTCCCTTCTCCAACCTGTCGTTCAACTCGCCGCCGGTGAGCAGCTCCATCGCCAGGTAATGACGGTCGTCGTGCAACCCGACGTCGTAGACCTGAATGATGTGGGGGTGACTCAGCTTGCTGACGATGCGCGATTCGCGCTGGAAGCGTGCACTGAAGGTCTGATCCTGCTCCACCGCCTTGTCGAGGATCTTGACTGCAACCTCACGATCGAACTTTTCCTGGATCGCAAGGAACACCGTCGCCATGCCGCCGCGTCCGAGTTCACGGACGAGTCGGTAGCCGGGAATCTGCGGCGTCACATCGTTGCCCACGACGCCACCATCACGGAACAAGGCCGTGGCTGATTGCGGCAGGACCCGTCGAATGCCCCGACCAGCCGCCCGCTCGCACCCTCATGGAATGAACCAAGCTTCCCCCAAGACCCGTGTGGACAGGTGTGCGGCATCGTCCGCCAATTCACCCTGCCGCCATGCCATGCAGCCGGAGCGATCCCGATCGCCCCCCAGCCGAACCCGCTCTGAACGACTTGCCCCCGCGAGCTGCTCACGCTCTCGTCTGCCGCAGGAATGCAATCGCGCCCTAACGACAGCGACCAGCCTGCCCTAGCACAACCATAGAACTGTATCGCAAACCATGCCGCGGCGGAACGCTCGCTCAACCGGAGAGGATGGCCGCGTGGGTATCGCGCAGCAGGGCTTTCTGCACCTTGCCCATGGCATTCCGGGGTAGCTCGGCCGTGCGCAGCACGCGCCGCGGCACCTTGAATCCTGCCAGCCTTGCTCTCAGCTCTGCGATGACCCGCTCTTCCCCAGGCCAGTCGTCGCTTGCCACCACCAGCGCAATCACGGCCTCGCCGAAATCCGGATGGGGCACCCCGATCACCGCAGCCTCATCGATCCCAGGCAGCTGATTGATCTCGAACTCGATCTCACGCGGGTAAATGTTCAGTCCTCCGCTGATAATCAGGTCCTTGTGACGACCGACGATACTCACCCGACCGTCGGCTTCCCGCTGCGCGAGGTCTCCGGTCACGAACCAGCCCTCGCGGAACTCCGCGGCCGTGCGCTCCGGTTGCTGCCAGTAGCCCTGGAACACGTTCGGACCACGGATCTCGAGTACGCCCACCCCTTCCTGGACCACAGTCTCCTGCTCCGGGCAGCGGAGTCTCACTTCCACGTCCGGCAATGGATAGCCGACGGTCCCGGCCACGCGCTCGCCATGCAGCGGATTCGACGTGATCATGCCCGCCTCGGTCATACCATAACGCTCGAGGATGCGCTGGCCCGTACGGGCCTCGAAGGCCGCGAACGTCTCCGGAAGCAGGGGTGCGGATCCAGATATGAAAAGCCGCATGTGCGCACAGCGGCGCCGATCGAAGCGCACGTCCGCGAGCAGACGAACGTAGAACGTGGGCACGCCCATGAGGACCGTTGCCTCCGGCAGCGCTGCCAGAACGGCGTCCACGTCGAAGCGCGGCAGCAGCAGAATCGGCGACGGTTCAAGCAAGGCGCAGTGCAGCGCCACGAATAGTCCGTGCACATGGTAGATGGGCAACGCGTGCAGAAGAACGTCGTCGGGCTGCCAACCCCAGATCTGCCGCAAGGTGGCCGCATTCGTGAACAGATTGTCGTGGGTCAACATGGCGCCTTTCGAGCGCCCGGTGGTTCCCGAGGTGTACACGATGGCCGCCAGATCGCCGTCGGCCCTGGCCCGCACCGGAGCGGTTTCCATAGACTGCTCGAGCGTCGCCATGAGCGTGCCGCGACCGTCTGCCCCCAGGGTAAACGTCGCCGCTACTCCCAGGCGCAGAGCCATGGCTTCGAGGCTCTCAAGACGCCGGGGATCGCAGACCAGGACGCGCGGTTGCGCGTCTGTGAGGAAGTACTCGAGTTCCACGTCGGTGTAGGCCGTGTTGAGCGGTACGAAAACCGCGCCGATGCGCAGCACCGCCAGGTAGAGCACGATATTCTCCGCCGATTTCTCCACCTGGACGGTGACCCGATCTCCTGCCTCGACGCCTGCATCGGACAGCACTCGCGCACAACGAGCGACAGCCTCGTGCAGCTGCGCATGTGTCCAGCGCGCACCTGATGGCAGGCTGAACGCAACGTCGAGCTGGCGGTCGACGGACGCATCCATGATGCGCTGATAGAGATTCATCGACAGCGTCCCGGTAAGGTTGAGCTGCACGTTCTGTTCGGAGTCTGCATGGCGCCTCTCGATCCCTCGTTGCTCCTGGCCTGCGCGGCCACCGGACTCGTAGCCGGCGTTCTCGGCGGCATGCTCGGCATCGGTGGCGGAATCGTGATCGTACCCGCGCTGCTGCTCCTGTTCGATGCCCGCGGGGTCGACCTTGCCATCGCCGCCCCCATGGCCGTGGCAACGTCGCTTGCGACCATCATCTTCACGTCCATGGCAGCGGCCCGCGCGCAGATCCGACGCAACGCCGTGGATTGGCCCGTGGTGCGCCGCTGGGCTCTGTTTCTCATTCTTGGCAGTCTCGCCAGTGGTCAGGTGGCGAAGCTGTTTCCCGACGGCGCTCTGACCCTCTTCATCGGCGGCTTTCTCGCTCTGGCAGCCGGCGTGATGTTCGCGGACTGGCGACCCGCGCCCCATCGCAGTCTGCCTGGTCCCCTGGCCAATGCAGGCCTGGGCTTCAGCGCCGGCCTGGTCTCGGGTCTTGCGGGTATTGGGGGCGGCAACGTCATCGTACCCACGCTGGTCTACTTCAACGTTCCCGTACTGCGGGCAGCCGCAACCGCCAGCACGCTCGGGGTTCCCATTGCGCTGTTCGGCAGCCTCGGCTACGTGATCGCCGGGTGGGGCGATGAGCGCCTGCCTGCCGCAACCGCAGGTTTCGTTCATCTGCCGGCCGCTGCGGCCATCGTCATGCTCTCGGTGTTCGCTGCCCCGATGGGCGTGGCGCTGGCGCATCGGCTGCCCGGTCGATTGCTGAAGCGGGTCTTCGCCGTGCTCCTGATCGCGGCCGCCGCACGCGTGCTGTACAGCGGCGTTACTGCCCTGGGATGGATCTGAAACGTCAGGGCACGCTGCGGACCTGAATCGCATCCACGCCGTGCCCCACAAGGACATCCGAAAGCACGACGACCTGATCGCCCGATGCAAAACCCTCACGCTCCACCAGCACGCTCATCGCCGTGTGCAAGGTCTTTTCCGGATCCTTGCTGAAGGCGGTCCGATGGGAGACCAAGTGCCGGTTGAGCATGAGGCGCCGGCGGGTGCCGCTGTCGTTGGTGAAGGCGTAGATGGGTACGTTGTTCGGATGGCAGGCAGTCACGTGGTCCGCCATGATTCCGCGTCGCGTGATGACCAGGATCCCTTTCAGGCCGATGGACTCCGCCAGGTCCACCGCCGCCTTGGCAAGATGCCGCTTTTCGCTGTCCAGACGCAGATTGCGGACGAAACCCAGGCCAGGAAAACGCTCGCTCGAGCGGGCAATGGAATCGAGGTACTCCACGCAGCGCACCGGATACTTCCCGACGGATGTCTCACCGGAGAGCATCACCGCATCCACTTCCTCGTAGACGGCGTTGGCAACGTCCGTGACTTCCGCGCGGGTCGGTATCGGATTGGCGATCATCGACTCGAGCAGGTGCGTAGCGACGATCACCCGCTTGCCGGCTTCCTGACACAGCCGGACGATGCGCCGCTGCACGTTGGGCAGTTCCGCCAGATCGATCTCCACCCCGAGATCGCCGCGCGCCACCATGACGCCGTCGGATACGCTGATGATTTCGTCAAGATTTGCCACGCCCTCCGCGTCCTCGATCTTGGCAATGACCTTGACTTTGTTGGCCTTGCTGCCGAGACGCTCCCGCAGCTGAATGACATCTTCGCTCCTGCGGACGAAGGACAGGGCGATGAAATCGAGCTCCTGCTCGATGCCGAACTCGATATCCGCTGCGTCCTTCTCGGTGATGGCTGGCAGATTCACCCGTATTCCAGGCAGGTTCACGTGTTTCTTCGAGCCCAGCACGCCGCCATCCAGAACTTTGCAGGTCAGGTGACCGCCGTGCTTGGACAGCACTTCGAGGTTGATCAGGCCATTGTCCACCGTGATGCGATCACCCACGCCCACGGCTTCCACCAGCTCACCGTAATTCACGTGAATGGAACTCTGCTCCACGTCCTCCTTGTCGCGTACGGACACCGAGATGATGTCGCCGGACACCAGGTTCAGATCGTTGGGCAGGTCACCGGTACGGATCTCCGGGCCCTGCGTATCCAGCAGGATGGGTACCGGATAGCGGACCTTCCGGTTCAGCGTCCGGATCCAGTTGATCACCTTGGTGGCGGACGCATGATCCGCGTGGGACATGTTCAACCGGACCACGTTCATTCCTGCCCGGTAAAGACACTCGAGCATCGGATAGCTGGCGGTTGCAGGGCCGATGGTGCAGATGATCTTGGTCTTGCGCATGCTGATCCCGTCGTTCGTTCATGGCAGGGTGGTGGGTCCAGAAAGCCGTCACCGCTTCACCCACACCCGTGCAAACGGTCTCGGAAACGACCCATTCCGGGCGCAGCAGGCGGCGATAACCGGGCTGTGCCAGACGGCAGTCCACGAGGCAGAGCGTACCGACGTCCTTTTCGCTTCGGATCAGTCGGCCTGCAGCCTGCAGCAGGCGGGTGATGGCGGGTATCCTGAAGGCGATATCGAACCCGTCCGCGCCATGATAGTCCCGTATCGCCCTGCGTTCGACATCAGGTGGTGGCATGGGCAGCCCGGCGACGACGACGCCCACCAGCCGATCACCCACCAGATCCACACCCTCGCCGAAGACGCCTCCGGCAATGGCGAAGGCGATACGGGTCCGGCCATCAGGGCGCGACAACGAATCCAGGAAGTCGCGGCGACCCGCTTCGTCCATCTCCGGACGCTGGCACAGACAGGTCATATGAGGCAGGACGGCTTCCGCCCGCTCGACCACCGCAGCACTCAGCGTGCGCAGGAACGCAAAGGACGGTACGAACACCAGATGATGTCCCGGCCGCGCGCGTGCCAGGTCGATGATCAAGCGCGCCAGCGCAGGGGTGGACGCGGTCCGCGCCCGGTGGCGCAGGTCCAGATCACTGACGAGCAGCACCTGCTGATGACTGGGCGGGAATGGATTCCCGAGTCGCAGCGTACGTGTCCGCTGCGGCAGCCCCAGCACCCGGATCAGATGCTCTGAAGGCGCCAGGGTGGCGGAGAACAGTACCAGCCCCCGCCACCGCACATGCTCGCGGGCAAGGGACGCGGCCGGGGTGAGACAGCGCAGCGCCATGCGAGTCGAACCCGGATCGCAACGGTCAAGCGTTACCCGCCAGGCATCCGGAGTGGCCTGCGCTTCGCGCCAGACCGTCCACCAGCGCAGCAGCGACCCATAGGTTCCGCGGCAGCGCGCAAACAGGCCTCCTGCCGGCGCACGCCCCAGCCAGTCCCCCAGTTCCGACAGCAACCGCTCCAACTGCCCTGTCAGCGCGGTGAGATCGGCAAGCGCCGGCGCGCTCTGACACATCTCCAGTTGCCGCGCCAAGCGTTCCAGTCCCTTGCCGAGCGTTCCGGCGCTGCCGCGCAGGTCGACGCCCAGGTTACGCAGCGCATCACTCTCGAGCGCTGCGGAGAACATGTCCCGGGCCCGGTCTTCCAGATTGTGTGCCTCGTCGATCAGCACAGCCGCTCCGCCCTCTTCGGGATCGAGCAGGGCCCGCTGCCGGGCAAAGGGGTCGAGGCCATGGTTCATGTCGGCAATGACCACGTCGGACCAGCGGGCCGCATCACTTTGCAGCGCGGCTGGACAGACCCGATGAGCGCCTGCAACTCGGCGGGTGCGCTCTGCATCGATGACGCAGGAGTGCTGTGAATCCTCCGCGGCCAGCAGTTCACTCAGGGCGGCCCGCCGTCGATCGTAGTAGCCCTGGGCATAGGGACAGGCGCTGCCATTGCACGGCGTTCCCGGCAGAAAACACAACGAGTCTCTGGCCCGCATGTCCAGGGTTCGCAGCACCGCGCCCTCTGCATCGAGCTGAGCAATGGCCTGCAGCGCGCTGGAGCGCCCCGGTCCACGGGCCGTGAGATACATCAGCCTGGAAGCATCGATTTCCGGCAATCGCCGCAGGGCGCCATAGAGCACGGCCACAGTCTTGCCGATACCCGTTGGCGCCTCGGCCAGCAGCGGTTCGCCCGTACCAAGCACCTGCCACACCGCGCCCGCAAGTGCTCGCTGACCGGAGCGAAAGGCCCCGTGAGGAAAAGTCAGCGCCGTCAGAGAGACATCTCTGGCCCGCCGCCGCTCGGCAGCGCCGACGAGCCAGCCGGCATAGGCCCGGCAGGTCGCGTCGAAGAAGGTCTCGAGTTCGCTTCGCGACCAGATACGTTCCACATCGCTGACCACCTCGGAGTCCGCCTCCAGATAGCGCACCCGCGTCCG
>SKUB01000217.1 GCA_007122315.1 Pseudomonadales bacterium | reverse complement strand
GCGATGGCGATGGCGATGGCGATGGCGATGGAAGAGTCCACGCCAAAAGCAGTTTCGCCGTCCCACGCCCATGGACGCGTCCAGCCTCCCTGCCCCGTTGGGGACAGCCACCATGAGCGAGCAGTCCCCGGTCCTGCTACTGCAGCTTACGCCGTCAGGCTCACGCGGGATCTGGCGCCACGCGGATCATGCGTTTGCCGCGGTTTTCGCCCGCCAGCAGGCCGACGAGGCCGGCGGGCGCCTGGTCGAGCCCGTCGAGAATGTCCTCCACCACTTTCAGATGGCCGTCCGCAGCCCACATACTCAAGTCATGCTCCGCATCGGCGTCCAGATGGGCATAGTCCATGACGATGAAGCCCTCCATCTTCAGCCGCTTCACCACCAGCAGACCGGGTACGCCGTAAGGTCCCGGCCGCGGCTTGCCGTCGTACATGGAGACGGCACCACAGCAGGACACACGGCCGCGCTGCCGCATGGCGAACAGCGCCGCCTGCAGAATGTCGCCGCCGGTGTTGTCGAAGTACACGTCGACACCCTCCGGACAGGCCGCACCAAGCTGCTTCGGCAGGGGTGTTCCCGTGTCCTTGTAGTCCAGGCAGGCGTCGAAGCCGAGTTCGTCCACCACCCAGCGGCACTTCTCCTCCCCGCCGGCGATGCCGATCACGCGGGCGCCCTTGATGCGGCCGATCTGGCCGACGATGGACCCCACCGAGCCGGCGGCGGCAGACACCAGCAGCGTCTCACCGGCGTGAATGCCGGGCACGTTGATGAGCCCGTGGTAGGCGGTCTTGCCCGCCACTCCGAGCAGCGAGATCAGGTGACTCAGGGGCGCATGGGCCTTCAGTTTCTGCACGCCGCGGGCTTCGAGCACCGCGTACTCCTGCCAGCCGGTGTCGCCCCAGACGATGTCGCCGGGACTGAAGGCATCCGACTTCGACGCCACCACCTCCCCGATGCCGCCGCTGGCCATCACCTGCCCGGCCTCGATGGCATCCCGATAGGTGGCTCCCTGCATCCAGGCGCGGTTGGCCGCGTCCTGAGACAGCAGCACCGTGCGCACCAGCACCTGTCCCGGGCCGGGGTCGGTCACGTCCACTTCGTCGGACGTGAAACAGTCAGTGGTCAGATTGCCCTTGGGCAGTTCCTTGATGAGGATGCGTCGGTTTCGGGTCATGAACTCTCTCCTTGAATGATGCGGCGGACCGTGTGAACGGCGCCATGACTGAGGTGAATTCTCTTTTCGTTGCATGGGACATCCAGCGTTGCGACTGCCGTGGTCATTCGAGCAACTCCGGAATCCGTCCGCGCTCGAACGCCTCCTCGAACGCTTCGCCGAGACGGCGGGAAGCATCCGCCGCCTGGCACCAGACCTGCTGGCAAGCCGCCAGGCCGAGTCGCTTGGGATCATTGCGATCGGGCACCTTGCCACCCGGAAGGGAGGCAATGAAGGCCGGACTCGGCGCAATGACCAGCAGGTTGTCGACGGCGCCCGGCAGGATCCGGCGCCCACGGAATGGTTTGTCGAACCAGCCAGGAACCAGATGCGGATAGAAGTGCGGGTAGAGGACGAAGTCGCGCGTCGAAAGCGCCCCGTCGAAGTGGTAGTCGATGATGCCGCCATCGACGCCGAAACCCGCCTCGCCGGGCACCAGATCCGGGACTGGGCTGACGAAGCCTGGAATCGCCCCGCTCGCGCGCAGCGCGGCGGCCATGTTCGCCTCTGTCAGCGCTACGTGCCGAGCCGGCCAGTCCTCCCAGGGGGCACGTTCGGCACTGCTCAGCACCAGCCGTTCCGGGCCGTAGCGCAGCAGCATGCGCCGTGACAACGCATTCGCGCCCGCCGCGAGACCGAGACCCGCCAGGGGTGGCAGCCAGCGCCGGCGCAGCCAAGCCACGACTACGTGCAGGACGCCATGGGGACTGGCCAGGATCTCCTCCGCGCCACGTTCACCCAGCAGATCCCGACAGTAGCCCGCGAACACCGCATTCATGTCCACCGGACCATCGTCGAAAACTTCGAACCGGGTGTAGCTCGCAAGCAGGCGATCCAGCGCTGCGGCCGGATCATGCTGGGCGTAGGCGGCGAAGCGCCAGGCACCAATGGAGGCTCCAACGAGATCGTAACGGCGCCCTGCCGCCGCCAGTCGCGGCGCCAATGCCCGGTCGAGGCCGTAAAGCACGAGCCATTTGGGGCCGCCGGCCGCTCCGATCAGCGTCGGGTAGTCCTCGAGTCGGAAACCCTCCCGCAGAATGTGTTCCCGAACCCGCCGCCCGGCGAGGAAACGCAGCGGCGAGGCTGACGCACTCGCAATGCTCATCGGCCGTAGATGGCCACCAGCGGCTCCTCGCCGGCGCGGACCGATGCCCGGTACATGCCCGGGGTGTTCATCTCCAGCGCCACGTTGCCGCGATGGTCGACGGCGATGACCCCGCCGCTGCCGCCCATGGGCAGCAGCTGCTCATGCACGACCCGCCGCGCAGCAGAGGCCAGATCAAGACCCGCATGTTCCATCAGAGCGCAGACTTCACGCGCCACGGTGCGGCGGATGAAATACTCACCGTGACCGGTGGCCGAGACCGCGCAGGACGCGTTACTGGCGAACGTGCCCGCACCGATGAGCGGGGAATCGCCGACCCTGCCCCAGCGCTTGTTCGTCATGCCGCCGGTGGAGGTGCCCGCTGCCAGATTACCGTCCGCGTCCAACGCCACAGCACCGACCGTCCCCAGGTTGTCGCCGTCATCGTGATCGAGCCGGACCCGGTCCTCCTCGAGGGCGCGCTCGAGCTGCTGCCGGCGACGATCCGTGCGGAACCAGCTGTTATCCATCAGTTCCAGATCCATCTCGGCGGCGAAGCGGTCGGCGCCGACGCCGGCCAGCAGCACATGCGGTGACCGTTCCATGACGGCTCGTGCGGCCAGAATGGGATGCCGCACCCGGGTCACGCCCGCCACTGCGCCCGCATCGAGGTCCTCGCCCCGCATCAGCGACGCATCGAGCTCCACCGTGCCCTCGTGTGTGAGTACGGCGCCTCGACCGGCATTGAACAACTCCGAATCCTCCATCACGACGATGGCGGCGATCACGGCATCGACGGCGGAACCACCCTGATCGAGGATCCGCTCCCCTGCAGCCAGTGCCTCCTCGAGCGCGCTGCGATAGGCCGCTTCCGTGGCCGCGTCGAGGCTGCCGCGTTCGATGACGCCGGCGCCGCCGTGAATGGCCAGGGCATAGCGCGGCCGCTCCGTTTCAGCCGCGTCGCGATCGGACGCGGTTCCGGGTTCGCCGCAAGCTGTCATGGTCAGTGCTCCCAGGGCCAAGGCCAGACAGGCAAAGAGAGATCGCATCAGTGCTGCTCCGGTTCTCACTCAGTGGCGCCAAGCATCGCCTCCCTGACACGTCGGGTCCACAGGGCTGACACGGGGTCGGACCTGCGTGAGCGGGCCGATGATCGTACTTTGGCATCCGTCGCCGATCACGGCATCATACGCGGCCTGCTCATCCAGCCAGCGACGAGGACAGCCGTGAGCGAAATGCGAACCGAAGATATCAGCATGCAGGTGGACGACCTCTACCGGGAAGAGCAGTTCACGGATCGCCGGGTCGGGTCCATCCAGCGCCTGACACCAGTGACTGCCGACGGCAGCGACGACCCCGGCCGGCCAGTGCTCTACATCGGCCAAGCGTCCCTGATGACACCCGCAGGTGCCCTGCCGATCAACTTCGAGATCGAGGCGAACAGCCTTGGCGATGCGGCCGAGAAGTTCGGCGGCGAGGCCCAGAAGGCCGTTGCGGAGGCCATCGAGCAGCTGCAGGAGATGCGCCGCGAGGCCGCGTCCGGGATCGTGGTCCCGGGACAGGGCGGCGGCGGCGGCATGCCCCCTGGCATGGGCGGTGGCGGGCCTCGCGGCGGCGGCGGTATCCAGCTGCGCTGAAGTGCGCTCCGATGGGTCGCGTTGAATTGTCGCGTCCCGGGCCCCATCTCCTGGCGAAAGCGGCGCCGGGCGCCTCCCGGCCAGCCGCAGGCGCCTGATTCCCACCTCGGAGTGATGCATGACCCGTCCCCTGCCCATCCTGCCGTTGAAGAACACGGTGGTGTTCCCGCATCTGGCCGTGCCCCTGGCGGTCGGGCGCGCACGGTCGCTGGCGGCCATCGACGCGGCCGAGTCCCTGGCCGCCAGCAACCCGGATGAGCCCCAGCTCATCTGCGTGGCTCAGCGCAGTGGCGACGTGGAAGAAGTCGGCAGCGACGACATCTATTCCGTGGGCACGCTGGTCAGCATCAGGCGGGTGGAACGCGGGGACGGCGGCGCCCAGGTCCTGGTGCAGGGCGAGGGCCGCGTCCGACTGACGCAGATCGACAGCGACGGCCCCTTTCTCGCCGCCCGGCCCGAACCGCTTGACCTGCCAGGGGGCCACAGCCCGGAAACCGACGCCCTGATCCGCGAGAACCATGATCTCGCGCGGCAGATCGCGAACGTGATCGATCCCCGCGGCGGTGATCAGATGTTCCAGCAGCTCGTACTGTCCATCCGTGACCCGCTCGCCCAGCACTACCGCATGGCGTCCCTGGCCAACCTCGACATGGCCCGGCAGCAGAGCGTGCTCGAGGCCGATACCCTGGTGGACGTCCTGAAAATCATGCACGAGGTCCTCGGCCACGAACTCGAGGTGAATCGACTGCGCCGGGAGATAGCAGACAAGGCGTCCCACGACATCGAGCGGCAGCAGCGCGAAGCCATGCTGCGGCAGCAGAAGCAGACCATCGAGGAGGCGCTCGGAGATCACGACGGGGACGATCTGGAGATACTGCGCGAGCAGCTGGCGAAGGCGAATCTGCCGGAAATCGCCCAGCGCGAGGCTGATCGCGAGCTGAAGCGTCTCGGCCGCACCAACGCCCAGTCGCCCGACTACCAGATGACACGCAGCTATCTGGAGCTGCTTGCGGAGCTGCCCTGGCAGGCCGTCACCACCGATGATCTCGATCTGGCGCACGCCCGCCAGGTACTCGACGAGGATCACTACGGCCTGGAGGACGTCAAGGAGCGCATCCTGGAGTTTCTCGCAGTGATGCGCATGAATCCGGCCGCGAAGGCACCCATCCTCTGCTTCGTCGGCCCACCCGGCGTGGGCAAGACCTCGCTTGGCCAGTCCATCGCCCGCGCCATCGGCCGCAAGTTCGAGCGCCTCGCCCTCGGCGGCCTGCATGACGAAGCCGAGCTGCGCGGCCATCGGCGCACCTACATCGGCGCCATGCCCGGCCGCATCCTGCAGGCTCTGCGGCGGGCGGAAGTGGCGAATCCGCTGCTGATGCTCGACGAAGTGGACAAACTCGGACGGGACTTCCGTGGTGACCCCTCTGCTGCCCTGATGGAGGTACTCGACCCGGCCCAGAACGGCGAATTCCGGGACAACTACCTCAATCTGCCGTTCGATCTGTCGAAGGTGTTCTTCATCACCACGGCGAACAGCCTCGATGGCATTCCGCGGCCACTGCTCGACCGCATGGAGGTCATCCGGCTCGCTGGCTACTCGGACGCGGAGAAGGTGAAGATCGCCGAGCGCTATCTGCTGCCACGCCAGCTCAGCGAAGCAGGCCTGCAACCGGAGCAGCTGGCGCTCGAGGATGGCGTGCTCGAGGCCGTGATCGCGCGTTACACGCGGGAAGCAGGCGTAAGGGAGTTGGAGCGGGCGCTCGGCCGCATGGCCCGCAAAACAGCACGCCGCATCCTCGAAGGCACCGAGCCGCGAGGCATCACCCGCGACGACCTCGCAGATCTTCTCGGACCCGAGCGTTTCTTCCCCGAACAGGCGCGCCGGGCCATGCCTGCAGGCGTCGCTGCGGGGCTGGCCTGGACCGAGGCCGGGGGAGATGTGCTGTACGTCGAAACCGCGCTCATTCCCAAGGACGAGAAGCTGACCCTCACCGGCCAGCTCGGAGACGTCATGCAGGAATCAGCGCGCACCGCGCGCAGCTGGCTCTGGTCGGCAGCCGACTGCCTCGGCATCGAGCAGAGCCGGATCGCCGAGAACGGTGTCCATGTCCACGTGCCTGCGGGCGCGGTTCCCAAGGACGGCCCATCCGCCGGTGTCACCATGGTGGCCGCCCTGGCAAGCCTCTATTCGGGCAAGTCGGTGCAGGCGAATCTGGCGATGACCGGAGAGATCACGCTGTCCGGCCTCGTGCTGCCGGTGGGCGGTGTCAAAGAGAAGCTGCTGGCCGCGCATCGGGCAGGCATGAAGCGCGTGATCCTGCCCAAGGACAACGCCAGCGATCTGGCCAAGCTGCCGGAAGAAGTGACTGCGGCCATGGAGACGATTCTGGTGGAACGCATCGAGCAGGTGCTCGAGCACGCCCTCCCTGATCTGGCCGTATCCTGGTAAAAGTTCGAGGATGCACTAGGCTTTTGGGACGAAACAGCCAGAGAACAGGCCCGTGGCCCAGCGCATCAGCCCGTCACGCTATCGGCGTAACGTCGCCAACGAGCTCGCTCACGAGTTGCTCGACCGTCTCCATCCGGAACATCCCTCGGGCTGCGAAGCCAGCTGCGAACGTGACGGTCTGCGTGCCACCCTGGTCATCGACCGGCACTGGGAGCCGGTGACGCATCCCCACGGCGGCATGCCGATCCGCCATGCCCTGTCCGGTCACGCGACGCTGTTCGTGGCATCGGAGCGGCAATGGAAGCATCGCAACCGGCCACCGTTCGTACGCGAGCGCCTGCAGCACGGCTGGCAGCCGAAGGATCTCGCTTGCGGGATCTTCGAGGCCATGAGCGAACTGGCGGAACTCGACTTTCTCTCGGCCTGGCGGGAACGGGTGTTCGACGAGGCCCAGGCCAGGGAACTGACCCAGGGCCTGCCGGAGCGGGTGGACGAGCATCCGACACGCTACGAGGACATGAGTCGTGAGGACTGCGTCTTCTGGCTGAGCTTCCTGACCCGCTTTCCTGACCAGACCTTCTCCTACCGGGCGCCCCTGCCCTGGCGTCCAGGCCGGCACGGGTAAACCCAGCTCGGGCGAGCTCGCGCACCGGCACAGGTCATCCAGCGGCCCCTCGCGCATGCCCCAGGGATACGGTCAACCCTCACCGTCTGCGCGGCGCGCAACTTCGCGGGTCAGGCGCCAGAAACGATCCTGGCCCCAGCAACACCAGGTCCCCGCAGCCGGATCGGGCCCGGAAACGCGAAAGCTCGGCACGCCCCACAGCCCCATGTCGTAGAGCGCTTTCCGATTGCTCTCGATGATCTCGCGCCAGTCACTGTTGTTCAGCTCGCGACGCGCCTCGACCCAGGACAGATTGCAGCGTTCCACGACCCGCGCCAGGCCGCGATCGCTGCCGAGATCAATGCCGTCCGCCCAGGCACCTTCGACGCAGGACAGAAGATAGCGCGACCCGCAGCCGCGGGACTCGGCCCAGGGCCACAGCGCCAGCGCCCGCTCCGCGGGTTCTCCGATCGGATCGGTCAAGCGTCCGAAGCGTACTCCGGCGCGATCCGCCTCACGGGCCGTGTCCGCCAGAATGTAGAAGCCTTTCGCGCGCGACAGCGGAACGCCGCGCATGACCATGGGCAGGACGGGTCGCAGCTGTAGCTGCACGCCGGTGGCCTCCGCCCATTCCACCGCGCGACGCAGGACGATCGCCGTGTAGGGCGAACGTACAGAGGCGAAACATTCGACCCGGATCCGGGCCGCATCGCGGCGGCTGCGCGGCGACTGCAGCGCGGGGCGCGGCATGATGGGCGGAGTTGCGCCCACGGCGGCGCCAAGCGCCGCGAGGCGCGCCTCCAGATGCAGCAGCCGATCAACACCCCAATACCAGTCTCCGCCGAAGTGGAACATGCCGGCCGCATAGTGGCCCAGCCGCCGGCGGCGCGCCTCTCCGACTTCTTCCCGCGCCTGCGCTGTGCTGTCAGTGTCGGCACCGTGAAGCGCTGCGAGCTCATCGAGGCCGGCCGCATCACCACTCCACAGCGCCTTCCCGACAGCCGTGGCGAGCTCCGGTAGCGAGGCCCGATCGAGCGCGGCCGAGAGGACGGCACGCGCCCTGCCCACCTGATCCGGTGGCGGCTGTCCGCCCGGATCCTCGAACTCGAGGCCATAGTCCGCGGCCACATCCGCTGCATCACTGCGAGCCCAATCCCGATAGGTCTCGAGACTCGGGTTCTCGGTCAGCGCAGGCGGTGGTACCAGATGAATCTCAAGCTCAATGGCGTAGGCGCTGCGCAAGCCCGCGAGACACTGCACGGCGAGATGGGAATGCGGATCGTCCACCTGATGGAAGAATTCCAGCTTCGGCCGGCCGCCGCGAACGCGATGCTCGACGTTGGCCGGCAGTTGCCGGATCTGGCGCCAGGTGCGCGAAGCCACCCCACGGGCGACCAGCGAACCCAGCAGGCGTTGCAACTGCATGGGAATCAGCTGCGGGAACCGCTGAAGGTCGAGGTTCCGAACGCACCGAGTTTGACGTTGCCGGAGATGGCATCGCCGTCCACCGTGGCGTCGAACTCCAGCGTCATGGGCATGGGCTGAGTCATGCTGGCTTTCCAGCTCAGTTTGTTACCGTCCGCCTTGCCATCCTTGAGTTCGAGCTTCCCCTGGGCACCTGACATCGTCCCCGTCAGTTGGTCGCCGTCCACGGCGATATCCAGAACACCCTTCTGCGCCCCCATGGGGGTATTCATCGTCACGTCCCACTTGCCGGTCGCGCTCATCCTGCCTCCCCTAGTTACACCGTGATCATCAAAGACGGCCATCCACCGCCCCCGGCGAGTATGGCACGCGCGTCGGCGACGACGAAGCCCCGCAAGGTGTCAGGCCCGACGGTGTATCATCGCGGTCCAGCCACGGGCCCGCCAGGACGATACGAGCAATGAAGGAAGACGGACGCCAGGCCGCCCCGGATGCGGTCCGCGGCATGGGCCAGGGCATGCTGTGGGTGTTCTGGCTGCTCGTCCTGGCCGGGGGCACGCTGCTGGTCTCAGGCTGGAACGAGAGCAGGGAACAGGCCGGCCGGACGCCGGCGGCCAGGGTCACCGACGACCTGATCGAGGTGCGGCTGCAACGCAACCGTTCCGGGCATTACGTGGCGGACGGCCTGATCGACGGCGGCCCGGTGACGTTTCTCCTCGACACCGGTGCGACCACAGTAGTGGTGCCCGCAGACCAGGCAGCGCGGCTCGGCCTCGAGCGCGGCATGCGCATTCCCATACGCACCGCCAGCGGCCGCGACCATGCCTGGCTGACCCACATCGACCGACTCGAGCTCGGTCCCCTGGAATTGCGCGACGTGGAAGGCGCCATCGCGCCCGGCCTGGAAGACACGGTGCTGCTGGGCATGAGTGCCCTGTCACGTATCGAGATGAGCCAGCGCGACGGGGTGCTCATCCTCACCCAGCGCCGCTGACCGCGGCTAGAACACCGCCCGCCCCGGACCCCCCAACAGATCTTCAATGGCGCCCGCCGCGCACAGCACGCCAAGATCATCGCGCTGCCTGCCGACGATCTGCAGGCCCACGGGCATGCCGTCTGAATCGAGACCTGCATGCACGCTGGCTGCTGGATTGCGCGTCATGTTGAAACCGAACGTCATTTCCACCCAGGCCGCAGTCGGCTTGCCATTGATGGTGCCGTCACCACCCGCCTTCGGGGTCCGGCCCGCGCAGGTCGGACTGAGCAGGTAGGGGGCGTCAGCGAAAGTCGCTTCGAGCTGATCGTTGTAGTGGTGGCAGGCGTCGATGGCCAACGCAAAGTCCACGCCGCTGATGCCGAGGCCGGTTTCGACCATGCCCCGCAGTGCAGGATCCACGCGCTCCCAGCGTGGATCGTCCCGGTAGCGCCCCATTTTCCGCGCCAGCAGGACCGTCCACAGCGTCCACCAGTGCGCCAGCGGATGGGAGTCGAAGACCTGATCCGCTTCGATGACCTCGACCCCCGCGCCACGCAGCGCCTCGACAGCGGCGCTGCAGACTTCGAGGACTTCGGAGTCCACCTCGGCGAACCCGAGCGTAGGCGCCCACACCACCCGTTCCGGCAGCGCGCGGGCCGCGTAGGCCGGCTGCCAGCTCTGGCAGTCGTCAGGCAGGCCGAAGATGTCCCCCGGATGGTCGCCGCGCAGCACGTCCAGGGCCACCACCGTATCGCGAAGGCTCATGGTCATCGGGCCGCGCACGGCCAGCAGGCCAGTGGTGGGGGCTCCACCCATGGGCACCCGGCCCTGGGACGGCTTGAAACCGGAATGGCCGCACAGGGCCGCAGGAATGCGGATGGAGCCGCCGCCGTCGGAACCGGTGGCCAGCGGCACCAGTCCTGCCGCCAGAGCGGCGCTGCTGCCACCGGATGATCCACCGGGCGAGTAGTCGTGATCCCAGGGATTGCGGGTGGGTCCGAACAGGGTATTGTCGGTGGCACCCTTACAGCCGAACTCCGGCGTGTTGGTCTTGCCGATGATGATGGCGCCGGCCGCCCGCAGGCGCTCGACTTCGATGGAATCGGTCGTTGCCGGCGCTGCGTCGGCCCACAACGCCGACCCGAACGTGGTCACCAGCCCGCGTACGTCTTCCAGGTCCTTGATGCCCACCGGTATGCCGGCCAGCGGGCCCGGATCGTCACCGCGCGCGAACTCAGCATCCAGGGCACGCGCCTCGGCCAGCACGCGATCCGGATCCGTGAGACTGACGAATGCGTTCAGCGCCGGATTCAGCGCTTCGATGCGCGCCAGCGTGCTCCGCATGAGCTCCTCGACCGACAGCCGACCGGCGCGCAATTCCGCACCTAGAGCGTTCAGATCCGTATCCCTGAAATCCATGCCATTCCTCCTGCGGCGAGCTTCCTTCGAGCGGGCTGCGCCGGAGCATAACGGATGCATCGCCCAAGCGCGCGGATCACCACGCCATGACGAGGAGCGCGGCGGGCACAGCAACAACACGGTCGTCGCCGCAACGGCTGTCACACTGTATTAGTATCTCTCCACCAATCCCGGCCGCGGAGACTTCGCCATTCCTGAGCAAACCAGGTCCAAGGCATCCCTCCAGTCCGCTGACCCCGAGTTGACGCCGGCGTTACTGGCCGCCATCGCCGAGCGCATCGACGACGCGGTGCTGGTCGTGGACACCGGCAGCACGGCCGCCGGCGTGCAGCTGGTGTGGGCCAATCGTGCCCTCTACGACCTGCTGGGCTACAACAACGACGCGGAAGCGGAACCTCTTGCCCCCTCCAAGCACTATCCGGACGACACGGCCGAAGAGCTGCGCCGACTGCTGCCTGCGTTACAGGACGGCGAAAAGGCCCATGGACGCTCGACGTTCCTGCGCCGGGACGGCAGCACCTTCCGCGCCGACTGGAGCATCACTCCGCTGCACGATGCCAAGGGTGAACTGCGCTGGTGGATGGTTACCGGGCGTGACGCCAGCGAGCAGGAACAGATCGATGCGCTGCTGGCAGAGCAGCGGACCCTGCGCCGGGACAGCCACGGCATGGCGCGACTGGCGGACATGGTTGCCGGCGTGGCCCACGACTTCAACAACGCGCTCACGGTCATCCAGAACCTCACCGCCATGGCGCTGGAGGATCTTGGCGCAGAGTCACCGTCCGCAGATGATCTCGCTGCAGTCATCGAAGCTGCCACGGATGCCAGCGATCTCGCCCGCAGCCTCACCGCCTTCGGCCGTCGCGG
>SKUB01000113.1 GCA_007122315.1 Pseudomonadales bacterium | reverse complement strand
GCACGGTGCAGCGGCTCGCGTCCGCATTCACGCGTGCAATGGACGGTTGACGGCGAGGCGAATCGCTACAGCAGCGCGGACAGCAGGGTGGCGGTACCGAGAAAGGCGAAGAAGCCGAAGACGTCGGTGACGGTGGTCAGCAGAATCGCCGAAGCCGTGGCCGGATCCTGCCCGAACCGCGTCAGCAGAATGGGCACCAGTGCACCGGCCGTCGCGGCAGCCATCAATCCCAGCACCATCGCAATGGCGATCACCAGCGCCAGACCCGGCGACTGACTCCAGATCAGGACACCGGCGCCACAGCTCAGCGCCAGCGCCATGCCGTTCACCAACGCAGTGCGCTGCTCCTTGAACAGCAGCCGGCGCCAGTCGCCGACGCCGATCTCACGCAGCGCAAGGCCGCGAATCGTCACTGCCAGCGCCTGCGCACCGGCGTTGCCGGACATGCCCGCCACCACCGGCATCAGCACCGCCAGCGCCGTGAACTGGGCGATGGTGTGTTCGAACAGCCCCACCACCGACGCCGCGAGGAAGGCGGTCAGCAGATTGATGTGCAACCAGGGCAGCCGCCGGCGAATGACGAAGCCGGTGGGCGACAGGGCTCGTTCATCCGCGCTCACCCCGACCATGGTCTGGATGTCGACGTTGGCTTCCGCCTCGATGGCCCGGAACAGCGTGGTGTAGCGCACCACGCCCATCAGCCGTTGATCGAGATCCACCACCGGCAGGGAATCGAGCCGCGTCTCCTCGAGCAGCGCCACGATCTCTGTACGCGGTGCCGTGAGGGTGATCGCGCCCACTGCCGGCTGCATCAGCGTCTCGACCCACTCAGATTCCTTCGCCAGCGCCAGATCCTGCATGTCCAGTCGGCCGACGAGCCGACCGTCGTCATCTGCGACGTAGATCGCGCGAACCCGCTTGAGGTCCGACTCGCGCAGATGCGCCCGGACTTCGGCGACGGTCATCCAGGGTCGTGCGACATCGTAAGCACGATCCATCAAGCGCCCCGCGGATTCGTCGGGGAACGCCAGCAGGCGGGCAAGCTCCCGCTTGATGCTCTCCGGCAGCGGCTCGAGGAGTTCGCCACGCTGATCACTTCCGAGCTGCCCAAGCAACGTCACTGCCACGCGGGGGCTCGCTGCGACCAGCACGCGCTCCCGGGCGGACGGCGGCAGGAGCCGGAAAATTTCCAGGGCGCGGGCGGGCGGCAGACGATCGATGATCGGCAGCAGCAGCATGGGGTCCTGCGCTGCCAGTTCGCTCACCGTCTCAGCCAACGGTTCGGCGCCGAGACCGCTCATCGTGCGGGCCGCCTCCGCCGGGTGACGGCGAATGTAAGCCTGGCGCAGGGTCGCGGTCAGCGTCATCGTTTCGGCCTGCCGCCAAACGCCACTTCCGTGAGCCCGACGAGAACGTCGAGAAAACGCCGCGCCAGATCCGAGACCGCATCGAAGCCGTGCTCGGCTGCTCCGGAAGCCGGAGCGGCCTCGCGAATCCGCTGCAAGGTGACCGCTCCGAGCAGACACCGGTTGCGATCCACCACCGGCAGCACCAGGTCATCGTGCCAGCGCTGGGACGCCAGGGCAGCTTCGAGCCGCATCTCCCCCGGAAGCGCTGCGACGGTCACCATGCAGCGCTCCACCGGCAGGGACAGATCCTCCGTCTCCAGCGCGCGATAGAGGTCGAGAGCACCATGGAGTTGACCACCAGCCGCGAGCAGATAGATCGGCGGTTCACTGTCGCGATCGATCCCGAGTTCGTGCAGTTCCAGAGCCACATCCCTGAGCGTCGCTCCGACGGGCACCGTCACGACGTCCCGCGAAGCGATGGCGCCGAGCGTGCCCTCGGGAAACTCGAAGCGCTGGCCGAGCAGCTGGCGTCGTCTGGGTGTACGTACCTGCGCGATGAGACTCGCCCTCCCGCCCGGCTGCACCCGGGACAGCAGACCCACGGCTTCCTCGAAGCCGGCCGCTGCGAGCCAGCCTGCGATACGCTCCGGCTGCGCTGCCGTGAGCACGCGCTGGGCCAAAGTTCCCGGAAGCGCCGCCACCAACGGCGCTGCCACCGCATCCGGCAATGCGAGGCAGAACGTCACGGTGTCGTCGACGTTCTCATGCCCCAGTAGCGCAGCCGCTTCCGCCGGGTGTGATCGGACATGTGCCAGAGCGAGGGCATCGATCTTCATCCTCCCTGCGCCCCGCTCTGCGTCCGCCGCAGCACGGGCTGTTCCGTGAACAATGCTGCGGGAACCGTGACCACTCCTTCTGCCGTAACGAGGTCCACACCCGTGCGATGGATTTCGATGATGGTCCCTTCGATGTCGCCGATACGGATCTCGTCCCCCGGGCTGTAGCGATCCACCATGCTGTGGGCCACGAGATTGGCCACATACCGGCGCGCGCCGATGGCGAAGGCCAGCGCCAAACCGCCGATGCCAAGCCCCAACAGCAGGATCAGCAGTTGCCCGATGAACGTGACGTCGAGCCCCATGTGCTGAAGCCCGGTCATCAGACCGATGACGAGGATCCCGGCCTGCGCCAGACGCGGCAGCAGAGGACTTTCTCCAGCGGCGCCGGGAAGGCGCATCAGCAACGAACGTGCGAGCAGGCCGAGGAAGTGGGCCGCACCGATGATGGCGAGGCCGACCAGGACCCGCGGCAGGTAGACGAGAGGGGCGTCGAGCCAGATGAACACCTGCCCCATGCCCAGCGTACGCAGCGCCAACAGCGCGGCCACGACCAGGACCAGCCAGTACACCGCCCGGGCCAGCATTCTCACGCCGGCTTCGGACAGCAGATCAGCGCGATCCCCCGCGAAACGGGCCAGCACCCGATTGAGCAACACCAGCCCGCGTTCGCTCAGACGCGCTGCCACTCGGGCCAGGATCAGGCCAGCAAGCAGAATGACTACTGCGCTAAGTTCCGGATAGCTCAGGGCAATGGAGCTCAGGAATTCAGGCGTATTCACTCAGCAGCCTCGATACGGACAGGTGATGCGACGCATCATGACTCCAACCGCGGAGCAAACCAACCGCGGGGCACCGTCACAGACCCTATGGGAGCCCTCGAGATCAGCTTTGCGCCCGAGGCCGGTCAAGGGTAAGCCATCGCTACAATCGGGCGAGCTGCGGCCCCATCAGGTCGAGCATGTTGCCTGCGT
>SKUB01000012.1 GCA_007122315.1 Pseudomonadales bacterium | reverse complement strand
TGCCGGAACGCGGATTCGAACCGCGGACCTACTGATTACGAATCAGTTGCTCTACCAACTGAGCTATTCCGGCGGAAGGCGGCGGAGATTATACGCCCGTCGCGGGTGAATCAACCGCCGCTGCGGTGCAGGTTACGGGAAGGTCCGCGTCAGCGTCACCCCGGAGGACGCGTCGGTCGCGGTCACCGTGTAGCTTGGCGGAGGTCCGGCGTCGACGGTGACGACGTAGGTGACCGTGGCGCCGTCCTGATTCGGTTGCCAGCCGGTATTGGTGGGGCCATCGCCGGGCGTCCAGTCCTCATCGGAGTAGGCGCCGGTACGGAGCCGGAAATCCTCCTGGAACACGCGCATGGTGGAAATGTTGTGGGACAGCACGCTCTCCTGCGCGGTCTGGATGTAGTTCTGGTAGAGAGGTAGGGCGATCGCCGCCAGCACGGCGATGATGGCGACCACGATCATCAGTTCGATCAGGGTGAAACCACGGTCCCGTTGCATGCGCATGTGTCCCTCGCCGTTCCTGACTCGAAGATTAGCAGACCTTTCCCACGTCGCCGGACCCATCATCCGACCCCGCGGCCGTTGGTCGCAGCCTGTCGCTGCAGTTCGCGCATGCGCTCCCCGCGGCTGATCACCCGGTCGATCACCGCGCCGCAGCGGGCCATCTCGTCATCGTGCAACTCCCGCACGCTGTCGGGGATGAGGTGATAGAAACCTCGCGCCGCCCTCAGATCGTGGTAGGCCGCGAAATGACAGACCCGGAACCAGTCCTCCGTGGTCGCTGCGGCCACCGGCTCCCATTGCCCCGCCTCGGCACGGTGATGGGCGATGGCCCACCACAGCTGCGGCCCCATGGGCCGGTATTCCAGTCCCCGTTCGAGGATGGCGAGACGATCGTCGAGGCTGCCGCGTCCGGTTTCGGCGAGGAAGGCCGCGTAGTCCACGTAGATCCTCTCGTTGAAGGGACTCGCCCGCATCGCCGTCTCGAAGCGCTCCAGGGCGAAGGCTTCCACTTCGGGCGGCAGGCTGCCGCCACGCTCGGCGCGCAGAACGGCAACGAAATGCGCTTGAGAGTAGGCCGGCAGGCCATAGCCAAGGCCCAGCGCCTGCAGCCGGTCCGCCCAGCGGGCCCGGGCATGGGCCGTGAGGTCCGGTGGGGACACCCCGGGGAACGGCGAATACTGGGTCATGAGCGTGACCTGGGCCAGCGTCTGACCGCCTGCGTACAGCCAGAAACCAGCCAGCAGGACGAGCACGCCAAACGAAGCCAGGCGCGCCAGGCGCGCTGCCTCATCGCTACCGGTCCCGTTAGCCTCCTCAGCACCCTCAGGACCGATGGTCGCCGCGCCCGGTGCACCACTGCACGCCGCGCTGGTACCAATCACGCCGGCAGCCAGCGTGATGTTGAGCAGGGCAGGATCGAACAGGGGGAAATTGATGAAGGCATGGGCGAGCACCACACCCACACCGAGGAGAGCCGCGCAAGCCAATAGCAGGTCGGGATCCTGACCGTCGCCACCGCGCTGCGTCCAGAGACGCCACGCCACGCGGCACCCGGCCCAGGCGCAGACACCGGCAAACGCCAGCACCGCCAGCAGCATGGGCGGGCCGGCCTCGATCAGCAGCTGCAGGAAATCGTTGTGAACCAGGACACCGTGGGTGCCGTCGTCGGCACCCCGCATCTGCGGGTACAGCAGCGCGAAGCCGCCGAAGCCGAGGCCGGTGAGCCCGGCCATGGGCAGCATGCTCCAGGCGGCGTCGCGCAGGGCCTCCCGGGTCGAGCCGGTCCCGAGGTCCTCCAGCGCGGCGAGGCTGACCCGGGTCGCGGCGCCCGACTGGCGGAAGTTGGCCCACTCGGGAAACAGCCACGGCAGCGCGTACGCGACGGCGATTGCCAGCGGCAGCAGCCAGAGCCTCCGATCGTTTTGCAGCAGCGCCAGCACCACGGACGATGCCAGCAGCAGACCCATGCCCGCCCGGGCGTTCAGTCCCTGATGCATGAGCACGGCGGAGACCACGGCAAGTGCGAGCAGGAGCGGCAACAGCAGCCCGGGGGTACCACGGCGTGCCGCTGACATCGTCAGCATCCCGTATCCGGCCATGGCCGCCACCAGCAACAGCACGACGCGGTCAGCGAGAATGTTGGGGTCCTGACCGATGACAGCATAGCCCATCGGGCTTGCCAGCGAGACGCCGGCGAGCCACAGGCCGTGCAAGCCTGCCGGAACCACGAGCGCGAGCAGAAGCCATTGACCGAAGCCCAATTGCCAGGCCAGCCGCGCCACAGGAACCAGCAGCAGCGCCGACCACCACATCCAGGTGTTGCGCAGCCCGAACTCCGGCGCCATGGCGGTGAACTGGACCACGCCCAGCCAAAGGGCTACTGCAAGCGCTGCACCGAGGAGCAGCCCATGCCGGCGCAACTCAGAACCGCGCAGAAGATGGTGCAATGCCAGCGCCGCAGCGGGGAGCAGGGCCAGCGCCGACCACATGAGCCAGGCGCCCTGGCGACCGCCGACGTAACCGACGACAGCAACCTGAGCGAGGCCGACCAGCACGAGTAGGGCGGAGACGAAACTCGTACTCCGAACGCCCAGGTGATCTGCCTCTACCGTCATGTGGCTGCCGCCTCCTCGGCTTGCTCCGGGCCGTCCAACGAAAAAGGGCGGGCATCACTGCCCGCCCTTTCCGCTAGCGTGCGATCAGACGTATCGCAAATCTTTAGATGTTGGCGAAGCTGATGGTCGTGGAACGAATTTGCAGGTCACCATAGGGATCGCTGCAGACGAACCACTCCCGGCTCGTTACGTTGGCGCCAATTCGCACGGCACCCTCATCCTGACCAGAGCAGTCGGGAGCGGAGGTCCCTGCATTGATGAACGCCGGTCCGCCATTCGGTGCCGACCCTGCGCCACCCATTGCATCGATGATTGCGTTTACTTCGAGCGCACTGAGCAGCTCCTGGATTTGCGTGCCGGTAATTGCAGCACGCGACTGAACACGGCGCAGTTCGTTCTCGATGAAGCGGGTGGACGACTCGTAGTTGGAGGTGACCCGAGCCATGTTGGCGTTGAGAATGTAGTTCTGATACGCGGGCAGCGCGACGGCCGCCAGGATGCCGATGATCGCGACTACGATCATCAGTTCGATCAGGGTGAAACCTTTCT
>SKUB01000017.1 GCA_007122315.1 Pseudomonadales bacterium | reverse complement strand
GGCCACAATGGCTTCGGAGAGGGACTCGAAGGTGTCGGCAGGCGCCTGATCCATGGCTGCGCACCTGTTGACTGGTCATGCGTACAGTATAGCGGCTGCCCTCGAATAGTCAAGCCTAACGATTACAAAATGGTGCAATGATGCGCAGTCGGTTGATATCTGGGCGGCTCCAGGTCACACCCCCTTCGCGTATCGCCAGGCCCCAAGCCAAAAGGGGGACATGTGGGGAAGGGGACATCTCTGCTTGGGCGCAACATCGGCGCCGGTCGTATTGCTGCCCCCAGGATGCATCGCTATACTCGCGCTCCCTCGAAGGGGCGGCACTGCGTCCCGTCCGGGGCAACAGGCGCGTAGCTCAGTTGGTTAGAGCACCACCTTGACATGGTGGGGGTCGTTGGTTCGAATCCAATCGCGCCTACCAGCTTCGAAGGGCCTCCCCGGGGAGGCCCTTTTCGTTGCTGGGGAGGCTGTCGGCGCATGACCGCGACGGCAGACAGGGCAGGCGCTAAGTGATTGACCCTCGGGCAAATCACCAGCCCTGAAGGACGGTTGAGCGCTTGCCTCCGGCCGCCGGCGGAACTAGAATCGCGCCACACGCGGATGCCACGCTCCGCGCGCTATGGGTCGCCTCGATCTTCCTTCCGCTCCCAGGGGGTCCGGAACGAAGGCGTAGCGGCGTTCGTCATCCGGTCGGAGATCGCAATATCAAGCGAGGAAGTCAGGGGCAGTCGCAGTCAAAGCGGGCCACCATCAACGACGCCATCACTGCCAGCGAAGTCAGGCTGATCGATGTCGACGGCACCCAGATCGGCATCGTCCCAGCGGATGAAGCCAGGGAGCGGGCACGGGTTCAAGAACTCGACCTCGTATTGATGGCAGCCGATGCCGAGCCACCCGTTTGCCGGATCATGGACTACGGCAAACACATCTTCGAGCTGAAGAAAGAACGCAATCTGCAGAAAAAGAAGCAGAAGCAGACCCAGCTCAAGGAGATGAAATTCCGGCCGGGCACCGAGGAAGCCGATTATCAGGTGAAGCTGCGCAACATCCGCCGCTTCCTCGAGGACGGTGACAAGGCCAAGGTGACGCTCCGGTTTCGCGGCCGGGAGATGCTGCACCAGGATCTTGGTCTCGATCTGATGCACAGGATCCGCGACGACCTCGAGGAAGAGGCGGGCGTCGAGTCGGAACCGAAGATGGAGGGCCGCCAGATGACGATGATTCTGGCGCCCCGATCACGCAAGAAATGACAGTTTCCGGGCTGCGCCGATGCGCAGCCGGGACACAGAGCAGACGCAGCGGCCGGTCGAGCATCGCGCTCCACCGGCCGCAGCAATTCGGGGGCTACGGCTTCCGAGGGTGTCAGGACGGGCACACCGCATCCGTCCGACCCCATGGGCCCGGCACGACCGGGCGATCATGAGCGTTAAGCGCGCTCTTTGAGCAGAATGCGGAGAAGCATCATGCCGAAAATGAAGACGAATCGAGGCGCCGCCAAGCGCTTCAAGAAGACGGGTTCCGGTTTCAAACACCGGCAGGCCTTCCGTAATCACATCCTCACCAAGAAGAGCACCAAGAGGAAGCGCCACCTGCGCGGTCTCAAGGACGTTCACGAGGCGGATGTGAAACTCATCAAGCGCATGCTGCCGCTGGACCGCTGAGCGGTTCACCGAGCCTGTTGCGATTCTAGAGAGGAAGGAAGGTCATGGCACGAGTCAAGCGCAGCGTCGCCTCCAGGGCGCGGCGAAAGAAGATTCTCAAGGCGGCAAAGGGTTACTACGGTGCCCGCAGTCGTACTTTGCGCGTCGCCAAACAGGCGGTCACCAAGGCGGGTCAATACGCCTATCGCGACCGTCGGGTGCGCAAGCGGCAGTTCCGCGCCCTGTGGATCCAACGGATCAACGCGGGTGCGCGTGAGCACGGACTGTCCTACAGCCGCCTCATGAATGGCCTGCACAAGGCCAATGTCGAGGTGGATCGGAAGATCCTCGCGGATCTGGCAGTCAACGAGAAGACGGCGTTCGGCAAGATCGTGGAGCAGGCCAAGCAGGCCCTGGCCGCCTGATCCTGCCGCGTTCGAATCGACTCAACGCGCGCACAACGGGAGGCCGGGACGGGTAGCAGACGTTCCGGCCTTTTCGTTTGCGGCATCAGCCCTCGGAACGGAACTGGCACTGCATGCAAGCACTCGACGAATTGATCGAGCGCGCCGCGAACGCCATCGATGCGGCCGACAACGAGCGCGATCTCGAGCAGTTGCGTGTCACCTACCTCGGCAAGAAGGGCGAGGTGACCGCGCTGCTGAAGGGGCTCGGCCGTCTGCCGGCTGAGGAACGTCCTGCAGCCGGTCAGGCCATCAACGTCGCCAAGGCACGACTCGAGGAGCGACTCGAGACACGGCGTTCCGCGCTCAATTCGGCCCAGCTCGGCGCCCGTATCGCCGAAGAGACCATCGACGTCACGCTGCCCGGACGGCGCCGGGGGCAGGGCGGGGTGCATCCACACACCCAGACCATGCAGCGCATCGAAACGATCTTCCGCAACGCCGGCTACGGCGTCGCCACCGGGCCTGAGGTGGAAACCGAGTACTACAATTTCGAGGCCCTGAACATTCCGGCGCACCACCCGGCGCGGGCCATGCACGACACGTTCTACCTCGAAGGCGGCGCGTATTTGCTGCGCACCCATACCTCGCCGGTGCAGGCGCGGGTCATGGAGCAGAGCCAGCCGCCCATCAGGATCATCTGCCCGGGCAAGGTGTTCCGCGTGGATTCGGACATGACCCACTCGCCCATGTTTCACCAGGTGGAAGGGCTCGTGGTGGATCGCGACATCAGTTTCGCCGATCTCAAGGGCACCGTGATCGAGTTTTTGCGGGTGTTCTTCGAAGCGGATCTCAAGGTGCGTTTCCGGCCCAGCTTCTTCCCCTTCACGGAGCCGTCAGCGGAGGTGGATGTCGAATGCGTCCACTGCCGGGGCGCGGGCTGCCGGGTCTGCTCCCAGAGCGGTTGGCTGGAGGTGATGGGCTGCGGGATGGTGCATCCGCGGGTGCTCGAGATGTCCGGGATCGACGCCGAGACCTACACCGGATTCGCGTTCGGGTTCGGTGTCGACCGGCTATCGATGCTCTACTACAGCGTCGATGATTTGCGTCTGTTCTACGACAACGACCTGCGTTTCCTGGCCCAGTTCCGCTGAGCGCCGCCGAAGGAGAATTGAAGTGAAGATCAGCGAGCGCTGGCTGCGCCAATGGGTGGATCCGCCGGTCACCGCCAGCGAACTGGTGGCACAGCTCAGCATGGCGGGGCTGGAGGTGGAGAGCGCGGAGCCGGCAGCACCGGCTTTTTCCGGGGTCGTGGTGGGCAGGGTTCTCGCCGTGGAGCCCCATCCGGATGCAGACAAGCTGCGGGTGTGCCGGGTGGACGACGGCGACGGTGAGCACGTGGTGGTCTGCGGCGCGGGCAACGTGCGTGCGGACATGAACGTGCCCTACGCGCGGCCCGGGGCAGTGCTGCCCGACGGCACCCGCATCGGTCAGGCCAAGCTGCGCGGCGTCGCGTCCGCGGGCATGCTCTGCGGCGCGGATGAACTCGGTCTCGATGAGGCCCGTGACGGCCTCATGGAGCTGCCGCAGGAGCTGGTCGCGGGAACCGATCTGCGTACGGCGCTGGAGCTCGATGACACGCTGATCGAGATCGACCTGACGCCCAACCGTGGCGACTGCCTGGGATTGCGCGGGCTGGCACGGGAGGTGGGCGTCCTCAACGACTGCGCCGTGAACGAGCCGGTGATCGAAGCGGTGGCCGCCACCGTCGACGCCACGTTTCCCGTGCGCGTATCGCACCCCGAGGGCTGCCCGCGGTACCTCGGGCGCGTGATCAAGGGCGTCGATCTCGGGCGTCCCACACCGGCCTGGCTGGTGGAGCGACTGCGTCGCTGCGGTCTGCGCGCCATCGATCCGGTGGTGGATGTCACCAACTACGTTCTGCTCGAACTCGGTCAACCCATGCACGCCTTCGACCTCGCCCGGCTCGAAGGCGGCATCGATGTGCGGCTTGCGCGTCCGGGCGAGACCATCAAGCTGCTCGACGGCAGCACCCAGACCCTGCGGGACGACACGCTGCTGATCGCGGACGAGCGCGGACCGGTGGCCATGGCCGGCATCATGGGCGGCGAGGACAGTGGCATCGAAGCCGCCGAGGACGGGAAGCGGCGCGACATCTTTCTCGAGTGTGCCTATTTCTCACCGCTGGCCATTGCCGGACGCGCGCGCAGTTACGGCCTCCACACCGACGCCAGCCATCGTTACGAGCGCGGCGTCGACTTCGAGCTGCAGGGGCTGGCCATGGAGCGCGCCACCCGGCTGCTGCTGGACATCGCCGGCGGCGAGCCCGGACCGGTGACCGAAGCGCTGGCGGCGGAGGCGCTGCCCCAGCGGGCCGCCATCAGCCTGCGTGAAGCACGCTTGCAGCGCGTTCTCGGCATGCGTATTCCGGCGACTACGGTGGAGACCATGCTCGGGCGGCTGGGCCTGCCCGTCCTCGCGCAGGAAGACACGGACGCCGGACGGGTCTGGCAGGTGCAGGCGCCCAGCTGGCGCTTCGATATCGAGCGGGAAGCGGACCTGATCGAGGAGGTCGCGCGGATCTATGGCTATGACAACATCGAGGTGAGCCTGCCGGCGAGTCGCATGCATCTGGCGCCGACCCGCGCCAGGATCGCGGACGCCGATCTGTTCCGGGGACATCTGGCGGCGGCCGGCTACCAGGAGATCCTGAGCTACAGCTTCGTCGAACCTCGACTCAACGACCTGCTGGACCCCGATCACGTTGCGGTGCGGCTGGCGAATCCCATCTCGGCAGATCTGGTGGCGATGCGCACCTCGCTCTGGCCAGGGCTGGTCAAGACCTGGATCGGCAACCGCAACCGGCAGCAGTCCCGGGCACGTCTGTTCGAGATCGGCCGCGGTTTCCTGCCGGACGGGAAGGGGGGCGTCGTGGAGCGCAGCTGGGTTGCCGGTCTGCTGACGGGCAGCCGCGACCCGGAAGGGTGGGCCCAGGATGGCGCCGAGGTGGATTTCTATGATGCCCGGGGGACGGTGGAGGAACTGCTGGCGCTGACCCGCGCCGGTGATGCCTTCGAGTTCCGGGCCGAGGCGCATCGGGCCCTGCATCCGGGCCAGAGTGCGGTGATCAACCGCACAGATACCGAGCAACCCATCGCGGCAGGCTGGGTCGGTCGCATTCATCCGGAAGTGCAGGCGGCGTTGGACCTGCCGCGACCGTTCTATCTGTTCGCCTTGGCGCTCGATGTGCTGGAGCAGCGGGCCGTTCCGGTACACCGCGGCCTGTCGCGCTTCCCGTCCCTGCGGCGGGACATTGCCATCGAGCTCGACGCCGCTGTCGAGGCCTCCGCGGTACTGAACTGTGCCCGGTCCGCCGCGGGTGAACTGCTGGCGGACCTGCGGCTGTTCGACGTTTATGCGGGTGACCGGCTTGGGCCGGGCCGTCGCAGTCTGGCACTGGGTGTGACGCTGCAGCATCCGGAGCGGACGCTGGAGGATACGGAGGTCGCAGCGCGCATCGACGCCATCGTTGGCGCGCTGGAATCGGACCTCGGCGCCACGCGGCGCTGACATGGGCATATACGGGACAGTTGCATGAAGATCAGTATCTATGGAACAGGTTACGTCGGGCTCGTGACCGGGGCCTGTCTCGCCGATGCTGGCCACAGCGTGGTGTGCATGGACGTGGATGCGGACAAGATCGCGCGCCTGAACCAGGGCGAGATTCCCATCCACGAGCCGGGGCTCGAGGAAATCGTCGAACGCTGCGTGACGGGGCGTCGCCTCCGCTTCACCACCGATGCGCCGGCAGCGGTCGCACACGGCCAGCTGCAGTTCATCGCCGTGGGTACGCCGTCTTCTGACGATGGCAGCGCGGATCTCGGTTTCGTCCACTCGGTGGCGCGGCAGATCGGCGAGTCACTGGACCGCTATGCGGTGATCCTGACCAAGTCCACCGTCCCAGTGGGCACGGCCGAGCAGGTGCGTCGTATCGTGACCGAAGCGCTGGCCAAGCGTGGCGCGGACATCCCCTTCGATGTGGCCTCGAATCCTGAGTTTCTGAAAGAAGGGGCCGCCATCGAGGACTTCAACAAGCCGGACCGGATCATCGTCGGGACGGACAGTGACAAGGTCCGTGGCCTCATGCGCGAGTGCTATGCCCCCTTCAGCCGCAACCACAACAAACTGATGTTCATGGACATCCCCTCGGCGGAGCTGACCAAGTACGCCGCCAACGGCCTGCTCGCCACCAAGATCAGCTTCATGAACGAGATCGCGAACATCGCCGAGCGCGTGGGGGCGGACGTGGAATCGGTTCGCCAGGGCATCGGCTCCGACCCGCGCATCGGCTACCAGTTCATTTATCCCGGCTGTGGTTACGGCGGCTCCTGTTTCCCGAAGGATCTGCGGGCCCTGAACTGGTTCGCGGAGCAGGCGGGTTATGACGCGCCGCTGATCCGCAGCGTGGAGCTGGTGAACCAGCGGCAGAAGACGACGCTGTTCACCAAGCTCAGTCAGGCCCTCGGCGACGTTGCCGGACGGACCATCGCGGTTTGGGGGCTCGCGTTCAAGCCGAACACGGACGACATGCGCGATGCGCCCAGCCGAACCCTGATGGAGTCGCTGTGGGCGGCGGGCGCCACGGTGCAGGCCTACGATCCCGAGGCCATGGGGGAGTGCGCCCGGCTCTACGGTGAGCGGGGGGATCTACGTCTGGTCGAAAGCAAGGAAGCGGCGCTGAGCGGCGCCGATGCGCTGGTCATCTGCACCGAGTGGCAGCAGTTCCGGGCGCTGGACATGGCGTTGTTCGAGGAGGAACTGGCCAGCAAAGTCATCGTCGACGGGCGCAACCTTTACGATCCGGCGACGCTGCGGCAGGCGGGATTCACCTACCTCTGCGTGGGTCGTCCCGGCCCGATCGCGGCCTGAATCCGCGGGCGTGGTTGCCGAACAGGGACTATGAGCGCCATTCATGTCTATTAGAAACATATAGTTATAGATTGTTTCTATAATTAGGATGATATTAGCGGTGGTATGCGTGCAGCCCCGCCGTTCTCACCCCCAACGAGGAACCTGTCGCCCATGACCTGCTACGACGTGTTCAACGGTGATGCCGATGGCATCTGCTCCCTGCTGCAGATGCGCCTGGCCACGCCGGTGGACGCCGAACTGGTGACGGGCGTGAAGCGGGACATCAACCTGCTCGAGCGGGTGCAGGCGGAGGCCGGCGACGAGATCCTGGTGCTCGACGTGTCGCTGGACAGCAACCGTGAGGCTCTGGAGCGGATTCTCGCTACAGGTGCCTCGGTCCGCTACTTCGACCACCATTTCGCTGGTGAGCTGCCGGACGCCCGCAACCTCGAGGCCACCATCGATACCGCTGCTGACGTCTGCACTGCGTTGCTTGTGAACGCTGCCCTCGACGGCCGCTTCGCGGCCTGGGCGGTGGTGGCGGCGTTCGGCGACAACATGCCGGTCAGTGCCCGCAAGGCCGCGGCGCCTCTGGGCCTGGCGGACGCGGACCTGGCGCGTCTCGAACAGCTCGGCGTGTGCATCAATTACAACGGCTATGGGGCGACAGTGGAGGATCTGCACTTCGATCCCGCCGATCTCTATCGAAGGCTGTTGCCTTATCCTGACCCCCTCGACGTAGTGCGTGACCCGGACGGCCCATTTGCGGTTCTCGATGCGGGCTACGCGGAAGACATGGCCCGCGCCGATGCGGCAGAGCAGCTGGCCGCGTCCGCCACTGCTGCTGCGTTCCTGCTCCCGGATGCAGCCTGGTCCCGGCGCGTGTCCGGCGTCTGGAGCAACGCCCTGGCCAACGACCACCCGGATCGTGCCCATGCGGTGGTGACGCCATCCGCTGACGGGTCATGGCGGATCAGCATCCGCGCGCCCAACAGCCGCCGCAGTGGTGCCGATGAGCTGTGCCGGCGTTGGCCGACGGGCGGTGGGCGCAGCGGCGCCGGCGGCATCAATGCCCTGCCGAAAGGCGATCTGGATGCTTTCCTGGCGGATTTCGCGTCCCACTGGAGTTGATTTCCTGCCTCGGCATGTCTTCAGGCGATCTGTGGATAGTGGCCTGAAGACGTTGATTCATTGGGAAAAAACCACCTTCTGTTATTGACCTTTCGGTGTCGATCCCGCACCCTTGTGAAGTTCTATCGTGCTGGATCGATGGGCTGGGCGGGCCTGATGGCGACATTGACGAAAGCGTCCATGGCAGATTGCTTGTTCGAAGAGTTGGGATTGAACAAGCGGGAGGCGAAAGAACTCGTGGAGTTGTTCTTCGAGGAGGTTCGCTGTGCGCTGGAGCGCAATGAGCAGGTGAAGCTGTCGGGGTTCGGCAATTTCGATCTGCGGGACAAGGCCGAGCGGCCCGGGCGCAATCCGAAGACGGGGGAGGAAATTCCCATCTCCGCACGCAGAGTCGTGACGTTCCGACCGGGACAGAAGCTCAAGGCTCGGGTAGAGGCGTATGCTGGAGGCAAGTGACAACAAGGAACTGCCCCCGATCCCGGGCAAGCGCTACTTCACCATCGGTGAGGTCAGCCAGCTCTGCGACGTGAAGCCGCACGTGCTGCGCTACTGGGAGCAGGAGTTTCCCCAGCTCAAGCCGGTCAAGCGCCGCGGCAACCGCCGCTATTACCAGCGCGGTGACGTCATCTGCATCCGCCAGATCCGTGGACTGCTCTACGATCAGGGATTCACCATCGGCGGCGCCCGGCAGCGTCTCGAGGGCGAGGACGGCCGCGAGGACGTCACCCAGTACAAGCAGCTGATCCGGCAGATGATCGTCGAACTCGAGGACGTCCTCACCGTCCTGAAGAGCTGAGCTGAAGCTCAGCCGCCCGCGCGGATGAGCTGCTCGGCAGACAGCGCCACGTTGCGCTGACCCCCGAGGATGGCCAGCAGTACCAGTACCCGATCCTCGCCTTTTTCCTTCAGCAGGACCCCTTCCAGACCCTCGAACGGGCCTTCGATGACGCGTACCCGGTCGCCACGCTTGAAGCGGGCCCGCTCGCCGATGTGGTGCAGCCCGGTGTCCGGATCGGCGGTCTCGCGCAGGAAGGCAATGACCTGCTCCGGGACCACGGCCGGCTCGACGCCCTGCCGCACCAGCCCCGTGACGCCGCGGGTGGAGCGGACGGTAGACAGGTCCTGCTCCCCGGCGTCGGCCTGCAGGAAGAGATAGCGGGGGAACAGCGGTTCAATGCGATCCACCCAGCGCCCGCGGTGCCTGACTGCGTGTTCGATCTTCGGCAGCCACACCGAGAACTCCTGTCGCTCCAGGTGCTCGACCGCGGCATCTTCCTGGCGGGGCTTGGTGAAGACGGCGTACCAACGATCCATGCGCGTGCGTTCCCGTGCCAACATCGACCCGAACAGGTCCCGCACAGTGTAGCGCGTCGTCGGCCCGGTCTTCATGGTCCGCGTGAAACGGGCGGTGGCGCCTGGCTCACGCGCGGTTGAATCGCTGCCGCGCAGACGACTCTGGTTCCCGCACCGGATGACATTGGGTACAATCCGCGCCCTCACGGGGCGTAGCGCAGCCTGGTAGCGCACCACACTGGGGGTGTGGTGGTCGTCGGTTCGAATCCGGCCGCCCCGACCAATACGAATAACCGGCCGCGCGCGTTGCGCGTTGGTCGTCGCCGGAGGGCCGGCCCGCTCGAATCCGGCCGCCCCGACCAATACGAATAACCGGCCGCGCGCGTTGCGCGTTGGTCGTCGCCGGAGGGCCGGCCCGTTCGAATCCGGCCGCCCCGACCAATACGAATAACCGGCCGCGCGCGTTGCGCGTTGGTCGTCGCCGGAGGGCCGGCCCGTTCGAATCCGGCCGCCCCGATCGCTCCCGCGATTGCTCCGCCCGTCGAGTCCACACTTAAGCTGCCTGCATCGTGGCGCTATGCTCTTCATCGTAGTTGCTACGAGGTTGGGCCATGCGAAACCACACCCTTGCCGCGCTGGCGTGCGTCGGATTGCTCTGCATGCCGGCCATGGCCCAGGCTCTCGAGGAACTCGCCGACCTCACCGACGAAACCATCAAGTCCGCCTGCCATGGCTATGTGCTGCACGGAGCTGCTGAGCGCCTGGCCGCCTGGTTCGGCCGCAGCTCGCCGCTGTGCCAGCGGGTCAACGCCGGCGAGTCGCCTCAGGCCGCGATCAGCGCATTGCGAGAGCAGGGCATCACGACGCCGCGCCCGGGCAGCGCGGATTTTCGCGCTTTGCCGGATCCCATCGCCATGGAGTGCGACAACGACCCGCTCTGCATGCGCGAGCGTCGGCGCGCCCGCGACCTCGGGCAGCCGCTGGACATGGCCACCTATGCCCGGGTGCGAAGTCATTGCGAGAGCACGGCTCATCGTGTGTACGGTGTGGCACAGGGTGTCTCCGGCTGCATCGAGCAGGCCCTGGCCGACTGGCCGCAGCTGCGCCTCGAACGTTCCGTCAGAATGCTGTCGATGCAGGGTGATTTCGAGACCAGCGCCCCGCTGGCCCTGCGCGATGCACCTCGGGAATCGGCGCGCGTTGTGGCGCAACTCGAAACACGGCGACCACTCACCGCGCTCGCACGCAGTGAAGATGGCCGCTGGTTGCAGGTCCGCGATCAGCTCAGTGGCGCCGAGGGTTTCGTGCTGACGTCGGGCGTGCAGCGGATCCGGGACGCCGGCGTCGAGTCGACTGCGGGCACAGTAGCCCCGCCACCTTCCTTGGACCTCGATGCCCTGGTGCGCAGCGGGCAGGTGTCCCGGCAGCATCAGCTCAATGAGGTGGAGCGGCTCGAGCGGACACGGCGTGAGGAAGAGGCCAGGTTGGCGGCACAGCGGGAGCGGCAGGCCCGTGAGCAGGTCGAGCGTGAGCGCATCGCCGCCCAGCAGCGGCAACAGCAGCAACGGCAACAGCAGGCGTCCCAGCAGAGCTCCGGAGCGGACACCCTCATGCGCGGCCTCGCGGGTGCCGCCGTGGTGGGTCTCGGTGCGGCTGCGGTGGGACGCGGCGTGCCTGTGGACCGCGCTTCGGAAGTGGTGGCGGCAGGCATCACTGACATCATGAGTGACGGCGATGCCGGTGCCAGTGTCCGCGTGCTCGAGCAGGCCCAGGCAGGTGTGGGGAGCGGCGCTCCGTCCCGGGCTGCCACAGGCAGTTCAGCCGGCACTGAGCGCGCTGTGCAGATACGTCCCAATGCGTTCGACGCTGCCGGACGTCCCCGCTATCGCGACTGCAGCATCTTCGAGGATCCCACCGGTTTCGACGCGCTGGTTCTGATCCGTGGGTGCAATGCGGCCGAGCAGCAGTACCGCGAGTACGAACGGCTCGCGCGCAGCGGTGCCGATTCGGCCAGCGTGCAGCGCGCCTGGCAGGCTCACCGCCGTGCCGCGGTGGATCTCATGGTCCACATCGACGGCCAGGCCACCGCCAAGAGGGCGAACGGCTTCTAGTCAGGCGAGCGCCCGACGTTCAGCGGGTCAGGGTGGCGCGCAGTGCATGCAGCTCGGTGAGTTGGGCATCGCGCATGGCGCGCGCATGCTCGGCCCAGGGACGCAGCTCGGCGACCAGGGACAGCGCGTCGCCGTAGGCAGCGCCATCCGCACCGGCCAGGTTCAGGTAGGCCATGGCGCGCTGCTCTGCCAGATCGGGCCGACCGGTTGCGGCCAGCGCCCGGGCGACATAGAACAGCGCCTC
>SKUB01000302.1 GCA_007122315.1 Pseudomonadales bacterium | reverse complement strand
AGCTGGCATAGCCCGCCAGATTGCGCAGCCGGCCTCCCACCAGATCGTCACCGGACGGTCGCAGCACCCCCAGGGTGACATGACTGATCAGGCCCAGGGACGAGAGGGCCTCCCGCTCACTTAGGTTGAGCCCCATGGCGACATCGATTCCGCCACTGCCGGCAAGACGGCTGCTGCGCCCGGTCGGCACCTCCACGTCCAGGCGCAGTGCCAGATCCCGTTGCGGTGAGCGATGCAGCTGCCGCGCGACACCGACACGCACATCGCCGAGTCCGCTATGAGCGTCCTGAAGCAGCAGCCGCTGCTCGCCGTCGACGTCCCACACCATGCGCAGCCGATCGCGCGGCGCCGCGTCACGGCCGCCGTCGGGAAGGCCGAACCAGTCATGCCACTGGTCGATAAAGCCGTCGAGCACACCGCCGGAATGGCGCAGGGCCACCAGTTCCACACTACCGGCCCAACTGGCGCCGAAGCCACGCTCGAAGCGAGCGACCGCCGTCACCGTCTCACCGTCGATGAGCACCGATTCGTTGCCGGAGCTGCCGCGGGTGAAGTGGTTGGCGACGTCCAGGAGCAGATCCACATTGAGCTGGTCGGTACCCGGAAGGCGCGCGCTGCGGGCCCGCGGCAGTCCGAAGGTGGCGGCTACGGGTCCGGCATTGCGCCACAGGAAGGGCTCCTGGCCGACAGCGTCCGCGTCCGCGTCCGCTGCCAGCGCCATGAGCATGACCAATGAACATGACCAGGGCCGCCATGGGCCATACCGCTTCGGCATCAGTTCACGGCCCGCTGCCGGTCCCGCCAGAACGGTGCCCTGAGTTCCGTCTTGAGAATCTTGCCGGCGCCGCTCTTCGGCAGTTCACCGTCATGAATGTGGATGCTGCGCGGGCACTTGAAGCCGGCGATGCGCGCCTTGCAGTGAGCGAGCAGCTCCGCCTCGGTGACGTCCGTGCCGGTCTTCAGCACCACCTCGGCATGGACGACCTCACCCCACTGGTCGCTGGGAATACCGATGACTGCGCACTCGGCCACCGCCGGATGGGCATAGATGGCATCCTCCACCTCGGCGGAATACACGTTCTCGCCGCCGGTGACGATCATGTCCTTGATGCGATCGACCACATAGAGAAAACCGCGCTCATCCATGTAGCCGCCGTCACCGGTGTGCATCCAGCCGTCCCGGAGCACTTCGGCGGTGAGTTCCGGCTGGTTCCAGTAACCCTTCATGACCATGGGTCCTCGCACGCAGACCTCGCCGATCTCCCCCGGCGGCAGGCGCTTGCCGTCGGGATCCCGGATCGCCACGTCGGCGTTGTACACCGGCCGGCCTGCAGAGGCCGTGAAGCCGGCGTTGGGACCTTCGAAGGTGTGGAATTCCGGCGTCAGCACCGTGGCCACCGGCGACAGCTCGGTCATGCCGTAGCTCTGCAGGAAACGCACACCCGGCAGCCGCTCGAGTGCGCGCTGCAGCAGCGCAGCGGGCATTGGCGACGCGCCGTAGCTCAGCAGCTTGAGGCTGGAGAGGTCGCGGCGCTCCAGATCGGGGTGCTGCATCAGCCGGTTCAGCATGGTGGGGACGATGATGGTGATGTTGACCCGCTCCCGCTCGATGGCGGCCAGGAACGGTTCGATCTCGAACTTCGGGATCACCACGTGGGTCCCGCCGGCCAGCGTCACCGAGAACAGTCGCGCGCCGCCGGCCATGTGAAACAGGGGTGAGACGTGGAGATGGACCGTCCCGGCGCGGATATCCATGTTGAGCATGGCGGTGAGCGAGTTCGTCACCAGATTCGCGTGGGTCAGCATCACCCCTTTCGAACGGCCGGTGGTGCCGCCGGTGTAGAACAGGCAGGCCACATCCTCGAAGCCGCGGCCGGCATCCTCGATGGCAGCCGAGCAGGCCAGATCCTCCCAGTGCAGCCAGTCTGCGGGCGCGGACACGTCGCGATCCGCCGCCAGAACCAATTGCTCGATGCGGGCACCGCCGGCACGCTGGGCCGCGGCTGCTTCCGCATGTGGCTGATCCGCAATGAGGATGCGGGCACCGCAGTCATCTAGGGCGAAGCGCACTTCCGGCTCTGCCCAGCGCGTGTTGATGGGCACCGCGATGCCGCCGGCCCAGAACGTGGCGAAGAAGAACTCCACATAGCGATGGGAGTTGTCCGCAAGCATGGCCACGCGGTCGCCGGGCGCGAGCCCGAGACCCTGCAGGCCGCCAGCGAGCCGCGCGACCCGCTCGGCGAACTGCCGCCAGCTGTAGCGGACATCACCTTCGATCAGGGCGGGCTGATCAGGATAGAGCTGCGCCGAGCGCCGGACGTTCTGGGCAAGTTGCATCGGGTTCACCTTGGCGAGGACAGCGCATTCTCATGACCCAGGCTCGTCAGGGCAACTGCCGGAATCATCCTCCCACTGAGCCTCGCGAGATGCTTGTGTTAAATCAGTGGGAGCTGACGTTCGCGCACAGGATTCTTGCGATTCGTCAGTGGGAGCTGACGTCCGCACAGCGGGCGTCGCGATCTGCGTCACGCTCGGGCACGACGGCAGTCCGCGATCGCAAAGCCGGCCTGCGGCCGACTTTCGCTCCCACTGGCAATAGGCAAGCTTCTCCCGATTCGTCAGTGGGAGCTGACGTCCGCGCAGCGGGCGTCGCGATCGAGGACTGAACCGGACACGAGCGTTGCGCGACAAAAGCTCGGCCCGTCCGCCTCCGGCGGCCTGGGCTCTCCCACAAGGCCGGAACGAAGCTTGTGGGAGCTTGTGGGAGACTGCACGCGCCGAAGGCGACAGCAGCGATCGCTTGGGTCTCAGGAGTTGAGGTCGCGCAGATCGGGGGGCGGCGGGATCGCCTCGTCGAGGTGAACGATGTCGACGTTGGCCGCGTAGCGATCCTGCCAGGCCGCCAGCGGCAGCCAATGTGGCTGCGCGTCACCGTCGCGGGTGATCCATCCCTTGCAGGCATCACTGAGCGTGCGCAGATCGTCCAGATGTTCCTGCGTCAGATCCAGTCGCCCGTAGCGCATGGGCCCGTTCACACAGGCGTGCCAAAGCACGTACTCCAGATGCTCCGCCCACTCCTGACCGTAGGCCTCCCGGCACAGCGCCTTCATGTAGCGTTCGAGTTCCCGCTGGCCAGGCTCCAGCTCCGAACGGCTCACCGGGCCACCGAATGACCACCATCGACGGT
>SKUB01000075.1 GCA_007122315.1 Pseudomonadales bacterium | reverse complement strand
GGCGTCGAGCAGGCGGTGCGGGCCCTGGAGCAGCGGGTACTGGCCGAGGCCAAGGGCATTGCCGAGCGCTACCTGGCACCCCCGCACACCACGGACTTCGCCATTCTCTATCTGCCGACCGAAGGACTCTATGCGGAGGTGACCCGTCGCGTCGGTCTCGGTGAGCGTATCCAGCGCGAGCAGCGGGTGGTGGTGGCGGGACCGAACACGTTCAGCGCTCTGCTCAACAGCCTGCAGATGGGGTTCAGGACGCTGGCGATCCAGCAGCGCTCCGGAGAAGTCTGGCAGATCCTGGGCGCGGTGAAGGCTGAGTTCGGCAGGTTCGGCGACACCCTCGACAAGGTGAAGAAGAAGCTGCAGGAGGCGAGCAACCACATGGATGCGGTGGACCGCCGGACGCGGGTGATGACGCGCACGCTGCGGGACGTGGAGATGCTGCCCACGGCGACCGTCACCCCCGGGCTCGATCTCCTCGGCGACGATGGCGACGCAGCCGAAGGAGAGGGTTGAGCGTACCATCTGCGGAAGCGCCCCCTCAAAGGCGATCCGTCTCTGCAGCCATCAGGGCGCCGCTGTTCGCTCCCAGGTCTGGCTGCGGCCGAACATGGCCATGCCGATGAAGCCCCGCACTTCGAGGCGCGCGCCGTCGTCCTGCAGGCGCAGTCGGCCCCGATAAACGCGGCCGTTCTCCGGGTCCAGCAGCTCGCCGCCGGTCCACTCGCGTCCGGGGCGGCTCGCTTCGAAACCCCAGAGGATTTCCAGGCCCTCCACCGGTTCACCGCGCTTGTCGCCGGGGCACTGCTCGCAGATGGGATTGGGCTCGGGTGGATCGACGAGACGCACGATGCGTCCGCTGAGTACGCCGCCCTGCTCCTCGATGTGGACGATGGAGCGCACCTCACCGGTGTTGTCGTCGATGGTGCGCCAGTGGCCGGCGGCGGCGTGTGCGTTGGCCGTAGCGAGAATCCCGCTGAACATGAGGGCTGTGGTGAGCAGGCGCATGGTGATGAACCCGTCAGGATGAGTATGGGGCGAGCATAGGGCAGGCGCGGCACCTCGTCACTTACCGGCAACGTCATGCGACGCGCATCCGGTATGCTCTCGTATCCACGTCTTCGCAAGGTATCTGCTCATGATGAAGTTCCTCGGCGCCTTCGAGGCCCAGGCTTATGCCCTGCTGCGTATCGTCACGGGATTTCTGTTCCTGTGGCACGGGACGCAGAAGCTGTTCGGCTTTCCGGCTCCGACCCGGGAAGGCACACCGGAGTGGATCCTCTACGGCGCCGGCCCCATCGAGCTCGTCGGTGGGGTACTGGTGATGATCGGGCTGTTCACGCGGCCGGCTGCGTTCGTCTGCAGCGGCACCATGGCGGTGGCGTACTGGTATGCCCACGGTCTGCAGGCGTGGTTCCCGCTCAACAACGGCGGCGAACTGGCGGCGCTGTATTGCTTTGTATTCCTGTACATCGCCACCCGCGGCGGTGGCGCGTGGAGCATTGATCGCGACAAGTGAAACGGTCACGCCACCGGATGCTGGCGTAGGGCATGATTGGGGGAGCGTGCGGGTTTGTCTGATTCATCGACCCTGGGACAGCAGCCGCCGTCGCATTCCGCAGCGTCAGGGCCCGCCGCTGGCGGCGCCCGCATCAACGTCGTAGTGCTGGCGGGTTCGGCTGCGGGTATCGTCGCCTTTGCGCTCTGGACGCTGATCGCGGCCGAGCAGGCCACGGCAGTGATTGCCGCGCTGCTGGCTGAAGTCTCGGAGCGATTCGGCTGGTTCTACTTCATCGCGGTGCTCGCCTACCTGTTGTTCGTCATCGCCATTGCCGCCTCGCGTTACGGCGACATCCGGCTCGGTCCCGACGACTCGAAGCCGGAGTTCCACGTGCTGAGCTGGGCCAGCATGCTGTTCGCTGCCGGTATCGGCATCGATCTGCTGTTTTTCAGCGTCTCGGAACCGCTGTTCCACTTCCTGATGCCGCTCGAGGCGGAGCCCGGCTCCATTGCGGCAGCCCGTCAGGCCATGGAACTGACGTTTTTGCACTGGGGATTGTCCGGCTGGGGCGTCTACACCCTCGTGGGCATGTCGCTGGCCTACTTCAGCTATCGTCATGGCCTGCCGCTGACCATCCGCTCCGCATTGCAGCCGCTGTTCGGCAGGCGGATTCACGGGCCGCTCGGTCATGGCGTCGACACCGCAGCGGTGCTCGGGACGGTGTTCGGCATCGCCACCAGTCTCGGCATCGGCATCATCCAGCTCAATTTCGGCCTGAACTACATGTTCGGGATTCCCGAAAGTCTGCTGACCCAGACCGCTCTCGCTGTGCTGATCGTGGTTTTTGCGGCCGTCTCTGCCGTGACGGGTGTGGATCGGGGCATACGGCGTCTGTCCGAGTTCAACATGTCGCTGGCGCTGCTGCTGCTCCTGTTCGTTCTCGTTGGCGGCAACTCCGTGCTGCTGCTGAATGCCTTGGTGTCCAACGTCGGTGACTACCTGTCCGGCTTCCTGCGCCTGTCGACGGACACCCATGCTTTCGATCGCCCGGTGGACTGGCTCAATGCCTGGACGGTGTTCTTCTGGGCCTGGTGGATCGCCTGGGGCCCCTTCGTGGGGCTGTTTCTGGCGCGGATTTCCCGCGGCCGGACCATCCGGCAGTTCGTTGCGGGCACGCTGCTGCTGCCGCTGGGTTTCATGATGGCCTGGATGTCCTTCATCGGTAACAGTGCCATCGACGTCGTGATACAGGATCCGGACGGCAGCTTCGCCCGCGGCGCGCTCGAGCACCCTGGGTCTTCGATCTATCTGTTCTTCGAGAGCCTGCCCTTGGTGGGGCTGACCACGGTGGTGGTGAGCGTGCTGGCGATCGTGTTCTTCGTGACGTCCGGGGATTCCGGATCGCTGGTGCTGTCCAACCTCACCGTCGACATGCAGGGCAGCCAGCAGGATCCACCGGGCTGGGTGCGCATCATGTGGGCGGCCATCATCGGCGTGCTGACGCTGGCACTGCTGTTCGCTGACGGGTTGAACGCCTTGCAGAGCGCGGTGGTGATCATGGGGCTGCCGTTTGCCATCGTGCTGTTCGGGATGATGTTCTCGTTGCACAAGGCCCTGCGGCAGGAGCGCTGATGTCGGAACCGAACTTCGACCGGACGACGGACTTCGTGATCGTGGGCGCGGGTTCCGCCGG
>SKUB01000025.1 GCA_007122315.1 Pseudomonadales bacterium | reverse complement strand
CGGCGGCGCAGCCGCCGGGTCCAAGCGGGCCGAGTCCCGCAGCGTAATCGCCACGCCCGCTGCGCGGACGTGCGCTCCCACCGGCAGTTCCCGAGCCCATGGCCATCCGCTGGAACAAAGCGACAGTGGGAGCAAACGTCGGCCGCAGGCCGGCGTAGCGACCGGCGGCGCAGCCGCCGGGTCCAGGCGCCTCGCGTCCCGCAGCGTAATCGCCACGCCCGCTGCGCGGACGTGCGCTCCCACTGACAGTCGCCCAGCCCATGGCCTTCCACTCGAACAAAGCGACAGTGGGAGCAAACGTCGGCCGCAGGCCGGCGTCGCGACCGGCGGCGCAGCCGCCGGGTCCGGGCGCGCTGCCACACCGGACCATCGGAGCGCCCCTGCGGGGGCACTTTCTCCCACTGGGGCAATCCTGCGTCGCAGGGCTCAGTCATGGGACGGGACTCCGATGCCCGCGACGTGAGCATCCCGCAGCGCCTTGGCGCGGGCGAACAGTTCCCGGAGACCGTCCCGATCTCGCGCTTCCAGCAGCCCGCGCAGCTCCGCCAGCTCTGCTTCGATGCGATCGAGGGACGCGCCCACCGCCACTGCATTCGCGGTGAAGATGTCGCTCCACATCACCGGATCAGACGAGGCAATGCGGGTGAAATCACGAAAGCCGCCGGCAGCAAACCGGAACACCGCCTCGTGTTCCGGCGCGCGCCCGAGAGTGTCCACCAGGGCAAACGCCAGCAGATGCGGCAGATGACTGGTCATGGCCAGGACCCGGTCATGCTCCGCCACGTCCATGGTGCAGACCTCGGCGCCAGCCTGTTCCCAAAGCGCCCGGACCCGATCCACTGCCGCCGGGGCCGCCTCGGCGGTCGGCGTCAGAATCACGCGATGGTCCCGGAACAGATCGCCGCGGGCGGCACGGACGCCACTGCGTTCAGAACCGGCAATGGGATGGCCGGGAACCAGGTTGGCAGGAATGCGCCCGCACACGGCCATGGCCGCATCGATCACCGGCCGCTTCACGCTGGCGGCATCGGTGACCACGGCGCCGCCGGCGAGAATCCCCGCCTCCGCGTCCCACAACTGCTCGATGACCCCGGCCACCGCCAGGGTCGGGACCGCGATCAGCACCAGGTCCGCGGGCGAGAGATCCTCCGGCCAGCCACTGCCGTCGATCAATCCCAGCGTCTCCGCCGCGGCGATGGCAGCATGATCCGCATCGACACCGATCACACCTCCAGGAAGATGATCACGGACCGCCGCTGCAACGGAGCCGCCGATCAGACCGACGCCACAGACCACCAGGCGCCCGGGGCCCACCATCAGCTGCGGGTCCCCGTCGCCTGTGCCTCGAGGACCCGGTCCAGGGCAGCGATGAAGCGGGCGTTTTCGGCAGCGGTGCCCACGGTTACCCGCAGATGCTCCGGCAGGCCGTAGCCCCCGATGGGCCGGACGATGACCCCCTCCCGCAGCAGCGCGGCGTAGATGGCGGCGCCGTCACCCACCTTGACGGTGACGAAGTTGCCTGCAGAGGGAATGTACGGCAGCTGCCGGGCATCGAAAGCCGCAGTCAACTCGGCCATGCCGGCGTCGTTCAGACGCCGGCTCTCGGCCATGTAATCCTCGTCCCCGAGTGCGGCCACCGCCGCCGCCTGGGCCAGTGCGTTGGCGTTGAACGGCTGCCGGAGTCGATTGAGAAGGTCGGCGATGGCCGGCGACGAAACACCGAAGCCCATGCGCAGGGCGGCGAGCCCGTGGATCTTCGAGAAAGTACGGGTCACCACAAGATTGGGGTGGTCCGCCAGCAGACTGATGCCATCGGGATGATCCGCGGCCGCCACGTACTCGAAGTAGGCCTCGTCGAGCACCACGATGAGGTCGTCAGGGACGCTGGCCAGCAGACGCTCCACCTCGACACGGGTCACCCGGGTTCCGGTGGGGTTGTTGGGATTGGCTACGAACATGATGCGGCAGCGTTCATCCACAGCGGCGGCCATGGCTTCGAGGTCGTGGCCGAAATGCTTCGACGGCACCCGCACGAGCCCGCCGCCGGACGAGGTGATGGCCAGTGGATACACCACGAAGGAATGGGCGTCGACGATGCCGCGATCCCCCGGGCCCACGAACACCCGGCCGAGCAGCTCCAGCACGTCGTTGCTGCCGTTGCCCAGGGTGATCATGGCTGGGTCGACGCCCAACCGTTCCGCGAGGGCGCGCTTGAGCTCGAAGCCGTTACCGTCCGGATAACGGTTCAGTCCGGCTCCGGCACGGGCCAGCGCTTCGTGCACAGCCGGACCCGGACCGCGGGGATTCTCGTTGCTGGCGAGCTTGACCGCCTCGCGGATGCCGAGTTCGCGCTCGAGCTCCTCCACCGGCTTGCCCGGCTCGTAGGGCTGCAGCGCCCGGACCGCAGGCCGCGCCCTGGCCAGAATGCGCTCGGTGATGTCATTCGTCTTCAGGGCGCTATCCTCCTAAGCACTCGCGTGCAGATCTCTCCCAATGGGTCGACGCTCGGAAGAACGTCAGTGGGAGCAAACGTCGGCCGCAGGCCGGCGTCGCGACCGGCGGCGCAGCCGACGGGTTCGAGCGGATCGCGCCCCCCAGCGTAATCGCCACGCCCGCTACGCGGACGTGCGCTCCCACCGGCAATTCCTGAGCCCATGGCCATCCGCTGGAACAAAGCGTCAGTGGGAGCAAACGTCGGTGCGCCTCACAGGCCCGCAGGCCGGCGTCGCGATCGCGGACTGCCGCCGGGTTGAAGCAACGCACCCTCACAGCACGGCCCGCGGATAGGAGCCCAGGGACTTCACCTCGATGGTGATCTCCCGCAGTTCGTCTAGGACCTTCACCACCTCCGCGTCGTCCTGATGCCCTTCGCAGTCGATGAAGAACACATAGGACCAGTTCCCCACCCGGGACGGCCGCGTCTCCAGCCGGGTCAGACTGATGCCGTGGCGATGAAAGGGCTCCAGCAGCTGATACAGCGCCCCGGGCTGGTTGCGAGTCGACACCAGCAGCGTGGTCTTGTCGCGCCCACTGGGCAGCACCCGCTGCCGACCGAGTACCAGGAACCGGGTGGTGTTGTCCGGCTGATCCTCGATGTTGTTGGCGAGTTTCACGAGCCCGTAGCGCTCGGCCGCCATTTCGCCGGCGATGGCGGCCGCGTTCGTCTCCTTGGCCACCAGCGCGGCCGCCTCCGCGTTGCTCGCCACGGGAATCCGCTCCAGCTGCGGCCAGTGGGCGTCCAGCCAGAAACGGCACTGGGCCAGGGACTGCTGATGGGAAAACACCCGGCGCAGATCCGCAGGCGCAACACCCGGCGGCAGCAGCAGATGATGGTGGATGCGCAACTCCACCTCACCGGCAATCTGCAGCGGTGAGGCCATGAAGCTGTCCAGCGTATGGTTGACGACACCCTCGGTGGAGTTCTCCACCGGCACCACGCCGTAATGGGCGCTGCCGGACTCCACTTCACGGAACACCTCGGCGATGGACGCCATCGGCCGGGTGCGCGCGAAATGGCCAAAGTGCTTGATGGCCGCCGCCTCGGTGAACGTGCCCTCAGGGCCGAGGTAGGCCACCGTCAGCGGCTGCTCCAGCGCCAGGCAGCAGGACATGATCTCCCGGAACAGCCGCGCCATTTCCTCGTCGCCCATGGGCCCGGTGTTGCGCGCCTTAACCCGCGACAGCACTTGCGCTTCGCGCTCGGGCCGATAGAACACGGGCTCGGAGGCGGGATCCGCCTCGAGCTTCACCCGCGCCACTTCCTGGGCCGCCTCCGCGCGTGCGTTCAGCAGCCGCTGCAGTTCGAGATCGATGGCGTCGATGCGCTCGCGCAGCGCTGCGAGTGCAGCCTCCATCGTGTCACCTTCTCCCGGAGTCATGGGTGTCGGTCATCCTGCATGCGAAGACACTTTCAGGCGTGTTTACGTTCGAAATCGTGCATGAACGCCACCAGGGCGTCGACCGCCTCCTGGCTGACGGCGTTGTAAAGGCTTGCGCGCATGCCGCCGACGCTGCGATGACCCTTGAGGTTGGTCAGGCCGCGGGTCTCCGCCTCGTCGAGAAAGGACTTGTCCAATGCCGGATCCGCAAGCGTGAACGGCACGTTCATCCAGGACCGGTTCGCCTTGGCCACCGGGGACGCGTAGAAGTTGCTGGCGTCGATGGCGCCATACAGGGTTGCCGCCTTGCGCCGGTTGATCTCGGCCATGGCCTCGAGTCCGCCAAGGTCCTTCAACCAGCGGAATACCAGTCCCGCCAGGTACCAGGCGAACGTCGGCGGCGTGTTGTACATGGAGTCCGCTTCCGCGGCAATGGTCCAGTCCAGACTCGCCGGCGTGTCCTTCCGGGCACGTCCGAGCAGATCCCCGCGGACGATCACCAGGGTCAGTCCCGCAGGGCCGATGTTCTTCTGCGCGCCGGCGTAGATCACGCCGAAACGGGACACGTCCAGCGGTGCCGCCAGAATGCTCGAGCTGTAATCCGCCACCAGCTGTAAGCCGTCCACCTCGGGTATCCCGTCATAGGCGACCCCGCCGATGGTCTCGTTCGGCGTAATGTGCAGGTAGCTCGCATCCTTCGGCAGTGACCACTCCGAGCGCGGCGGCACGCTGGTATGGCCACTGTCCTTGCTGGACGCGGCGACCGTGGCACGGCAGAAGCGGCCCGCCTCGGCGATGGCCTTGCCGGACCAGTATCCGGAGTCGACATAGGCCGCGGCGCTGTCCGCGGCACACAGATTCAGGGGCACCGCCGCGAACTGGGCGGTGGCCCCGCCCTGCAGGAACAAGACCTTGTAGTCATCCGGAATGGCCAGCAGTTCGCGCAGATCCGTTTCCGCCCTGGAAGCGATATCGATGAAAGCTGCGCTGCGGTGACTCATTTCCATCACGGACATGCCCACACCGGCGTAGTCGAGCATCTCGTTGCGGGCGCGCTCGAGCACCGCTTCCGGCAGCGCCGCCGGACCGGCAGAAAAGTTGTACACGCGACTCATTGCAGTGGGCACTCCATGGGTGAAACAGTCATTCCTGTGCCTGCGCGGCCAATGCGGGCCCGAGCGTGCTCGACGAGCGAAAACAGGGCTTCGCGATCAGTCGGCCTCACCTGGTGCCTCATCAGGACGCTCACCCTGAGCGTCGACTGCCGTGCCGGCATCGTCCACGTCGCTCTCCGCAATGCGCTCGAGACCCACCATGTGCTCGCCGTCACGCAGGTTGATCAGGCGCACGCCCTGAGTCGCCCGGGACAGCCGCGGCACCTCGTCGACCCGCGTCCGTACCAGCGTACCCTGATTGGAAATGAGCATGATCTCCTCACCCGGCGCCACCTGGGCGGCACCGACGACGCGACCATTACGCTCCGAGGTACGCATGGCGATGACGCCCTGGGCGCCACGGCCCCGCAGCGGAAACTCGCTGACGTCGGTGCGCTTGCCGTAGCCGTGCTCGCTGGCGGTGAGGATCTCGCCCTCGGTATCCGGAATGATGCAGGCGATGACGGTGTCATTGCCCAGCAGACGGATGCCGCGCACACCGCGCGCCGTCCGGCCCATGGCACGGACGTCGGACTCCTTGAAGCGCACCGCCTTGCCGGAGGCGGCGAACAGCATGACGTCGCGGCTGCCGTCCGTGAACGCGGCCCGCACCAGATGGTTGCCGGGCTCGAGGTCGATGGCGATCAGGCCGACGGATCGCGGCCGCGAGAACTGGTCGATGGGCGTCTTCTTCACGGTACCGTTGGCGGTGGCCATGAAGATGAAGCCGTCTTCGGTGTTCTCCTGTACCGGCAGCAGCGTGGTGACCCGCTCGCCCTCACTCAGCGGTAACAGATTGACGATGGGGCGGCCGCGTGAGGTTCGCGTGCCCTGGGGGAACTGATAGACCTTCAACCAGAACACCTTGCCCTGGTCGGTGAAGCAGAGAATGGTGTCGTGGGAGTTGGCTACCAGAAGATGCTCGACGAAGTCCTCGTCGTTGAGGTTGGTGGCGGCCTTGCCGCGGCCGCCGCGGCGCTGCGCCTCGTAGGTCGCCAACGGCTGGGCCTTGGCATAGCCGCGGTTCGAGACCGTGACCACCATATCCTCTTCGTTGATCAGATCCTCATAGGACAGATCCTCGTACGAGCCCGTGATCTCGGTCCGCCGCGGATCGTCGTAGGCCTCGACCACCTCCTCGAGCTCGCCGCGGATCACCGCCATCAGGCGATCGCCATCTTCGAGGATTTCGATGTAGCCCTCGATTTCGCTGAGCAGCGCCTGATACTCCTCGATGAGCTTGTCCTGCTCCATGCTGGTGAGGCGATTCAGGCGCAGATCGAGGATGGCCTGGGCCTGGGTCGGCGACAGCCAGTACTGACCGTCGCGCAGCCCGTACTGCTCCTCGAGTCCGTCCGGACGGCAGGCCTCGGCACCGGCACGCGCCAGCAGCGAGGAGACCGTCGGTGACTCCCAGCCGCGGCCGCACAGGGCATCCCGTGCTTCCGCCGGCGTCGGCGACGCCTTGATCACCGCGATCACTTCGTCGATGTTCGACAGCGCCACGGCCTGACCTTCGAGGATGTGCCCGCGCTCCCGTGCCTTGCGCAGCAGGTAGACGGTGCGGCGTGTGACCACTTCGCGGCGGTGGCGGATGAAAGCCTCGAGCATCTGCTTGAGGTTCATCACCTTCGGCTGGCCCTGCTCGAGGGCGACGCAGTTGATGCCGAACACGGTCTGCAGCTGAGTCTGGCTGTAGAGGTTGTTCAGCACCACCTCGCCGGACTCGCCACGGCGGATCTCGATGACCACGCGCATGCCGTCCTTGTCGGACTCGTCACGCAGCTCGGAAATCCCCTCGATGCGCTTCTCCTTGACCAGCTCGGCGATCTTCTCGATCAGCCGCGCCTTGTTCAGCATGTACGGGATTTCATGGACGATGATGGTGTCGCGTCCGGTCTTCGCGTCCGTTTCCACTTCTGCCCGGGCGCGGACGTAGATGCGTCCACGTCCGGTCTTGTAAGCCTGCACGATGCCCGCGCGACCATTGATGATGGCGCCGGTGGGGAAGTCCGGCCCCTGAATGTAGGTCATCAGGTCATCGATGGTGAGGTCTTCGTCATCGATGAGCGCAATACAGGCGCGTCCGACCTCGCCGAGGTTGTGGGGCGGAATGTTGGTGGCCATGCCGACGGCGATGCCGGAGGAGCCGTTCACCAGCAGGTTCGGCACCCGGGTCGGCAGCACCTCGGGCATGGACAGGGTTTCGTCGTAGTTGGGTACGTGATCGACGGTTTCCTTGTCCAGATCCGCCAGCAGCAGGTCTGCCAGCTTCGCCATGCGCACTTCCGTATAGCGCATGGCCGCCGGCGGATCACCGTCCACGGAACCGAAGTTGCCCTGCCCGTCCACCAGCAGGTAGCGCATGGAGAACGTCTGCGCCATGCGCACGATGGTGTCGTACACCGCCGAATCGCCGTGGGGGTGATACTTACCGATCACCTCACCGACCACCCGCGCCGACTTCATGTAGGGCCGGTTCCAGGTGTTGTTGAGTTCGCTCATGGCGAACAGCACCCGTCGATGCACCGGCTTGAGCCCATCGCGCACATCGGGGAGCGCCCGCCCGACGATCACGCTCATTGCGTAATCGAGATAGGACTGCTTGAGCTCGTCCTCGATGTTGACGGGAAGAATTTCCCTACCGATCTCTGCCATGAAGTCCTCGATGATCGCCCGAGTCCGGGCGCAAAGGCCCCATGAAGCCGAAAATCGGCTTCATCGAGTCACGCCCGCGGGACGCGTCCGGAAAGCAGAACATTTTAGCGCGCGCGGGCCCCAGAGGCGAGCACAGTGGCTGCCCGATATCGCGGCGCCGCTGTGCGGCTGAGAAGCCCACCGGGACCCCCGCCGGCGGGACCCTCTGCTATGATCCGCGGCCGGATCGCTGGAGCCCGCCATGCCGCCAGATACCGCCACCGCTCTGCTCAGCGCCCGCTGGGTGCTGCCCGTGGCGCCCGAGAATCGCGTTCTCGACGACCACAGCGTCGTGCTGGCCGGATCGAAGGTGCTCGCGGTGCTGCCCACGCCGGTGGCCCGGGAACGCTGGCCGGACCTGCCGGAGACACGCCTCGACCGGCACGCGCTGCTGCCGGGCCTGGTCAATGCCCATGGCCACGCGGCCATGAGCCTTCTCCGCGGTTACGCCGACGACCTGCCCCTGGCCACCTGGCTGAACGAGCGCATCTGGCCGCTGGAGGGCCGCTGGGTGGACCCGGCCTTCGTCGCCGACGGCACCGCACTCGCCGTGGCGGAAATGGTGGCCGCCGGCACCACCACGTTCAGCGACATGTATTTCTTCCCGGAGGCCAGCGCAGCGGTGGCGCTGCGCGCCGGCATCCGGGCGCAGATCCTCGGCCCCCTGGTGCGCTTTCCCAACGCCTGGTCCAGTGGTGCCGACGAGGCGATCCACAAGTCCCTCGCCCTGCACGACGAGTACCGGGACTCCGACCGTATTCGCATCGCCTTCGGGCCCCATTCCACCTATGCCCTGGACGCGCTGCATCTCGCGCGCATCGCCGTGCTGGCGGAGGAGCTCGACGTCCGGGTACAGATTCATCTCCACGAAACCACCGAGGAGATCGCCACCGCCCGCAAGGAGACCGGTGAGCGGCCGCTGGAAACCCTCGAGCGTTGCGGCCTGCTCGGTCCGAATCTGCAGGCTGTGCACATGACGCAGCTCGAGCCCGGCGATCCCGGCCGACTCGCGCGCCATGCCGTCAGCGTCGTTCACTGCCCGCAGTCGAACCTGAAGCTCGCCAGCGGCTTCTGCCCGGTGGCGGAACTGCGGGCAGCAGGTGTTCGGGTCGCCCTCGGCACCGACGGTGCCGCCAGCAACAACAGCCTGTCCCTGTTCCGGGAGATGCACGTGGCGGCTATCCTGGCCAAGGCCGTCGCTGCCGACGCGGCCGCCCTGCCGGCCCTCGAGGTGATCCGGATGGCGACCTTGGACGGTGCCGAGGCCCTCGGCTTCGGGGATCTGACCGGCTCTCTCGAATCCGGCAAGGCGGCAGACATGGTGGCGGTGGATCTCTCAGGCATCGCCAATGAGCCGGTGTTTCACCCGGAATCCCAGCTGGTCTATGCCGGCGGAGAGCGGGGCGTGAGCACCGTGTGGGTGGACGGCGAGCCGATCTTTGATAAGGGTCGCCATCTGCGTCAGGACACCGATGCAATCCTCGCCAGCGTCCGCCGCTGGCGCAATCGCATGCAGGATGAGCAGTGACCATGAGCCAGGCAGACAACATCGACCCGGCGGAAGTGGCCAAGTTCGAGGCCATGGCGCACCGCTGGTGGGATCCGGAAGGCGACTTCCGCCCCCTGCACGACATCAATCCGGCGCGCCTCGCCTGGATCGCCGGGCGCCACCCGCTGGCCGGCGCCCGGGTCGTCGACGTGGGTTGCGGCGGCGGCCTGCTGACCGAGGGCATGGCGCAGCTGGGCGCCCGCGTCACCGGCATCGATGCCGGCGCAGCACCGCTGACCGTGGCCCGGCTGCATGGCCTGGAGTCCGGCGTCGAAGTGGACTATCGGCACTGCGCCGCGGAGGTGCTGGCAGCCGAGTCGCCGGGCGCCTTCGACGTGGTGACCTGCCTGGAAATGCTGGAACACGTACCGGAGCCGGCATCGGTGATCCGCGCCTGTGCCGAGCTGGCGCGACCCGGCGGCGACCTGTTTTTCTCCACCATCAACCGCAATCCGAAGGCCTGGGCACTGGCGGTGGTGGGTGCCGAGTACGTGCTCGGACTGCTGCCCAAGGGTACCCACGACTACGCCCGCTTCATCCGACCCTCGGAACTGGCACGCTGGATTCGCGCAGCGGGTCTGGAGCTGAAGGAAATCGCCGGCATGCGCTACAACCCCTTCACCCGTGACTGCCGGATCGATCGGGACGTGGACGTGAACTACATCGTGCACGCGGTGCGCCCGCAGTGAGCGCCTTCGATCCGGACTGGCAGCCGCCGGCGAACCTGCTTGCGGAGCGCGTGATCGCCGTGACCGGCGCGGGGGCCGGGATCGGTCGCGCCGCGGCCAACGCGTTCGCGGCCCACGGTGCCACCGTACTGCTGTTCGGCCGCACTGAAGCGAAGCTGATGGCGGTCTACGATGAAATCGTCGCCGCCGGTCATCCGGAACCGGTGATCCAGGCGGTGAACCTCGCCGGCCTCACCGCCGAGGACGGCCAGCAGCTCGCAGCGGCCATCGATGACGGCTTCGGGCGCCTCGACGGGTTACTGCACAACGCCAGCATTCTCGGGCCGCGGGTGCCGCTGGCGAATTACGATGCGCACCAATGGCACCAGGTCATCGCCACGAATCTCAGCAGCAATTTCATCCTGACCCAGGCGCTGCTGCCGTTGTTGGAGGCGGGCGGCGCGCACGCGCCTGCAGACGAGAAGCAGGATCAGCCCGCGCCGCTGGTACTGTTCACGGGTTCCGGGGCCGGGCTGCGACCGCGGGCGTACTGGGGCGCGTACGCCGTGGCAAAAGCCGGAGTGGAAGCACTCATGAAGGTGTTTGCCGACGAGGCCGACCAGATTTCTCCGGTCCGTTTCGCCAGCCTCAATCCCGGCGGGACCCGCACGGCCATGCGCGCCGCTGCGTTTCCCGGTGAGGATCCGGCAACGCTGCCCACGGCATCGGATCTGATGCCCTTGTACCTGTGGCTGTTCGGCCCCGGTGCCCGTGAGGTCAACGGCCAGAGCATCGAAGCCCGCAGCTGGCTCCGCCTTCTCTGACCAGGGCCTGACCAGGGCTAGAGTAGACCCGGATAGGGGACGAAGAGCTTGGAGTGCCCGAGGCGGGCCCGGTTGCCGCCACCGTGGGCTTCCGGCATGCCAACCAGGCGGCACAGCGCATCGATCTCTTCAGGGCGCAGTTCCAGCCAGCGGCCCATCACCAGAGTCGAGGGCATCACCAGGGGCCCGAACCGGACCCGCTTCAGGCGGCTGACTTCAACGCCCTGGGATTCCCACAGGCGACGCACCTCCCGATTGCGCCCCTCCATGAGCACGACGTGATACCAACGGTTGGCACCTTCGCCGCCGTAATACTGCACGTCGCTGAAGCGCGCCGGACCGTCCTCCAGCAGCACGCCATCCTTCAGCCGCTGCAGCACCTCGTCCTCGACCGCGCCGTGAACCCGCACCGCGTACTCGCGATCCAGCTGGGCCGTCGGATGCATGAGGCGGTTGGCCAGTTCGCCATCCGTGGTGAACAGCAGCAGGCCGCTGGTGTTGTAGTCCAGGCGACCGACGGCGACCCAGCGCCCCGTGGGCAGGCGCGGCAGACGATCGAAGCAGGTCGGGCGCCCTTCCGGATCATTGCGGGTGCATATCTCGCCCTGAGGCTTGTTGTAGAGCAGCACGCGGACCGTGGGTTCGACGTCGGCGCTGCGGCCGAGGGCACGGCCGTCCACCTCGATGCGATCGCTGCCCGCCACGCGATCTCCGAGCTGGGCGACCTCACCGTTGACCTTGATGCGGCCGGCACTGATCCACTCCTCGAGGGCGCGGCGCGAGCCGAGACCGGCGCGGGCCAGCACTTTCTGCAGCTTCTCGCTCCCGGCTGCCGGTGCCGCCTCGGCGTTGATCTCGGACTCCGCTGCAACTGCAGGCGGTGCATCGGGACGGCTGCGCCCGGCGTCACGCTTGCTGCTGCGACGCTTTTGAGGTGCCTTGCCGCCCGCTGTTGCCTTCGAGGAATCCGCCTTGCGGCTTCCGCCCCGCGAGCTT
>SKUB01000241.1 GCA_007122315.1 Pseudomonadales bacterium | reverse complement strand
GCGCGCTCGAATGCGGCGGTTGTGGCACCATGGCGCCCGCTCGCCCCCTCCATCCTGCGGTGCTTCATGACCCTGATCAGCGTGCAACAACTCGAGTTCGGTATCGGTGGCCAGCACCTGTTGCTGGCCGGTGTGGATATGGAGATCGAAAACGGCGAACGGATCTGCATTGTCGGCCGTAACGGCGCCGGCAAATCCACCCTGCTGAAGCTGCTGGCAGGTGAGATCCAAGCCGACGAAGGCAGCATCACCCGCAATCCGGGAACGGTGGTGGCGCGACTGGCCCAGGAGGTGCCCGTCGACACCGCCGGTACCGTCTACGACGTGGTGGCGGCACCCCTGGGTGAGCAGGGCCGCCTGCTGGCCGCGTATCACCACCTGGCTGCGGGTGACCTTTCTGCACCGGGCGCGGCGGATCGCCTGGGCGATCTACAGACCCGAATCGAGGCCGGCGGCGGCTGGGACCTCGAGCGTCGCGTCGATGCCGTAGTGACCCGTCTGGAGTTGCCGGGCGACGCCGACTTCGCAACCCTCTCCGGCGGCATGCGCCGGCGCGTGCTGCTGGCTCAGGCCCTGGTCCTGGAGCCGGATGTACTGCTCCTCGACGAGCCCACGAACCATCTCGACATCGCCGCCATCGACTGGCTCGAGGGCTTCCTCGCCAGCTTTCCCGGCAGCATCGTCTTCATCACCCACGATCGGCGTTTCCTGCGGGCCCTGGCGACACGCATCGTGGAGATCGACCGCGGTGGGCTGACGAGCTGGCCTGGCGACTACGACAATTACCTCCGCCGTCGCGAAGAGCGACTGCACGCCGAGCAGCAGGCCCGCGCCCACTTCGACCGCAAACTGGCGGAAGAGGAGGTCTGGATCCGCCAGGGCATCAAGGCACGGCGCACCCGCAACGAGGGTCGCGTCCGGGCGCTGGAGCAGATGCGCAGGGAGCGGGCTCAGCGCATCGAGCGCGAGGGCCGCGTGAAGATGACGGCTGCCAGCGCCGACCGCTCGGGCAAACGGGTGGTCGAACTCGAGCACGTGAACTTCGGCTGGCCGGAGCGGCGCCTGATCGAGGATTTCTCCACGACCATTCTGCGGGGTGATCGCGTAGGCCTGGTGGGTGCGAACGGTGCCGGCAAGACCACGCTGCTGCGGCTCATGCTTGGCGACCTCGCCCCTGATTCGGGCAAAGTGACGCTCGGTACCGGGCTCGAGATCGCCTACTTCGACCAGCAGCGTGCTCAGCTGGATGATTCGGCCACCGCCGTTGACAACGTCGCAGAGGGGCGGGATTTCATCGAGCTCGACGGCAAACGGCGCCACGTCATCAGCTATCTGCAGGACTTCCTGTTCGCGCCCGATCGGGCGCGCGCGCCGATCACTCGGCTCTCCGGTGGCGAGCGCAATCGGCTGCTGCTGGCGCGGTTGTTCGCCCAGCCCTCCAACCTGCTGGTCATGGACGAGCCCACCAACGACCTCGACGTTGAGACTCTGGAGCTCCTGGAGGAACTACTGGTGGACTATCCCGGCACCCTGCTGCTGGTCTCCCACGACCGCGAATTCCTGGACAACGTGGTCACCAGCCTGCTGGTGCTGGACGGTTCCGGCAGCGTCGAGGAGTCCGTGGGTGGTTACAGCGACTGGCTGGCACGGCGCTCGTCGCGGCGGACTCCATCCGGTGGCGGGCAGCCGGAACTCAAACCGACGCCCATCGCCGGCACGCGCCGGCGACCACGCAAACTGACCTATGCCCAGTCGTTGGAACTCGAGGCGTTGCCGCAGAAGATCGAGCATCTCGAGGCGCGGCTCGCGGAGTTGTCCGGGCAGCTCAGCGATCCTGAATTGCATCGCAAGGGCCCGGCGGCCACCAAACGACTGAACGCCGATCTGGCGTCCACGCAGGCCGAGCTCGACGCGGCCTTTGCGCGCTGGGAGGAACTCGACGCGCTGGCAGAGAGCGTGTCCTGAACCCGCTGCACTCTGGGGAGGGGATCTGAGTGAGCGCATCGGATGATCGACCGTGGGCGCCATTCCGCTTTCGCGACTATCGCCTGCTGTGGACGATCCTGTTGTGCAGTTCCATCGGCCTGTGGCTGCGCATCCTCGGTACTGCCCAGTGGCTGCTGGACGACACCGGCTCGGCAATGATGGTCGGCCTGATCGGCGTAGTGCAGCTGTTCGTCCAGATTCCGGCGCTGCTGTGGGGCGGTACGCTCGCGGATCGCATCGATCGCAAGCGCCTCATGATCCTCGCCCACAGCCTCACGTTCACCGTCATGCTCACCCTTGGTGTGCTCAATGCTCTCGAAGCGCTGACGCCGTGGCTGGTCTACCTCGCCATCGCGGTGGCGGCGGCGTCGCAGATGCTGGCGAACCCGGCCCGGGCAGCGCTGGTCGCAGTGGTCGTTCCGGACCGACAGCTGATGCGCGCCGCGTCCACCGACAACGCCACCAGCAACACGGCGGCCATTCTCGGGCCGTTGCTGTTCGCAGCGCTGACGCTGACGGCCGGGCTGACGACGGCGTTCCTGGTGGCGGCGGCGCTGTCCCTGATCGCGTTGGCCATGCCCTGGATGGTTCGCACCGTGGGGCATGCCGAAGGGCGGCAGGCCGGGACCACCGTGAGCCAGACCATCGACGGTCTGCGCTACGTGGCGAAGCATCCGATTCTGCCGGGCCTGTTCCTGCTCGACACGGGTATCACGGTGGTGTCGTTCTATCGTGAGATCCTGCCGGTGCTGGCATTGGGCATGTTCGCGGCCGGGGCGCATGCCACCGGTCTGCTCGGGGCGGCGAATTCCGCCGGTGCGGTGCTCGGTTCCTTCGTCGCCTTGGCACTGGCGGGCTACCGTGCCAAGGGCATGCTGGTGCTGTATGCCTCGCTGGCCTACGCGGTGATTCTGTTTGCGTTCGGCCTCGCGCCCTACCTCTGGCTCGGCGTGCTCATGATCGCGCTGCTGGGCGCAGCGGACTCGGTGACCGTCACCGTCCGCCACACGACGGTGATGCTCACCACGCCCGACCACATGCGCGGCCGCGCGTTCTCGCTGATGATCCTGGCGGCCCAGACCGCGAACAATCTCGGCACCATCTGGATCGGATTCTGGGCGGGCGCCATCGGCGCCGGGCAGAGCATGGTCCTCGGCGGCGTCCTGTCCCTGGTCGCCACGCTGCTCATCGCCTGGTGGTGGCGGCCGATC
>SKUB01000021.1 GCA_007122315.1 Pseudomonadales bacterium | reverse complement strand
GAGCGTGAGATCTCGGAAATCTCGCCGGTGCGGTTCTCGGAGGTACCGGCCACCCGCATGAGCTGCAGGTAGTCCACCACGATCATGCCGAGACGGCCGTGTTCCCGGGCGAGGCGGCGTGCCCGCGCCCGCATCTCGTTCGGGGTCAGGGCCGCGGTGTCGTCGATGTACAGGGGCCGGTCCCGCAGCAGGGTCATGGTGGAGGCGAGGCGCGGCCAGTCGTCGTCGGTGAGCTGCCCGGAGCGGATGTGGCCCTGATTGATGCGCCCGAGTGAGGACAGCATCCGCATGATCAGCGCTTCCCCCGGCATCTCCATGGAAAACACCAGGACGGGACGGGGCTCGTCCACCATCAGGGCATTCTCGACCAGATTCATCGCGAACGCGGTCTTGCCCATGGAGGGCCGCCCGGCAACGATCACCAGGTCGGACTCCTGGAACCCGGACGTGTAGCCATCGAGATCCGGAAAGCCGCTGGCAAGCCCGGTGATGGAGTTCTTCGACGCAACCAGGCGATCGATGCGTTCCACCGCCCGCTTCAGCAGATCCCGGGCGCCCTCGGGACCGCCCTCCTTGGGCCGGTCCTCGGCGATCTGGAACACCGCGCGCTCGGCTTCGTCGAGCAGCTCGGAACTCTTGCGGCCCTCCGGGGCGAACGCGCTGTCCGCGATGCGGCCGGCCACGTCGATGAGCTGCCGCAGCACCGCCCGCTCGCGGACGATGTCCGCATACGCGCGCAGGTTGCTGACCCCGGGTGTGCTTTCGGCGAGCTCGGCAAGGTAGGCGGTATCGAGTCCGCGGCTGGCCTGCCCCATGTGCTCGAGGGCGCGACCCACCGTGAGCACGTCCACAGCCACGCTCTCCTCCATGAGATCGGCAATGGCGCGCCAGATCAGGCGATGGTCGTTGCGGTAGAAGTCCTTCTCGGAGACGGCATCCGCGATCTCCCAGTAGCTTGCAGAATGCAGCAGCAAACCGCCGAGCACGGCCTGCTCAGCCTCGATGGAGTGGGGTGGGATCTTGACGCCTGCGACCCTCGCATCAGCGCGGGCCTCATGGGGTCCCGGCGGCGACGAGTAACCGGGCTCCGACATGGATTGAGACCTCGATGGCAGCGAAAGCCCGGGGAATGCCGGACGCCTTCAAGCGTGGTGCAGCCGCTCGAAGGCGTCAAGCGAAGGTGGGCAAAAGCTGCCGGATCACTCGGCGATGACGAGTACCGTGACGGTGCAGGTGACGTCCGAGTGCAGGTGGATCTCGACCTGGTACTCACCGGTGACACGGATCGGACCGATGGGCATGCGCACATCGGCCTTGTTCACCTCGTGGTTCGCGGCGGTGAGGGCCTCGGCGACTTCCCGCGGACCCACCGAACCGTAGAGGCGGCCTTCTTCGCCGGCACGTGCCGCGATGGTGACGCTGACGCCCTCGAGGTCCTGCGCCCGCGCCTGAGCACGGGTCAGCTGCTCGGCCGACTGCTGTTCGAGTTCCTTGCGACGTCCCTCGAACTCTTCGCGATTCGCAGCCGTCGCGCGCACCGCCTTGCCCTGGGGCAGCAAGTAGTTGCGGCCATAGCCAGCCTTCACATTCACCTCGTCACCGAGGTCCCCGAGATTACGTACCCGTTCGAGCAGGATCAGTTGCATGGTGACTCCCTCACACTTGCCCGTCGGTGTAGGGCAGCAGGGCCAGGAAACGCGCCCGCTTGATCGCCCTGGAGAGCTGGCGCTGATAGCGTGCCTTGGTGCCGGTGATGCGGCTCGGCACGATCTTGCCGGTCTCGGTGACGTACTGCTTGAGCGTTTCGATGTCCTTGTAGTCGATCTGCTTCACGCCATCGGCGGTGAAGCGGCAGAACTTGCGGCGGCGGAAGAAACGGGCCATGGCGCTTACTCCTCGTCTTCGTCGGAATCACGGCCGCCGGAGCGGTCATCATCGCCGCGGCGCTCACCGCGATCACGGTCCCGGTCGCGGCCTTCGCGCTCCGGCTTGACCATGGGCGAGGGCTCGGTGACCGCCTCGTCCATGTTCAGGATCATGTTGCGGATGATGGCGTCGTTGAAGCGGAATACGTTCTCGATCTCGGCAATGGCTTCGCTGCCGCACTCCACGTTCATGAGCACGTAATGCGCTTTGTGGATCTTGTTGATGGGGTAGGCGAGCTGGCGACGGCCCCAGTCTTCGAGCCGGTGAACCTGACCTTTGGCCTCCTCGATGATGGTCTTGTAGCGCTCGACCATCGAAGGCACTTGCTCGCTCTGGTCCGGATGGACCAGAAACACGATTTCATAGTGTCGCATGTCGACTCCCTTCGGATATGTAGCCACCGCCGCGACAGGCGTGCAGCAAGGAGTGGGGAACACGGCCTCTAAGGGGCCGTCCTCGCGGGAGCGCGGATTCTACGGGAGCGCCTGGAGGGAAGCAACCGGGTTTCGGTGCTCGACTGACCCACCGCAGAGGCGGGCAACCCTCATGCACTCATGCGCTGCCGGACCACCTCGAACAGGGCGATTCCAGCCGTCACGGAGACGTTCAGGCTGTCCACTTCCCCGGACATGGGCAGCCGGACGATGCGGTCACAGTGCTCCCGGGTCAGTCGCCGCAGGCCACTGTCCTCAGCGCCGAGCAGCAACGCGCAGCCGCCGCGCAGGTCCACTGACCAGAGCAGCTCGTCGCCTTCGCCGGCAAGCCCCACCCGCATGACGCCGCGCTGCGCGAGCCACCGCAGGGTGCGGGCGAGGTTGGCGACCATGATCAGTGGCAGACGCTCCGCGGCGCCGCTGGCCACCTTGCGCGCGGCCGGGGTCAGCGGCGCACTGCGACTCCTCGGCACCACCACCGCGTGCGCGCCGGAGGCCTCGGCGCTGCGCATGCAGGCACCGAGATTGCGCGGGTCCGTGACGCCCTCGACGATGAGCAGCAACGGTGGCTCAGAGAGACTGTCGAGCAGTGCTTCGAGCGCGCCTTCATCACCCGGGGCGCGGCCCTCGGCCACCCTCGCCGCCACACCCTGATGCGCGCCGGCGTCCAGCGCATCGAGATCCCGGCGCGCAACGCGCTTCACGCTCACATCCAGCGTACGGCAGCGGGCTTCGAGCTCGCGGCTGCGGCCATCGCGACGCTCGGTCGCGAGCCACACCTCGGAGACCGAACCGGAATCCAGTGCCGCCCGGACGGCGTGAAACCCCGTGACCCAGTC
>SKUB01000235.1 GCA_007122315.1 Pseudomonadales bacterium | reverse complement strand
CGAGATCGCCGAGATCGCCGAGATCGCCGAGATCGCCGAGATCGAAATCGGACTCCGAAGGCTCGGCGACATCCAGCGGCGCAACGCTGTCGACACTCACCTCGTTTCCAGTCGGGGACAGCGCAGCGCTGGCCGGCTCGGCATCGCCCCGGCGCAACCCCGCTACGCGCTCGACAAGTTCGTCGACGGACTCCTGCAAGGTTCCCTTGACGTCCGGATCCGCGTCCGCGGTGGTCTCCAGCCAACTCTCGAGCTCGTGGACGCGGCTGCCCAGGCCGACGAGGCCTGCCATCCGCGCACCACCCTTGAGGGTGTGCAGGGCTCGCATCACCCCGTCGCGTGCAGCAGGCGACGGCCAGTCGGCGAGACTCCCTTCGATGTCGTGCAGCAGCTCGTCAGTCTCCTCGAAGAAGATCTCGAGCATGTCCGGGTCCAGGTCCAGGGACGCGAGGTCATCATCTGCCGGCGGCGCAGCGGAGGCGGTGTCGTTGCTGAACCCCTCCGCAGCGAAAGCATCAGGCTCCTCGAGACCGGGACCTTCGTCGCCAGCTTCAACCGACCCTGCAGCGTCATTCAGGGGCAAAGCCTGCAACGCCGCAACGACGTCGTCGGCGGCGACCACTTCGAGACCCGCGGCCAGGGCATCGAGCCGATTCATCAGCTCGTCGTGTCCGCTCCGCAACTGAGCCATCACATGGGCGTCAGGCTTCTCGCCGACGCCACGCAGCGCAGCGGCGTAGGCCGTAGCCAGCGCAACGATGGCGGTTTCACCCGCGCCCTCGGCCCGACTGCCGAGCGCGACGAGTTCGGCGGCCAGTTCCTCGAGGGCCTGCGGTGACGCCTGCCCAGCGGCCAGGTCGTCGAGCACGCGGGCCCCTTCCACCACCGTGTCGATCCCGTCGGCGTGGAACACCTCGGTGAGGGTGACGCCGGCGCGCTCGCGGGCGGCAAGCGCCTGATCGAGTTCCTGCGCCAGCGAATCGGCCGCATCGCCAAACGCGGCGTCGGCGTCCGCGAACACGGGCTCGCTGCCAAGCTGCTGCAGTTGCTCGCGAATCGCTTCGATTCGTTCGACGCCGAGTTCGAGGACGCTCATCAGGGACGCGTCCGCTTCACGGTGGATTTCCAGGTAGCCACGCACGATGCCTTCGAGCCGCTGCGCAAGGTCAGCGAGCCCGGGCAGCTCGGCCATGGCGGCGCTGCCTTTCAGCGTATGCAGCGCCCGCCTGATGCTGTCGGCAAGAGGTGGCGCATAGCCGTTGCGCATGCCTTCCGCCAGGTAATCGCGCAGCGTCGTCAGATGCTCGCCGGCTTCCTGATCGAAGATTTCGAGCAATTCCGGTTCCGGCGCGGAGGTGGACTCCGCCATGGACCGAGGCACGGGCGGGGCGTCGTCGCTGGCGGTATCGAGCAGGAAATCGTCGTCCGCAGTGATCGGCGCCTCGTCGTCATCCCAGTCATCGTCGGCGGAGTCACCATCCTGCAGATCCTCGGCCGTTCCGCCGGACGCCAGAATGTCCGCGTTCTCCATCAGCCGCTGGACGTCCACGTCCGGGTTCCGACGCTCAGCGAACGCCTGCTGCAGCGGCGGCACGGACGCACGGGCGTTCTGGATCAATTCGAGTACGGGGACGCTGGCGGCAATGGTGCCGTCGATCACCCGGTTGAGCATGTTCTCAACGGACCATGCCAGCTCGCCGAGAAGCGCCGCACCCACCATGCGGCCACTGCCCTTGAGCGTATGGAAGGCACGCCGGACCTCGGCAAGCGCATCGCTGTCGCTCGGATTCGCCAGCAGCTCCGGCAGGCGGGCATCCAGCTGCGCGAGAACCTCACTGATCTCTTCCAGGAACACCTCGATAATGTCCTGGTCCACCAGAGGCTGTTCATCGTCGCCATCAGGCGCATCGGTGCCGGTCGCGGCGACGTCGTCAGTGCGGCTTGCTACGCCTGTGTCCGGTGCGGCTGAGATCGTGGCCCCTGCGGATTCCGCATCCGGATCTGCGCTGAGGTCGAACGACGGCTCCGTCGGGCCAGTCAGCGCCGAGGGCTCATCCCAGTCGCGGGCCGATCCGGATTGCGGCCTCGTATCGGCAGGGCTTTCGGCAGCACTGAGATCGAATGCCTCCTCGGCATGATCGCGGCTACCCGCTGGGGCATCCCAATCCTGAAGCTCGGCGGACACCGGATCCTCGACCAGGCCCGGACCACCCAGCGTCGCATCCGAGTCGTCTTCATGCAGTTCGAAGGCCAGGGATGTGGTCGAATCCTGCTGCGCGAACTCGCCCTCCGCGGCAGCCGACCAGGGCGAGCGCGTATCGGCAGGCGTCGCGTCCTGCGCCATGTCGAAGTCGAGGCTCCCAGAGGCCGACGGCTCAGACTCGTTCTGCCATGCCGGCGCGGCATCGAAGGTCGTTCCCGACGCCTGCAGGCTCAGCGCTTCATCGTCTGCCTCGCTGCGAAGCCGTTCTGGTTGCTGCCAGCCTCCATCGGCGGCTGCGTCCCGCGGATCCGGATTCAGGTCCGGATTCTGTTCGGCATCGGCAGTCGCCAGCTCCCCGGAGCCTGGCCCGGCGCCCCCGCCGCCACCCCCGTCGTGGCCGCCGCCATCATCGTCGCCCCCAGGCTCTTCGCTGTCGTCGTCACGGCGTGCAGCAGGCGGAGCCGTTGTGCGCCCGGCGAGAGCGGATGAGGGGTACCCGAGATCGCGAACGCTCTCCTCGGCAATGTCGAGCAGCCGTGGGTCCGGAACGGAGCGGTCGTCCAGCATGCGTTCGAGGTAATAGTCGATGCTCGTGATCGCGTCGGCCAGGGTGTCGAGCCGCTGCCACTCGGGCACCCGCTGCTCCGCCAGAATGTCGTTCTGCAGATACAGACGGCAGCACTCCACCAGGTCGCTGGCGCGCTCCAGAGGGATGATCCCCAGGACGCTGCGCACCGCACCCAGGGTGCCGGCGATGGGACTGAGGTGGGCGTGCTCCCAATCCGAGGTGATGAAGTCGACGATGGACTGCTTGACGCCGTCCAGGGAGCCGCGAACTTCCCGCAGCACGGCGGCGTGGGCATCGGACAGGGAACCCGGGATGTGTTCGCCCTCTTCGCTGTCGATTCCGGCCAGGGCCATCAACCGGCCGTCCACCTCCAGCACGGCGCTGGCCACGTCCATGACCGTATCGTCGTTCAGCGGCTCTCCGCGCGCGAGCGCCTCCACACCCTCGATCTGGTCGCTGATGCGAATGCGCAGGTCGTCCAGGCCGACCACCGACAGGGTACCGGCCACCCGCTGCAGCACGTCAGCCAGTTCACCGAGGGCGGCTGTGTCATTGACGCTGCCCCGGGCGAAAAGGTCGAGCTGATCGCGAATGCCAGCGAGTTCCTCGTGCAACGCGGCCGCCACGGTAGCGATGGTGGCGTCATCGGCACCAATGGCGAAATCGTCCCCACTGTTTGCAGACGCCCACTGCCGCCGCAGCGCGATGATGCGCGCGGTGTCCGACTCCCAGGGCGGTTCGAACAGCGCACCGAGGCCGCTTACCAGGGCCTCGGGTGGCGGTTGCCCCAGGCTCTGCTCCGGGCTCTCGGAGAGCCGGCGCAGGGCGGCGTCGAGGCCCCGCAGCATGGGCAGCAGCGGGGCGGCGTCGACGGTTCCCGCCGCGCGCTGTCGCTCCATGGCACCTGCGGCAAGCCCCCACAGACGGGCCAGATGTGACGGCGGCGTGATGGCTTCGAGCTTGGTGAACAGGCGATCGAAATAGGGCCAGAGCCGCTCCGGCGGCTGGGTCCGGCGCAGCAGCGCCAGCATGGCGCGCTGGAATTTCAGGCGCAGGACGCGTGCGCTCTCGGCGCCGTTCGCTTCCCGAAAGGCGGCGATCGCACGTCCGTCCGCGGCCGACCCCGATGCGACCTCTTCCGGCTCGGCGCCGCGGGCGGCGCGCATGCGGTTGATCAGCGAGCGGAAAGGGCCGAGTTCGTCCGAACCGCCGCGCTGCACCCGGTCGAGGTGGGTCGAAATCTGCAGGATGCCCTCCATGAGGGCCTCCTGGGCTGCGGCGACATCCTCGAGGGTGCCGTCCATCAGGGCCTGCGCCAGCGCTTCGAGTTCCGCGGCGAAGCGGGCGGCGCCGGGAAGCTCCACCATCTGCAGGGTGCCGTGGACCTGATGCAGACGGCTCAGACACTCCCGCGCATCGGTGGCATCGTTCCCCGACTCCAGCGCCTCGAGAGACGCCTGAGCCTGCTTCAGGGTGCCGTCGAGCTCGTCTCTGACCCAGTCCAGGGCCATGAAACCGCGCGCATCACTCATGGCTCATGCCAGCCCTGGTCCATGAAATCTCATCCTCACTCAGCCGCCCGCCGCTGCGCTCGCGAGCCGGGTCTGGCGCTTCTGGGCCTCATCAGCCGGACGCGGCGCGATCGGCAGCTCGACGCCCAGGCTGGGCTGCCGCTCGGGCAGCTTGAAGCCCTCCACCGAGCGTCGCATCTGGGACGCCATGGTGGCCAGTTCGCCGATGGATGCGGCGGTGGCCTCGGAGCTCTTCGACGTGGTGGAGGTAATCTCCTGAATGACGCTCATCGTGTTGGAGATCTGCCCTGCCGTCGCCGCCTGCTGCCGCGCCGTGTTGGAAATGTTCTGAATCAGCTCCGCCAGGCTCTGCGAGACGCCTTCGATCTCCTCCAGCGCGACCCCGGCATCCTGGGCCAGACGAGCCCCTTCCACCACTTCCGTGGTGGTCTGCTCCATGGAGATCACCGCCTCGTTGGTGTCGGTCTGGATCGCCTTGACCAGCGCGGCGATCTGCTTGGTGGCGGCGGAAGCCCGCTCAGCAAGCCGTTGCACCTCGTCCGCCACCACCGCGAAGCCGCGGCCCGCGTCGCCAGCCATGGAGGCCTGGATCGCTGCGTTCAGGGACAGGATGTTGGTCTGATCGGCAATGTCGTTGATCAGCGAGACGATGTCGCCGATTTCCTGGGAGCTTTCGCCGAGACGCTTGATGCGCTTCGATGTCTCCTGGATCTGACCGCGGATGCGGTCCATGCCGCCGATGGTGTTGCGCACGACCACGCCGCCTTTGCCTGCGATTTCCACCGCACGCTCGGCCACCGTGGCCGACTCCGCGGCGTTGGTGGACACCTCGTCGATGGAGGTGGCCATGTCGTTGACCGCATCGGTGGCCGCGTCGATCTCCTTGGCCTGATTGTCCGCCGCACTGGCCAAGCTGCGGGCGGTGGCCTGGGTTTCGTCCGCCGCCGCTGCCACCTGCACCGACAGTCGATTGATGTTGGCCACCAGGCCGCGCATCTGGTCGATGGCAAAGTTGATGGAGTCGGCGATGGCGCCGGTGAAGTTCTCGGTAACGGAGGCGTGCACCCTGAGGTCGCCGTCCGCAAGATCCGCCAGCTCATCGAGCAGCTGCAGGATCGCTTCCTGGTTCTGGGCGTTCTGTCGCGCCTGCACGTTCAGGCGGCGCTGGGCGTCGCGGATGATCATCCAGGCGACCACGACCACCAGCAACATGCCGAGCATCGCAATCAGCAGGCCGGGATTGGTCAGCAGGGAGCCCTGGACGTAGAACGCCCAGCCCAGCGCGGCCGCCGTGGCGGTGATGAACACCACCAGCAGGGTCGGCAACACCACGCTGCCCCGCTGCAGCCTGTGGCTCCTTCTCTGTGTCATGTCTGCCGCTCCAGTGCTTGCTTGCGGCGATCTTCAGATCGCCGCCACGTCAAAAAAGGCCGGCTCGCGGACCAGGGCCCGCACGTCGATCACCCGCCATGGCCTGGCGCTCTGCCGGAACCCGCCGCGCACGAAACGTGCGATGCTCGGATCCAGCGACGCCTCTTCGGGTTCTTCTGCTTCCTGCGGCTCGAACTGCATCATCCCGAAGGACTGCTCCACGAGGAGGCCGCAGTAGAGCTCACCATCCTCAACGACCAGCACCCGCCACTGCGGCCGTGGGGCGGTATTCTCGAGTCCGACGTAACCGCAAAGATCGATCACCGGCAGCAGCCGGCCACGCAGATTGGCGACTCCGAGCACCCAGGGCCGCACACCTGGAATGGGCGTCAGCCGCGGCGGCGCCACCACCTCCAGCACCTGGCCGAGCTCAGACACGAGGCGGTTGCTGCCGACGTTGAAACCGAGGCCACGCCAAGGTTCCACCGTTTCCTGCCGGGCAGGCAGCGGCAGCGCGCAGGCCGTGGCGGCGCGGGCAAGACCACGCAGCAGCGCCATGGCCTCGTTGGCCGTGGCGCCGCCGGTTGCCCGGACATCCAGGGAGGACACGGCTCAGCTTCCCAGAATCTGGTTCACGGCGGCCATGAGATCGCCCTCCTTCACCGGCTTGGTGAGGTAACCCTTCGCCCCCTGGCGCTCGCCCCAGACCCGGTCCGCTGCCTGGTCCTTGGCGCTGACGATGATCACCGGGATGTGCGAGGTGTGCTCCTCCCGGGCGATCTGGCGCGTGGCCTGAAAACCGTTCACTTCCGGCATCACCACATCCATCAGCACCAGGTCCGGCTGTTCGGAGTTGGCCAGTGAGACACCTTCCCTGCCCGTGGACGCCGCCAGCACGTGATGGCCATGGCGCTCCAGCATCTGGGCGAGCTGCCGCAGTTCGGTGGCCGAGTCATCGACGATCAGAATTCTGGCCATGTGCGTTGGGGGCTCCCGTCCCATACTCGCGGCGGACTCGGGCCCGCCGGCTGTCCAGCGACGACCGATCCCGGTCGCCAGGATCTTCAAGAACCCGCCGCTTCGGGTACGAGCTGGCGGATGGCACCGAGCAGTTCATCGCGACTGAACGGCTTGGTGAGGTATTGATCCGAGCCGACGATCCGGCCCTTGGCCTTGTCGAACAAGCCGTCCTTGGACGAGAGCATCACCACCGGAGTCGACTTGAAGGCTTGGTTGTTCTTGATCAGTGCACAGGTCTGGTAGCCGTCGAGGCGCGGCATCATGATGTCCACGAAGATGATCGAAGGCTTGGTGTCGGCAATCTTGGCCAAGGCATCGAAACCGTCCGTCGCCGTGATGACCTCGAAGCCTTCCTTCTGCAGCAGCGTTTCCGCCGTGCGCCGGATGGTCTTCGAATCGTCGATCACCATGACCCTCACGCTGCGCGTGTCGTCAGCCATCCCGCTCCCGTCCTGGTTATCCACATGGCGACCGTGAGCCGCCGGGGTCATGTCAATGCTGCCAGCCTGCGCCTGTGCGAAAGACGTCGGCGGCCACCCCAATTCTTGTAGCACAGCGTTGAAAGTCATGCCATAAGTAAGCGTCAGCTTTGGATTTTCGCTTGCGCTCATAGACCAGAAACGGCGGTCTTGCCCGCGCTTCGGGCGCAGTTTAACCTGCCTCGGCACAGTCGATGGAAACTGCCATGACAGATCTCGGGATCGTGATGGATCCCGTCACGACGCTGCACCGCAAGAAGGATTCCACGCTCGCCATGATCAAAGCCGCCGAGCGGCGCGGATGGCGCGTGCGGTATATCCTTCAGGGAGACATGCATCTCGCGGGCAACCGGGTGATGGCTTTCATGCGTGACATCAGCATCGACCTGGACTCGGAGCCGTTCTGGAGCCTCGGCGAGGTCGAACTCGAACCCATGACGGACCTGGATCTGGTGCTGATGCGCAAGGATCCACCCTTCGACATGGAATACCTCTACGCGACGCATCTGCTCGAGCAGGTGGAGGCAGCAGGAACCCCCGTGGTGAACCGGCCCCAGAGCCTGCGCGACTGCAATGAGAAGCTGTTCGCGACGCGCTTTCCGGAGTGCGGGCCGCCGCTGGTGGTGACCCGCAGGGCGGACGTGCTGCGCAGCTTCCTCGCCGAGCAGGGTGACGTAGTGATGAAACCGCTGGACGGCATGGGCGGGGCATCCATCTTTCACATCCGCCCCGGCGACACCAACCTGTCGGTGATCATCGAGACCCTGACCGAGCACGGACAGCGAATGATCATGGCCCAGCGCTATCTGCCGGAGATCAGAGACGGTGACAAGCGCATCCTCGTCATCGATGGCGAGCCGGTACCGTTCGCGCTGGCCCGGATCCCGGCCAGCGGCGAAACCCGCGGCAATCTGGCTGCCGGCGGGCGCGGCGAGGCCCGACCCTTAAGCGACCGCGATCGCTGGATCTGTGAGCAGGTGGCGCCGCAGCTTCGGGCCCGGGGACTGCGCTTCGTCGGTCTCGATGTCATCGGCGACTACCTCACCGAGATCAACGTCACCTGCCCCACCTGCATCCGCGAGCTGGACGCCCAGTGCGGCCTCGACATCGCAGGTGACCTCCTCGACCGTCTGGCAAGCGACCTGCCGCGGCAGGCCGCCGTAAGCGCATGACGCCGACGGTCGCCATCTCGGCGGCAGACTTCGCCCTCGAGCGGCCGCAAGCCGAGGTCAGTGCGGGCGATCGCATGTCCTTCGCTCTGTTCCTCGTGGGGGCCCTGCACGTGGCGGTGATCCTCGGGATCGGCTTCGTCATGCCCGAACCGGGGGAGCCCGTGCGCAGTCTCGAGGTCACCCTGGCCCAGTTCCAGAGTCGTGAGACCCCACAGGATGCGGACTTCCTCGCGCAGGCCGATCAGGAGGCCAGCGGCAGTCTGGACGAGGCCAGGGAGATGACCACGGACCAGCCGGCCAACGACGGCGACGCGCGCCTGGCAGAAACGTTCGAAGCGCTGCCCCAGACTGCAGCGGAAGATCGCCTGCCTGAGCAGATCAGCAGCCGTGACAGCACCCTGGCCGTTCCCGACGTGGCGGAGACACTGCCACAGGAGCCCGATGCGACGGAGCTGCGCAACGTGCTCATGCAGCGGGCCCAGGCCCTGGCCAGCGCGGATGCCCGCCAGGCCACGGAATTGCAGCTCGATGCCCGCGGTCCCCGCGTCCGGCGCATCACCAGCGCCAGCACCCGCACCGCCGTCGAAGCCGCCTACGTAAACGCCTGGCGCAACAAGATCGAGTCCATCGGCAACCTCAACTATCCGGCCGAGGCGCGCCGCCGCAGCCTCGAAGGCGACCTCCGGGTGCTGGTGGAGATCGACGCCAGTGGCGCCCTGCGCGACGTGCGCATCCTCGACTCCAGCGGTTCCTCGATTCTCGATGAGGCCGCGCTGCGCATCGTGCGGCTGGGCGCGCCGTACCTGCCGTTCCCCGAAGAGATGCGCCGGGAAGCGGACGTCCTGCAGATCGTCCGCACCTGGCAGTTCCGCCGCGGCATGGTGGACAGCAGCGGATGAGCGACTTTCTCAAGCATCAGTTCCTGCTCGCCATGCCGGCGCTCACCGGCAGCTATTTCGGCGCCAGCATCACCTACCTCTGCGAGCACAACGACGACGGCGCCCTGGGCCTCATGATCAATCGGCCACTGGCGGACGTGGCGCTCGGGGAGCTGTTCGATCAGCTGGACATCGAAGGTACCCATCACCGGGACGCGCCGATGCTGGAGGGCGGGCCGGTGCAACGGGATCGTGGCTTCGTGCTGCACAGCAGAGACGTGCTGTTCGAAAGCTCACTGATTCTCAATGACGGCATGGCGCTGACTACGGCCCGGGAGATCCTTGCCGCCATCGCCGCCGGCGACGGACCCGAACGCTTCCTCGTCTGCGTGGGCTACGCGGGTTGGGGTGCCGGCCAGTTGGAATCGGAGCTGGCCGACAATGCCTGGCTCACCTGCGCCGCTGATCCGGAGATCATCTTCAGCACACCCTTCAGCGAACGGGTGGACCGGGCCGCGGCCATCCTGGGCATCGACTTCCGCCTCATCAGCGGCGAAGCCGGCCACGCCTGATGGCGGACTCGCGCCGCGCCAGCGCAGCCCGCACGGCGCTCGGTTTCGACTATGGCCTGCGCTGGATCGGCGTCGCCACGGGCCAGACCACCACCGGCACGGCGACACCACTGACCCGCCTCAGCGCCCGCGACGGCGTCCCGGACTGGGACGTGGTACAGACCCTGCTTGCGACCTGGCAGCCGGACGTGGCCGTGGTCGGGTTGCCGTTGAACATGGACGGCAGCGAGAGCGAACTGTGCGTTCGGGCTCGTCGCTTCGGCCGCCGCCTCGCTGGGCGCTTCGGACAGATCGTGGAGTTCCAGGACGAGCGCCTGACGACCCGGGAGGCCTATGCGCGGCTGTCCACTCGGCCATCGAAGGAGGCCGACCACGCGGTAGCGGCCCAGGTGATTTTGGAGGATTGGCTCGCGGCGCAGCGGTAAGCAAGCGCTGATCAAGTGAGCGCGGTCAGCGCACCAGGTCGTCCGTTTCCTCCAGCGACAGCTTGTCGGCCGCGGCATCGAGCCGGCTGTTGTCGGCATCCACCCCCATCTTGATCATCAGGCGCAGGTCGTTCGCGGAGTCGGCGTGGGCGATGGCGACCTCGTAGTCGATGTCGCCGGCGGCATAGAGCGCATACAGGGATTGGTCGAAGGTCATCATGCCCGCCTCGGTCCCCTTCAGCATCATCTCCTTGAGGAGGTGCACGTCACCTTTGCGGATGGTGTCCGCCACCAGCGGCGTATTGATGAGCACCTCGATGGCCGCGCGCCGCGCTGAACCATCTTTGGTCGGCACCAGTTGCTGCGCCACGATGGCGCGCAGGTTCAGGGACAGATCCATCCACACCTGCTCATGCCGATCCGCGCCGAAGAAGTGGATGATCCGATCCAGCGCCTGGTTGGCGTTGTTGGCGTGCAGGGTGCACAACGCCAGATGGCCGGTCTCGGCGAACGCGAGGGCGTAATCCATGGTCTCCCGGGAGCGCACCTCGCCGAGCATGATGACGTCCGGGGCCTGGCGCAGGGTGTTCTTCAGCGCCACCTCGAAGGAGTCGGTATCCACCCCCACCTCGCGCTGGGTGACGATGCAGCCGGCGTGCTGGTGGATGAACTCGATGGGGTCCTCGATGGTGATGATGTGACCCTTCGAGTTCCGATTGCGGTGGCCGATCATCGCTGCGAGGGAGGTGGACTTACCCGTTCCGGTCGCACCCACGAAGATGATCAGGCCGCGCTTGGTCATGGACAGGTGCTTGAGCACCTTGGGCAGGTTGAGATCCTCCATGGTGGGAATCTGGGTCTCGATGCGCCGTGCCACCAGGCCCACCATGTTGCGCTGCTGGAACGCGCTCACCCGGAAGCGGCCCTGGCTACGGGTGGAGATGGCGAAGTTGCACTCCTTGTTGCGCTTGAACTCCGCCTTCTGCTCATCGTTCATCACCCCGATCACGATCTCCCTGGACTGCTCGGGGGACAGCGGGCTCTTGGTGACCGGCATCATGCGACCATTGAGCTTCACTGACGGCGGCACGCCCGCCGTGATGAACAGGTCGGACGCACCCTTCTCGACCATGAATTGCAGCAGTTTCTCGACGTCCATTCCGGTTCCCGTATGCGGTGATCGCTGTTACCGAAGCGGCATTGATCAGAAATGTTCCGGCTGCTTCGCCTTCTCCCGCGCTACTTCGCGCGTCACCAGACGTTTCTCGACCAGGGTCTTCAGGCACTGATCGAGGGTCTGGGAACCATGCTGGGCACCGGACTGAATGGCCGAGTACATCTGTGCCACTTTGTCCTCACGGATCAGGTTCCGGATCGCCGGGGTGCAGATCATGATCTCGTGGGCCGCAACGCGGCCCCCGCCCTGCTTTTTCAGCAGCGCCTGGGAAATGACCGCCTGCAGCGACTCCGAAAGCATGGACCGCACCATGGATTTCTCCTGCGCGGGAAACACGTCGATGATCCGGTCGATGGTCTTGGCCGCCGATTGGGTATGCAGGGTGCCGAATACCATGTGCCCGGTTTCCGCGGCTTCCAGCGCCAGCCGGATGGTCTCCAGGTCCCGCAGCTCACCAACCAGAATGATGTCCGGATCCTCCCGCAGCGCAGACCGGAGGGCCTCGTTGAAGCCATGGGTGTCGCGGTGCACCTCACGCTGGTTCACCAGGCACTTCTTGGATTCGTGGACGAACTCGATGGGGTCCTCGATAGTGAGGATATGCTCGTACTTCATGTTGTTGATGAAGTCGATCATCGCCGCCAGGGTAGTGGACTTACCGGAACCCGTGGGGCCGGTCACCAGGCAGAGGCCGCGCGCGGTGCTGGCGATCTTCTTGAACACGTCCCCCATGCCGAGGTCGTCCATGGTCAGTACCTTGGACGGAATGGTCCGGAACACCGCCCCGGCCCCGCGATTCTGGTTGAACGCATTGACCCGGAAGCGGGCAACGCCCTGGACCTCGAAGGAGAAGTCCGTCTCGAGGAACTCCTCGTAATCCTTCCGCTGCTTGTCGTTCATGATCTCGTAGATGAGACCGTGGACCTCCCGGTGATCCATGGGCGGCAGATTGATACGGCGCACGTCGCCGTCCACGCGGATCATCGGCGGCAGACCGGCAGACAGATGCAGATCGGACGCGCCCTGTTTGGCGCTGAAGGCGAGCAGTTCGGTGATGTCCATGTACAGTTCCCATCGACGTGCGGATGCACCCCTGGTGCACCCGACTCAACTTCATCATAGAACCGGCCCCGGCGATGCACCACACCCCGCCAAGTCGCTACACTGTGCGCCCTTGCACCGCGACGGCACTGCCCAGCACCATGCAGCATGAACTGCGACAGCGCCTTGCGCGGGTCCATGAGCGCATCGAATCAGCTGCCCGCGACGCGGGCCGGGATCCTGCGTCCGTCCGCCTGATTGCGGTCGCGAAGACGCGCAGTGCCGAAGAGATCCGGGCGCTGGCCAAGGAAGGCGTGACCGATATCGGCGAGAACTACCTGCAGGAGGCCCTCGACAAGCAGCGTGCCCTCGCTGACCTGCCGCTGTGCTGGCATTTCGTCGGCGCCCTGCAGAGCAACAAGACCCGGGCAGTGGCCGAGCACTTCGACTGGGTGCATTCGGTGGACCGGTTGCGTCTCTTGGAGCGCCTGGCGCGGCAGCGGCCGGCAGCGCGGGGGCCATTGAACGTCTGCCTGCAGGTGAATCTGGATGCCGAGCGCAGCAAGGCCGGGCTGGCCCCTGGCGACGTGGAAGCGGTGCTGACCGCAGCCCGGGAGTTGCCGGGCATCACTGTGCGCGGACTGATGGCCCTGCCGGCGCCGCGATCCGACCCGGCGGCGCAGCGTGAGCCGTTCCGGACTCTGGCCGCCCTCGCGCGCAGGCTCGAGGCGGCGCTACCGGGAGCGAAACTGGATGTGCTGTCCATGGGCATGAGTGACGATCTCGAGGCTGCCGTAGCGGAAGGCGCGACCCACCTGCGCATCGGCACGGCACTGTTCGGACCTCGACCGGCTGCGACCACGACCGGACAGAAGGGAGTACAGGCATGACGACAGCCGGACAACCGGTCGTTGGCTTCATCGGCGGCGGCAACATGGCGCGCTCGCTGGTCGGCGGCCTGTTGCAGGCGGGCCGGGCGGCGGACACCATCCAGGTGAGTGATCCCAGTGCGGACGCCCGGGAGCGCCTGGCCGAACTGGGCGCAATCGGGCTCGGCAGCGACAACGAGGCCCTCGTGGCAGGCGTGGACCTCCTGGTTCTCGCAGTCAAGCCACAGGCCATGCGCGCCGTGCTGGAGCCGCTCGCCCCATTACTCGCGCAGCATCAGCCGCTGCTGGTGTCCATCGCGGCGGGGCTCCGTACCTCGGCGCTGAGGCGCTGGGCCGGCGCCGTGCCACTGGTGCGCTGCATGCCCAACACCCCGGCGCTGGTGGGCGCCGGCATGTCCGTGCTCTACGGTACGGCAGACGTGACCGACGCGGGCCGCGAACAGGCGGAGGCCGTGCTCGCCACCGCAGGCGCCGTGCGCTGGGTGGACGACGAAGCCCTGCTCGATGCGGTGACGGCCGTATCCGGAAGCGGGCCGGCGTACTTCTTTCACTTCATGGAAGCCATGATCGAGGCCGGCATGCGCCAGGGCCTGGACCCGGACACCAGCCGCGCGCTGGTGCTGCAGACCGCGTTCGGCGCCGCGCGCATGGCCCAGGGCGACACGGATCCAGGCACGCTGCGCGAGCAGGTCACGTCCAAAGGGGGCACGACCGCCGAGGCGCTGCGGGTGTTCGCCGAAGGCGATCTCATGGGGCTGGTGGACCGGGCCGTGGCCGCCGCCGCTCTGCGCTCCGTGACCCTGGCACAGGAACTGGAACAATCCGACCCGGGCGCCTGATGCATCCGGCCGTCAGGCCCGACTGCAGGCGGTCGGGCCGCTGCAGGTCAATCCAACTCGAATCAGTATGGGAGTCAGCATGAATCAGGCGATCAGCGGTGCGGGTTTCTTCATCATTCAGACCATCCTGACCCTGCTCTGCCTGGCCGCGATGCTGCGCTTCATCATTCAGGCGGTGCGGGCCGATTTCTACAACCCGATCTGTCAGGCCATCGTGAAGATCACCGATCCGGTGCTCAAGCCCATCCGCATGGCGATCCCCACCATGGGCGGCCTGGACCTTGCGGCTCTGGTGGTGGCGCTGGCATTGCAGCTGCTCCTGCTGTTGCTGCTGTTCAGCGGGCTGCCCTTCATGACCGCCCTGGTGATCTCGCCGTTCCGGCTGCTGATGCTGGTGTTCGACATCTATTTCTGGGCACTGCTGATCGTGGTGATTCTGAGCTGGGTGTCGCCGGGCAACCGGCATCCCGGTGCCCTGCTGCTCTACCAGATCACCGAACCGCTGCTGGCGCCGGTGCGTCGCATCATTCCGCCGGTGGGCGGGCTCGACTTTTCGATCCTGGCCGTCTTCCTGCTGCTGATGGTCGTGCGCGAGTTCCTGGTTCCTGGTATTGCCGCGGAATTCGGCATCCCCCGGCAGCTGCTGCGCTGAACGGACCCATCGCGGTCGCAAAAGTCCGGGCGGGCCGCCGTGTTGCGCCTCTCAGGAACGCGCCTATAGACTCCGCGCTCCTGAATCACACGGGCCTCGCCCATGACCGCTGTACCGTCGGACTCGGTCGGCATCGTCGTGCCGCAGCACGTCGCCTTCGACACGCCGCTGGCCTTGAGCTGCGGTGCGGTCCTGCCGCGCCACGAGCTGGTCTATGAAACCTACGGGGAACTGAACGCCCAGCGCAGCAACGCCGTGCTCGTGTGTCATGCCCTGTCCGGACACCATCATGCCGCCGGCTATCACGACGCCGGGGACCGCAAGCCCGGCTGGTGGGAGACCTGCATCGGACCTGGCAAGCCCCTGGATACCAACCGCTTCTTCGTCGTGTCGCTGAACAACATTGGCGGCTGCCACGGCAGCACGGGGCCGAGCTCCATCAATCCGGACACCGGCCGACCCTGGGGGCCGGACTTCCCCGCCATCACGGTAAGAGACTGGGTCAAAAGCCAAGCCATGCTCGCCGACCATCTGGGCATCGAAACCTGGGCTGCGGTGGTGGGCGGCAGCCTCGGTGGCATGCAGGCGCTGCAATGGTCCATCGACCTGCCGGACCGGATCCGCCACGTGGTGGCCATCGCCTGCGCACCCCGCTTGTCGGCCCAGAACATCGCGTTCAATGAAATCGCCCGCCAGGCGATCTATTCCGACCCCTGCTTCCATGGTGGCCGCTATGCAGAACACGGCGTGGCGCCGACCCAGGGCCTGATGCTGGCGCGCATGGTGGGGCACGTGACCTACCAGTCCGATGACGGCCTGAGAGAGAAGTTCGGGCGCGAAGTCGCCTCCGGCGATCTGGAGCTGGCCCGGGACGTTCAGTTCCAGGTGGAGAGCTACCTGCACTATCAGGGGCGGTCATTCTCCCAGCGCTTCGACGCCAACACTTACCTGCTGATGACCCGTGCGTTGGACTTCTTCGATCCCGCGCGGGAGTTCGACGATGACCTGGTCCGCGCCTTTCGCGACGCGCGGGCCAGCTACCTGCTGGTGTCGTTCACCACCGACTGGCGCTTCGCTTCGGAACGCTCCCGGGAGCTGGTGGATGCCCTCATCCGTGCCCGGCGCAACGTCAGTCACGCAGACATCGATGCGCCCTACGGCCATGATGCGTTCCTGCTTCCCATCCCCCGGTACCTTGACGTGTTCAGCGCCTACATGGACCGGGTCGCCAGCGAAACCACTGAGGCGGCTGAACGATGATCGAGGCCCCGTCAGAGTTGCGCGAGGATCTGCGGCTGATCTCCGAGATGGTGCCGCAGGGCGCTCGCGTCCTCGATCTCGGCTGCGGGACCGGAGATCTGCTCGCCTGGCTGCAGGCCCACCGCGGCGTCAACGGCTATGGACTCGAGATCGACCACGACAAGATCACCGCCTGCATCGCCAAGGGCGTGAACGTGATCGAGCGCAACATCGACGAGGACCTCTCGGATTACGAATCCGACAGCTTCGATCTCGTGGTGATGACCGAGACCCTGCAGGCCGTGCGGCACCCGGCCAACGTCCTCGACGAGATGCTGCGCATCGCCCCCGAAGGTATCGTCACCTTCCCCAACTTCGGCCACTGGAGCTGTCGGCTTCATCTCGCGACTCGTGGCCGCATGCCGGTGTCCAGTCACCTGCCGCATGCCTGGTACGACACGCCGAACATCCACCTGTGCACGTTCGCCGACTTCGAGGCCCTGTGCAGCGAACGCGGACTGCGCATCACGCGCAGGCTGGTGGTCAATGGCGGCTATCGACCGAACCGCTTCATCAACCGGTGGTCGAACCTGTTCGGAAATATCGCCATCTACGGGCTGGCCCGCGCACGGTCGGGATCGACCGGGCCACGCAGGGAGCCATCGTCATGAATTTCGTTCGCCCTCCACCGCAGCGGCGGAGCGTAAGCGCCGCCCTGCTCGGACTGTTCGCAGCTCTCCTGCTGCAGCCTGCCATGGCCAGCCAGTACGAGCGTTTCGACGACCTCGACGTGCACTACATCGTGTTCAACACCACCGACCTGTCACCGGAGATGGCCTCCCGCTACGACCTGACCCGGGCACCGGACCGTGGGCTGATCAATATTTCCGGGCGTCGTGTGGCTGACGACGGAACCACCACACCCGTGCGGCTCGAACTCGAAGGCTCGGTGACGAACCTGCTCGGACAGTCACAACCCCTCAGGTTCCGGGAAGTGGAAGATCCCCAGGCCATCTACTACCTGGAGACCATTCGTTTCAGCGACCGGGAGACCCTGCGCTTCCGTATCCAGGTCACCGACACGGATACCGGGCGCCGTCACGAGCTCCGCTTCCAGAAAGCGCTGTGGCGGCAGTGACGGCCTCCGAAATCGTCCTCGCGTCGGGCAACCGGGGCAAGCAGGCCGAGCTCGCACCGCTGTTCGCTGAGTTCGGGCTCGCACTTCTCACCCAGGCCGAGCTCGGTATCGAGCCTGCACCCGAGGAAGGCTTGACGTTCGTCGAGAACGCCCTCGCCAAGGCCCGCCACGTGGCAGCGCTGGCCGAGCGTCCGGCGCTCGCAGACGACTCCGGCCTCATTGTCGACGCCCTGCACGGCGCGCCAGGAGTGCGTTCCGCGCGTTTCGCCGGTCTGGACGCCGATGATGCCGCCAACAACCGCCGTCTGCTGGCCGACCTGAAAGGCCGCCGCAACCGCCGCGCGCGTTTCCATTGCGTGCTGGTGCTGCTGCGCCACGCGGCGGATCCGGCGCCCCTGATCGCCACCGGCACCTGGGAGGGCGAGATTCTCACCGAGCCCCGGGGCGGTCACGGCTTCGGCTACGACCCGCTGTTCCTCGATCCGGCCCTCGGCCGCAGCGCCGCAGAATTGGAACGCAAGGAAAAGGCTGCGGTGTCCCATCGAGGGCAGGCGGTGCGTGCGCTGCTCGCGCAGCTCGGCAGCTGGCGGGGAACATGAGCAGCCTGCCACCGCTGGCGGTCTACCTGCACGTGCCCTGGTGTGTCCGAAAATGCCCCTACTGTGATTTCAATTCCCACGCCCTCAGCGGTGAACTGCCCGAGCGCGACTGGCTCGAGCGCATCGCCGACGATCTCGCCGAGGACCTGACTGCGGCGGCAGGCCGCCCCGTGGTGAGCATCTTTTTCGGGGGGGGAACGCCGAGTCTGCTGAAGCCGGCCACCGTGGGGTCGGTGCTCGACCTGCTGGCCGGCCGTCTGAGCCTGGCGGCGGACGTGGAGATCACGCTGGAAGCGAACCCGGGAACCGTGGACGCGGATCGCTTCGCGGGCTTTCGCAGCGCCGGCGTCAACCGCCTGAGCCTGGGTGTCCAGAGTTTCGCGGACCGGGCCCTGGCGGCACTGGGCAGAATCCATGGGGGCCGGGAAGCCATCACCGCCGTCGAGGCCGCCCGCAAGGCCGGGTTCGAGCGGATCAACCTGGACCTGATGCACGGGCTGCCCGGGCAGTCCCCCGAGGAGGCACTGGCGGATATCGATCAGGCCATCGCCCTGGCCGGCGGTCATCTCTCCTGGTATCAGCTGACCATCGAGCCGAACACCGAATTCCACTCGCGGCCGCCGCTGCTGCCGGTGGAGGACGTTCTCGCCGACATCGAGGAGGAAGGCGCCGCACGCCTCATGGCGGCCGGCTATGAGCGCTACGAGGTGTCCGCCTGGGCCCGACCCTTTGAGGCCTGTCGCCATAACCTCAACTACTGGACCTTCGGGGACTACCTCGGGCTCGGTCCGGGTGCCCACGGCAAGCTGTCATCGTGGGCGGCCGCAGACCCCGTCGGCGGCCGCCTCGAGGTGGTTCGCAGCCGCCACACCCGCAGTCCGCGGGACTGGCTCGCGGCACGACCCGGGCCGCGAGCGAAGCGAGACATCGTCGCCAGTGCCGTTCTGCCGGAGGAATTCATGCTCAATGCCCTGCGCCTGATCGAGGGCGTGGACGAGGACCTGTTCGAAGCGCGCACCGGGCTGCCGCTGGCCACCGTGGCCGCCGAGCTCGCGGCCCTGCGAGACGAGAACCTGCTGCGTCCGGACCGGCTGACCACGACACCCCTGGGCCTGCGCTTCCTCGACCGCGTCGTCGGCCGCTTCCTCGCCTGACCGCATCAGCCTCTGAAGACAACCCAATAGTCTCTGATTTGTCGGGCTTTTGATCCCGCAGGTGCGAACTGACGTCCGCGCAGCGAGCTTCGCGATCTGCGTCACGCCTTAGCCCGGCAACAGTCCGCGATCGCGACGCTGGCCTCCGGCCAACTTCAGCTTCCACTGCGCTTGATTCGAGCGCCCTGCCAGTGGAGCGAAAGTCGGCCCGAAGGGTCGGCTTTGCGATCGCTGACTGCCCTTGGTCATGGCGCTCCCCATCGCCGCTCTGCCGCACCCAGAGGAGAATTCAGACGCGTCTGTAGTGCAGATCGCTGACGGCGTAGCCACGGCGCAGACCGCGGACCTCGAACCGGGTTTCCGGGCGCAGCGCCGGCCGTGGCACCACGGCTCCGGGACCTGCCACGTTGTCCCACTCGGGCGCCGCGTCGAGTACCGCCAGCATGTGCTGGGCGTAAGGGGTCCAGTCCGTGGCCAGCAGCAGGTCACCGCCGGGGCGGACCCGCTCCGCCAGCATTGCTGCGAATTCAGGCTGGATCAGGCGCCGCTTGTGATGGCGCCGCTTGGGCCAGGGGTCAGGGAAGAAGATCTGCACCCGGTCCAGTTCTCCCGGCGCGAAAACGGTTGACAGCACCTCGGTGACGTCGGCCGCCAGCACCCGGATGTTGCTGATCTGGTGCGCCTCCATCCCGGCCAGCAGCGCGCCGATGCCGGGCTCGTGCACTTCCACCCCCACGAAGCGCCGCTGGGGCTCAGCTGCTGCCATGGCGAGCAGCGACTGGCCCATGCCGAACCCGATTTCGAGGGTCAATGGGCCGGTTTCGGCGAAGGCGTGGTCCCAGTAACCGGGCGCCGTGGCCGCGGCCACATCGACGCCGAACCGTGACCACAGTGCGTTGAGCGCTCGCTCCTGGGCCTGGGTCAGGCGCCCACGACGGCGAACGAAACTGCGGATGCGCCGCGGTGGACTCGAATCCATGGCCGCTCCGGTCAGGGGTTCACGCCATCGCGAACGGCGGCCACCGCCAACCAGATCCAACCGGCAATGAAGGCGACGCCGCCCAGCGGCGTGATGGGACCGAGGGCCCGCGGCCCACCTAGCGCAAGCAGGTAGAGGCTGCCGGAGAACAGAACGATGCCAACGCAGAACAGCCAACCGGCCGGACGAAGACCGGTGAGGTCGACGCCGCTGCGGGCCAGCGCTGCTATCACGACAATGGCGAGGGCGTGGATCAGGTGATAGAAAACCGCGGTTTCCCAGGTGGCGATGGCCTCACCCAAGCGCTGCCGCAGCCCGTGGGCACCGAATGCTCCCAGGGCCACGGCAAGGGCGGCCAGTGATGCGCCGACCAGCAGCAGGGGTTCCCGCACGGCTCAGGCCGCCATGGCAGCCTTGAGCTTCTTCAGCGCATTGGCTTCGATCTGCCGGATACGTTCGGCGGAGACCTCATAGCGGTCCGCAAGGTCATGCAGCGTGAGCTTGTCGTCCGTGAGCCAACGGCTCGCGATCACGTCCCGGCTGCGCTCGTCGAGCTGCTCCAGTGAACGCTGCAACAGGGTCGTGGAACTCTCGCTCCAGTCTTCGTCCGCCACCAGCTCCGCCGGATCGGAGTGATCGTCGAACAGGTACTGGGACGGCGCGTAGACGGCATCGTCGTCATCGCTGGGATCGGCATCGAAGGAGGCATCGTAGGACGCCAGGCGGCCCTCCATGCGGGTCACCTCTTCCGGTGCAACGCCGAGGTCGGCCGCGATGGCCCGGACCTCGTCACCGGACATCCAGCCAAGGCGCTTCTTCGCGCCACGCAGATTGAAGAACAGCTTACGCTGGGCCTTGGTGGTCGCCACCTTGACGATGCGCCAGTTGCGGAGAATGAACTCGTGGATCTCGGCCTTGATCCAATGCACTGCGAAGGAGACGAGGCGAACGCCGAATTCCGGGTCGAAACGCTTGACCGCTTTCATCAGGCCGACGTTCCCTTCCTGGATCAGATCCGCCTGGGCCAGGCCGTAACCGGAGTAGGAACGCGCCACGTGCACCACGAAGCGCAGATGTGAGAGCACGAGGTGCCGAGCCGCTTCCAGATCGCCTTCATCGCGGAGCCGGCGGGCAAAGTCCTGCTCGGCTTCGGGCGTCAGAATCTCGAAGCTGTTGACGGTGTGAATGTAGTGGTCCAGGTCCCGACCGGGGGACAGGGAGCCGGTGGCAATGATCGCCGTGGACATCGAGATCTCCTCCTGACAGCCCATGGATACTGGGCTTCGCCAATTTTAGCAGTCATCTCCTAAGACTGCTAATTGGCCCTCGAGTTCCTTCAAGGACGCGGGAACGGCGGGTCAGCGCCGCTTCAGGGTTCGATGGCGCGCAGCTGGCGGCGAGCCGTGAGCAGGGCTCCCAACCAGCCCAGTAGCCCGCCACCGGCCAGCAGGAGCAGGCCGAGGCCGGGTGACACCCCGCCGAGCCGGAAGTCCGAGCCGTAACTGCGCGCCAGTTCGGCCACGGGAACGCCGAAGAAGGCCAGCGCCAGCGCCAGCAGGAGCACCGCCGCCAGGCCGCCGGCGAGACCCAGCAGCAGGCCCAGATAGAGAAACGGCCGGAGGACGAAGCCGTCACTGCCACCCACCAGCTTCAGCACCCGAATCTCGTCGTGGCGCTGCGCCACCGCCATCCGCGTCAGACTGCCCACCACCAGCAGCACCGCCAGCGCCAGCAGGGCGCCGAGCCCCAAGGCGAGGCGCTCCATCAGCACCACGGCCGCCTGCAGCCGTTGCAGCCACTCCAGGTCCACCTGCACGCCGTCCACGCCTGGCTCGGCTTCCAGCTCCGCCGCCAGCACCCGGACCCGGGCCGGCGCGGCGGCCTCCGGCCGCGGGGTCACGATGGCCACGGCCGGGAGCGGATTGCCGTCGAAGCCCGCGAGAATGCCATCCGAACCGTCAGCGAGACCGGTGGCCGCCATGAGTTCCTGCAACGAAGCTTCCGGCGACTGATACGTCACCGCCGCCACGTCCGGTTTCGCCTGCCAGCCCAGGGCCACGGCCTCGGCGTCGGCGCCGGTCAGGAACACGTTGATTCTCGGTGTTCCATCCCAGCGATCGCTCAGGGATGCCAGCCGCTCCACCGAGATGAACAGCAAGCCCGGCAATGCCAGCGCGACGCCGATGGTAAGCACCACGAGCAGGGTGTTGAATCCCTCCGCGCTGAGCCGGCCCAGCGTCTCGCGGAACGCCAGCCGATGGTGCAGGGCCCAGGCCGCAGGCCGCGCCAGACGAAGGCGGGCATCCGCGGCGGCTTCAGGCGTGCGCGCCATCGTCCACCTCCTCGCTGTCCGCCAGCACGCGGCCGTCCGCCAACTCCACCACGCGGTCGCCGAAACCCTCTACCAACTCCAGATCATGAGTGGCGATGAGCACAGTCACCCCCACCTGCTGAAACAGATGGAACAGGCCCATGATCTCCCGGGACAGGGTCGGATCCAGGTTGCCGGTTGGCTCGTCTGCAAGCAGGACGGCAGGGCGGTTCACCACCGCACGCGCGATGCCGACCCGCTGCTGCTCGCCGGCGGAGAGCTGGGTCGGGAACTGACGCTCCTTGTCGAGCAGCCCGACCCGGCTCAGCGCCGCACGCACCCGGCGGGCACGATCTGCTTCCCGATAGCCGGCAATGACGAGAGGCATCGCCACGTTGTCGAAGACGCTGCGTTGGGGCAGCAGCAGATGATCCTGGAACACCACACCGATCCGCTGCCGATAGCGGGCAACGGCCCGGCGCGGCATGCGTGCGAGGTTGACGCCCCCGACGCTGACCTGACCCCGGGTGGCGAGCTCCATGCGCAGCAGCAGCTTCAGCAGCGTGCTCTTGCCAGCGCCGGAGTGGCCGGTGAGGAAGGTCAACGTGCCTCGGGGCAGCGTCAGGTTCAGGTTCTGCAGCGCTTCCCTGCCGTTGGTGAAGCGTTTGCTGACCCCCGTGAGCTCAATCATGGCTCAATGCCGACACCTTCCTGGTCGAGCAGCGCCGAGACAAAGGCCTCCGGCTCGAACGGCCGCAGATCCTCCACCCCCTCGCCGACGCCGATGAATTGGATGGGCAGGTCGGTCTGGCGGGAAATCGCAAACACGATGCCACCCTTGGCAGTTCCATCGAGCTTGGTCAGCACCACACCCGTGAGGTTCACCGCCTGGCCGAATTCACGGGCCTGGGCAAGGGCGTTCTGGCCCGTACCGGCGTCGAGCACCAGCAGCACCGCGTGGGGTGCCTCGGGGTCGAAGCGCTTCATGACCCGACCCACCTTGGCGAGTTCGTCCATCAGATGCTGTTTGTTGTGCAGGCGCCCGGCGGTGTCCGCCAGCACCACGTCCGCGCCGCGGCTGCGGGCGGCAGACAGGGCGTCGAAAATCACCGAAGCGCTGTCCGCGCCTTCGCCCTGGGCAATCACCGGCACGTCGTTGCGCTGACCCCAGATCTGCAGCTGTTCCACTGCCGCGGCCCGGAAGGTGTCACCGGCGGCCAGCATGGGTGCGAGGCCCGCATCCTTGAAGCGACGGGCCAGCTTGCCGATGGTGGTGGTCTTGCCGACGCCGTTGACGCCGACCACCAGAATGACGAAGGGGCGGGGCGTCGCCGGTATCGCGAAGGGCCGCGCGCGCTTGAGCAGCATGGCCGACAGCTCTTCCCGCAGCGCTTCGAGCAGCGCCTGCGGGTCATTCAACTGCCGCCGCGCGACCCGGGCAGCCAGTGCCGAGACGATATCGGACGTGGCCTCCACACCGACGTCGGCCAGCAGAAGCTGGGTTTCGAGCTCTTCGAGCAGGGCTTCGTCGACGACCTTCTGGCCGAGCAGCAGGTGGCCGATGCCGCTGGCCAGGTTGCTCCGCGTCCGCGAAAGCCCAGCCTTGAGACGACCGAACAGCCCACCGGACGCTGCCTCCGGAGCGGCCTGGTCGTCGCTGACCGACTCCGAAGTGTTGCCGTCGGAGGTCCGGGTAGCGGAAGGCTGCTCCGGGACGGACCGCTCCGACTCGGGGGACGGATCCCCGGCCTTCTTCCGACGGAACTTGAACATGGGATACTCCAGCGCTGATTCCGGCCCTCAGGCCGGCTGACCGGGGTCGTCGATGCGGCGCACAGGATACCAGCGCGGAGAGAATCGAGGCAGCGGCGCTGCGAAAGCGCGCGGCCCATCGGGGCGCGTGCGCCTGATCGCCGGTCGTTTCCGCAATCGCCGCATTCCGGTAGCCGACGTGCCGGGCCTGCGGCCGACGCCCGAGCGGACCCGGGAGACCCTGTTCAACTGGCTACAGGGGCGCATCGAGGGCGCGCGGGTGCTGGATCTGTTCGCCGGCTCAGGCGCACTCGGCTTCGAGGCCCTGTCGCGCGGAGCAGAACGGGTGGTGCTGATCGAGCAGGACCGGCGCGCCCACCGGACGCTCCTCGAAGTGGCTGCTGAGCTCGACCCGGAACGCTGCGACGTGCTGCGGGACGACGCGCTGCGCTGGCCGCGCAAGCCTGTGGCGCCCTTCGATCTGGTGCTGATCGACCCGCCCTTCGCCAGCAAACTCGCCTCAGCCGCGCTGGCCCACGTGCTCGACGCGGGCCTGTTGGCGGTCGCAGGCCGGGTCTACTGCGAACATGCGGCCAAGGATCCCGCGCCGTGGACGGAACCCGGCGCGGGGTCGTGGCACCTGCTCAAGGCAACCCGTACCGGAGACAGCGTCGGCGGCCTGCTGGAAGTCGCCGCGCCCGCCACCGATGCCGTTTGAGGCCCCAGGGCCTTTCCGCTAGTATCCGCCGGCACTCGGCTCGGGGCGGACGAACGTATGCGCACGGTGGTCTATCCAGGCACCTTCAATCCCATCACCATCGGTCACGCCGACCTGGTGAAGCGGGCGTCGAAATTGTTCGATCGCGTCATCGTCGCCATCGGCACCAGTCCACAGAAAAATCCCTCCATCGAACTCGCCGAGCGCATCTCGTTGTGCCGCGAGGTGCTCGGCGACCTGCCAGGGGTCGAAGTCGATGGTTTCAACGAACTGCTGGTGCACTACGTGCGCCGCAAGGGTGCCCAGTTCATTCTGCGTGGCCTGCGCACGGTGGCGGACTTCGAGTACGAGTTCCAGATGGTGGACATGAATCGGCGGCTGGCTCCGGAGATCGAGTACGTGTTTCTCGCTCCGTCGGAGAACTGCTCGTTCATTTCTTCGACGCTGGTCAGGGAAATCGCCATCTACGGCGGCGACGTCTCCAAGTTCGTCCACCCGGCGGTGGCCGAAGCCCTCAAGCGTCAATACGGAAAACCGACCCAGGCGGCAGGCTGATCGCGCCGCCGTGCCGGCCCCTGCGCCCGGCCTCGTCGGACACGCGCTCTAGTCGGCGTAATCGCCGCGCCAGCCGGCGTTCTTGCAACCCAGGCAGCGCTGGAACGTTTCCCGAGCCGGCGCCACCACCAGTTTCTCACCGGATTCACCCACGTTGCCGCCAAGCGCGGTGAAAGGCAGACCGACCAGGAAGGTCGCGGTCCCGAGCACCGTGATGACCGCACCAATGGGTCGTGCCACCACCAGGTCGACTATCATGGCGCCTGCGCTCGGCTCCTCGACGGGACCCGTGTTCGCTTCCGCGGGCATGCTGGCGAAAGCCAGCACCGAAATGACGACGAGCAATGCCGCCTTACGCGCGATTTCCATGGCTGTAATCCCATCCGGAAGTGCTTCTTAAAAGACTATAGCACCATCTCACGGGCGCGCAGCACGCCCCTGGGCGGGCGACCGCTTCAACGCTGGCAGGCGGGGCAGAACACGGTGGCGCGCTGACCGATGCGATCGCCGCGCAGGACACCGCCGCAGACCCGGCATGGCGCGCCGCCCCGTCCGTACACCGCCAGCGACTGCCGGAAGTAGCCCGGGCGGCCGTCGCTGCCGACGAAGTCCCTGAGGGTGGTCCCGCCCATGATCAGCGCCTCTTCGAGCACGGCGCGAATGGCATCGGCGAGCAGCGCGTAGCGTGCAGCGGAAATCCGTCCCGCCGGCCGCGAAGGGCGGATCCCGGCGCGGAACAAAGCTTCGGTGGCGTAGATGTTGCCCACCCCCACCACGATGCGGGCGTCCATGATGAACGCCTTCACCGGCGCGCGCCGTTTCCGCGCGCGCTGGAACAGGTACTCGCCATCGAACCCCGGGTCCAGCGGCTCCGGTCCGAGATGCCCAAGCAGAAAGTGGCCGTCGGCTGCGCCATCCACGAAGTGCAGGGAGCCGAAACGACGCGGGTCGTTGAGGCGCAATTCGGCCGGTCCGGCAAACACGAACTGCACGTGGTCGTGGGGCAACAGCGGCGCGTCTGCTGCGACGAGACGCATGCTGCCCGACATGCCCAGGTGGGCGATCAGGGTCCCGCCGCCAGCGGGGCGCTGGAAGTCGAACAGCAGATACTTGGCGCGCCGCCGCAGATCCGTGAGCATGGCCCCGGTCAGACGCTGAGAGAAGTCCGCTGCCACCGGCCAGCGCAGCCGCGGTTCTCTGACCTGCACGGCTTCGAGGCGACGGCCGACGAGATGCGGGGCAAGACCACGCCGCGTGGTTTCGACTTCGGGAAGTTCGGGCATCGGCGCCATCCACAGCTTGCGGTGTTGTCGGCGCCGCTGCGCCACCGGGTTCGGCCGGGCAGCCGCCCGGTTGCTGCGCAATCCGGGCTAGAATGCCCGCCGCAGGTCCATCCGCGAACCCTGGAATCGGGAGTGCTCCATGCTGCTTGGCGTCGACACGGGCGGCACGTTCACCGACTTCGTGCTGCTGACGGCCTCCGGCGTTCGACTGCACAAGACCCTGTCGACGCCGGACGCGCCGGAACGTGCAATCCTCGCGGGTATCCGGGAACTGGACTTGGAATCCGCCGTGGCCGCCGGCGCGCTGCGGATTGTACATGGCAGCACAGTGGCCACCAACGCGGCGCTGGAACGCAAGGGTGTCCGCACCGCCTATGTGGCGAACGCCGGATTGGCGGACGTCCTCACCCTTGGCCGCCAGCATCGCCGAGAGCTCTACGTGCTGACGCCGAGCGCAGAGCCTCCACCCGTGGCCGCCGAGCTGTGCCTGGAGATCCCCGCCCGCCTCGATGCCGAAGGCCACGAACAGGTCCCCCTCGAACCTGCAGCCATCGACTCGCTACTGGCGGAACTCGAGCGCCTCGCCCCGGAGGCGGTGGCCATCAACCTGCTCTACGCCTGGATGGATCCACGCCACGAAATCGAACTCGAAGCAGCGATCCGCGATGCATCCGGCGGGCGCCGCTTCGTGAGTCGCTCATCGTTCGTCCTGCCCCAGTACCGCGAGTACGAGCGCGGTATCGCCACCTGGCTCAACGCCTGGCTCGGACCCCGGGTCGAGGGCTACCTGCGGCGTCTGAAGGCCCGTCTCGAGCCCTGTCGGCTGGCCATCATGCAGTCCTCCGGCGGCACCATGGAGGCAGAGGTCGCCAGCCAGCGGGCCGTCAATCTGCTGGTGTCCGGACCGGCGGGGGGCCTCGCCGGCGCTGCCGCCGTGGCCGCGGCCAGCGGCATCGATCGGCTGCTGACCTTCGACATGGGTGGCACCTCCACGGACGTCGCGCTCATCGACGGCGAACCCGAACTCACCACGGAGGGTCGACTCGGACCCTGGCCCGTGGCCGTACCCATGCTGGACATCCACACCATCGGCGCCGGCGGTGGGTCCATCGCGCACATCGATGCCGGCGGTGCGCTCAAGGTGGGTCCCGAATCAGCCGGCGCCGATCCGGGACCCGCCTGCTACGGTCGTGGTGGCCGCGCGGCGACGGTCACGGACGCCCATGTGGTCCTCGGGCGACTGCCTGCTGACGCCGCCCTTGGCGGTTCCCTGGCGCTGGACGAGGACTCGGCCCGCAGGGCGGTTGCAGCGGTGGCCGAAGCACTGGCTACCGATATGGAAACCGCCGCGCGCGGGATTCTGCGGGTCGCCAACGAGCACATGGCGCAAGCGCTTCGCGTCATGTCCATCGAACGCGGACGGGACCCGAGGGACCTCGTGCTGTGCTGCTTCGGCGGCGCCGGCGGCTTGCACCTGTGCGATCTGGCGGAATCTCTGGGCATGGCACGGGCCATGATCCCGAGCTTCGCCGGCGTACTCTCGGCCCTCGGCATGCTGGTGGCACGACCGGAACGGCAGCTGCTGCGGACCCTGAGTCGCAACCTCGAGGACCTGGACAGGAACGCGGTCGAGGCTGCACGCGACGAGCTGCTGGCTGCCGGCCGCAAGGAGCTGGAGGAGGAAGGGCAGGATCCGAACACGCTGCAGGAGGAGATCTTTCTCGAGCTTCGCTACCGTGGTCAGGCCTTCGCCCTGGCCCTCCCCTTCGACACCGATCGCCGCGCCCTGGAAGCCGCCTTTCACGAGCTGCATCGCAGCCGCTACGGGCACGCGCTGGCGACGCCGGTGGAACTGGTCAACATCCGGGTGCGGTTGCGGGCGATGGGCCAGGACGTGGCGTTGCCGGACGTTGCCGCGGGCGAAGCGGACACAGCGCCCATCAGGACACGCATGGCGGGGGTGTCCGAGGGTGTTGCCGTCTATCCCAGGGAGTCATTGGTCCGCGGGCAGCGGATCACGGGGCCGGCGCTGCTGATCGAACCCACCGCCACCAGCATGATCGCCCATGGATGGGAGGCGGTGGTCGACGCCAAGGGCAATCTGCTGCTCGAACGCCACTCCTGACCCGACGCCGCGCGCAAAACGAGCATTCGAGGTGACTTCGGGGGCAGCAGCGCGTGCGCTCGAACCGCACACGGCGACCTGCATCCGGGACGACGAGGGGGGTGCTCAGGCGCGCGCTCAGCGCGCCGTCGCGGGCCTTACTTGATCTTCGCTTCCTTGTAAGGAACGTGCTTGCGTACGACCGGGTCGTATTTCTTCATCTCGAGCTTGTCGGGCGTGGTGCGCTTGTTCTTGGTGGTGGTGTAGTAGTGGCCGGTTCCGGCAGACGACACCAATTTGATTTTGTCTCGCATGACCGGACTCCTCAGACCTTCTCGCCGCGTTTACGCAGCGTTTCGAGCACGGCTTCGATGCCGAGCTTGTCGATGATGCGCAGGCCCTTGGTGGACACGCGCAGGCGCACGAAGCGCTTCTCGCCCTCGACCCAGAACCGATGCTGGTGGAGGTTCGGAAGAAACCGACGCCGCGTCTTGTTGTTGGCGTGGGAAACGTTGTTACCGGTCGCGGGCCGCTTGCCGGTGACCTGACACACCTGGGACATTGCCTTTAAGCCTCTATACCTGTGGCCCGCTGGGACCAGATAAACGCGAGCGCGGCGTTATACCAGAGGCCCTGCTCCCAGGCAAGCGAGCCCCTCCTCAGAGCAACCCACGTTCCGCCAGAGACACCACTTCCGCATCGCCCACGACAAGGTGATCGAGGACCCGGACATCGATCAGATCGAGGGCGCTCTTCAACCGTCCGGTGATGCGGACATCCGCCCGGCTGGGCTCGGCAACGCCGGAAGGATGGTTGTGGACCAGCACCACGGCCGCCGCGTTGGCTGCCAGCGCGGCGCGAACCACCTCGCGGGGGTGCACGCTGGCGCCGTCGATGGTGCCGCGGAACAGCCGCTCGAAGCGGATCACCCGGTGGCGCGAGTCCAGAAACAGGCAGCCGAATATCTCATGCTCCAGGTCCCGCAGGGTGCCGAGCAGGTACCGCCGCACCGCCACTGGGTCGGAGATGACCGTACCGCGGCTCACCTGCTCGGCGAGCATGCGGCGCCCGAGCTCGGCGATGGCGGCAAGCTCTGAGACCCGGGCGGGACCGATACCGGCACAGCCGAGCAGCTCTGCAGGCGGCGCGCGAAACAGGGCCCGCAGGCCGCCGAATCGGCCCAGCAGGTCGCGGGCGAGGGTCACCGCCGAGTCGCCCTGAACCCCATGCCGCAGGCAAATCGCCAGCAGTTCCGCATCGGACAGCGCAGCAACACCATGCTGCTGGAGCTTTTCCCGCGGCCGTTCCGTCTCAGGCCAGTGTCGAATCGCCATCCCGTCCTCCGCTGCACCCGCATCGCAGCACGCAGCTGCTTTCCTGTTCGAGGCCGGTCGATGGTATCGTAGCGGCGCTTCGGGTAAGCCCGCGTGCGAGATTTCATGCAGCTTCTTCAGCGAAAACGGATACTGCTGGGCATCACCGGCGGGATCGCTGCGTACAAGGCATGCGAACTGTGCCGACGCCTGCGCGATCTCGAGGCCGAGGTGCAGGTGGTGATGACCCCCGCCGCAACCCGTTTCATCACGCCGCTGACCTTGCAGGCCCTGTCGGGGCGGCCCGTCAGAACCGACCTGCTCGATCCAGCGGCGGAAGCCGCCATGGGCCACATCGAACTCGCCCGCTGGGCCGACCTGATCATGGTGGCGCCCGCGTCCGCGGACTTCCTCGCCCGCCTCGCCGCCGGCACGGCGGACGACCTGCTGACGACGGCCTGCCTCGCCACGGATGCCCCCATTGCAGTAGCGCCGGCCATGAATCAGGCCATGTGGCGCAGTCCCGCAACCCGGCGCAACTGCGCGACGCTCGCCGTCGACGGTGTCCTTCTGTGGGGCCCCGGAAGTGGCTCCCAGGCCTGTGGCGACGAAGGTCCGGGTCGCATGCTCGAGCCCCAGGAACTGCTGCAGCGGATCCAGGCGCTGCTCGGCACCCCGCCCATACTGGCCGGGCGCAGCGTCGTCATCACCGCAGGTCCCACCCGCGAGCCTCTCGATCCAGTTCGCTACCTGAGCAATCACAGCTCCGGCAAACAAGGCTTCGCCCTGGCGGCCGCAGCCGCAGAGGCCGGTGCCGAAGTGACGCTGATCACCGGCCCGGTGGAACTGACCACGCCACCAGGCGTGACCCGGGTCGACGTCACCACGGCGCGGGACATGCTCGCCGCAGCCGAATCCGTCTGTTCCGGGCAGGTCGACATCTTCATAGCTGTCGCTGCGGTCGCGGATTTCCGCCCGGCCAGCGCCGCCGAACAGAAAATCAAGAAAGCAGCAGGCCAGCAGGGACTGGAACTGAGCTTGGTGGAGAATCCCGACATCGTCGCAACGATCGCCCGCCGCCAGCCGCGCCCATTCATGGTTGCGTTTGCTGCGGAGACCGAGAACCTCGAGGCGAACGCACGCAGCAAGCTCGAACGCAAGCAGGTGGACCTGGTGGTGGCGAACGACGTGTCACGCAGCGACATCGGCTTCGGCAGCGACGACAACGTCGTCACCCTGGTGTCCCGGGAAGGGTCCGAGACCCTGCCGTCCATGCCCAAGACGGCCCTGGCGCGGCTTCTCATGGAGCGCATCGGACGCCACGCAAAAGCAACGGAGATGCCGGCAACGAAGCGCCACGCAAAACCATAAGGGGGACCGCCAACCGGGGGACCGCCAACCGGGGAGGCGTCCGGCGGGGAAGCGTCCGGCGGGGGCCGGCGGCGGAACATGTGCGGGAATGCCACGGGCAATGAGGGGATCAGCAGACTCATGACACGAGACCACAACGCGGCAAGGGTGCCTGCCGCAGCAGCCCGCGGTCGCAATCCCTTTTCCGGCAGACGGCTCGGGGCCGCACCGGCCATCGCCATCGTGCTGCTGTTCCTGAGCGTCGGTGCGGGCGCGGTGCTGATGCAGATACTGGCATTGGCCCCGGCCACGGAGAACCATCAACGGGCCCAGGTCGAGAACGGCGCGACTATGCTTGCCCGTCAGCTCGAATCGCGCATCCGGATGATGCAGCAGGTAGCAGAAGACGTGGCGGCAGCACCCGCAGTGGTGTCCGTCCTCGGCGACGACCTGCCGCTTGCCCGCGCCAGCCTCGAAGATCAGCTGAGCACCGTACTGCCCTACCTGCTGCGGCTGCGCATCCTGCCGGCAGGCAGCGCCCAGGTCGCGCTCGACGAGGATCCGCCGCTGTCCTTCGCCGGCGTCGAAATGATCCGTCGCGCCGAAGAAGGCGCCAGCCCCCTCCCGGAAGCCCTGCGCCTGGAGGGACAAGCAGTCGCGATGGTGAACGTCGCCCGTCGCGTGGTTGATCAGGAGGACGTGGATCCGGACCGGGTCCTCGGGACCGTACTGCTGACCTTCGACACCACCGTGATTTCGGAAATTCTCCGCCGCATGGACCTCGACCGCAGCGGCGTAACCCTAGACCAGGCCGTCGGCGGCCAGCGCTTGGCCTTCCTGGACCTCGGCATCGCCGAGGATGTCGGCATTGCGACCCGTCTGGATCTG
>SKUB01000226.1 GCA_007122315.1 Pseudomonadales bacterium | reverse complement strand
GCCCCGCGCCCACTCCGGATGCTGCCGGAACAGGTCGCTGTCCTCACTGATCATCTCCGGCTCTACCCACAGTCCGAAGCGCATACCGCGGCCGTGAACGCGCTCGATCAGGGGTTCCAGACCACCGGGGTAGCGCTCAGGGTCGGGACTCCAGTCGCCCAGAGCCCGGCGGTCGTCGCGCCGGCCGCGAAACCAGCCGTCATCCAGCACGAAGCGTTCGACACCAACGTCCGCTGCAGCATCCACCAGTTCATCCAGGCGCTCGCCGCTGTGGTCGAAGTACACGGCCTCCCAGGTATTCAAATGCACGGGACGGGGCCAACGTTGCCCCCGTTCCGGCAGGATCCGGGCACGGCAGTGCTCAGTAAAACGTGCGGCAAGGCCATCCAGGCCATGACAGGAGACGGTCACATGGGCCGTCGGCGCCTGCCAGCAGGCCGAGTTCGCCACCACCAGTTCGTCTGCCAGCGGCAGCAGCCCGATCTGCACCATGTCGTCACCGTCAGCGAGACGGTCCACCCGACTGCGGTGATTGCCGCTCCAGGCGAGCTGCATGCCGAGGACACGCCCGCGATCCGGAAGCGGAGGTCCCTCGCTGAACGCGAGCATCGGCGGTCGTGCGTGACTGCTGCGTCCCTCACGCACTTCGCGCAGCAGTCCTGCCTCACCAAGGGGCCTCAGCTCGCGTCGGAATTCAGCACACCAGTCGCCCGTGTGGTCGAGCAGGTGGTCCGCCCAGTAGGGCAAGGGCAAATGGGCCGAGGCGCACCAGCTGACGACCAGCGGCACAGCCTCGAGATTCCTGATGCAGGTGGTGACCTCCAGCACACCGGTCTCGGCGCCAAGCCGGAAACCGACATCGAGCCGCACGCCTACCCGGGTGTCCGTCAGCGCGACTTCAAGCGTATCGCCATCGGCGGCCCGCACATCGACGGCCTCAGGAAGGAAGGTCCAGCGCCCGTCCTGACGGCGCAACTCCAGAGCCGGCGCGGCTGCATAACCTCCACCGGGCCCTGTTCCGATCAGCGAGACCGGGCCGCCATCGAGTCGCGCGCCCCAGCGCTGCCGCCGGCGCGGCGGCAACGCGCCGGGCGGCGGGCCCTGCCAGTCTCCGAACCAGGCCACGGACAACCCATGTTCGTCGTCCTGCTGCAGCACCAGCGCCACCTGGTCATCGGCAGCGCCCCCGAGCAGCGACCAGTGGCGGGACGTCACGCCGCCTTGGCCCAGGCGTGGGCATCTTCGGAAGCCACCCAGCGAATGGCGTTGCCGAGCAGCATGCGAAACTCAGCGCTCGCCCAGGCCACGGGATCATCGCCACATTGCAGGTAGCAGATGGGACTGCGGCGATAGCGCTTCACCCAGCCGATCAGATTGCTGCTGTCGTCGTGCTCCCAGCCGCTGTTGTCGTACATGCGACCGTCGCGAACCGCCCTGGCCGCCGAGTAGAAGTTGTCGCGAGTGAACGCGTACCCGCTGCGCAGCAATGGATGCACGTCGTCTTCGAACACCTGAGCAAGATAGAGCTCGTCGGTGATCTCGAAGCTCTTCGGCAGGCCCGCGGTGATGGGATGCGCCGCATCCACCACGTTCACCCGGTGCTTGACCTGGTGCCGGTAACCCGAATCCGGACAACTGCGTCCCCGCACGTCTCCCGGCAGATAGAGAAAGCGCCCACCGACGATTTCGGCGAACTCGGGCCACGCAGGCCAGCTCGCGAGCGCATGATGCAGAAAGACGAAACCGAAACCCGACTCCAGCAACTCGAGAAAGCGCTCGCAGAAACGTTGCGGGGGCGTGAGGAACTCAGGTCCGTCCGGATGAAACCGGATACCGGGCATGTCGTAGCAGACGAACGCGTCATAGTCCCGAGCCAACTCCGGATCGAAAAAGACCTGCGCGGCCGGCTGCTCCACGTGCGTGTGCTCGATCCCGTCCAGACTGTCGAAGAGATCGAAGAACGGACCCTTCTCGAACGGGTGACCCTTGGTCACCAGCAGAACGTGCATCGCCGTGGGCTCCTTCGTCTCCATGGTCATCAAGGCTAACCCCGGGATCGCGAACCGTCACGAAAAACAAACCTGATATAGTCTTCGGCGTAGTCCGGAAACTGATATGAGGATGGCCCGTTCTGCTGATGGATAACCTGACGCAGCAGTTGCAGACGATGTTCAGTGGCGCTCACGAACGTGTGGACCGGAAAACGGCCGACACGAAGCGTGGTCCGAATCGCTGACGCACTCAGGACTCGACGTGGCATCGGATCCATTCTGGTTGTTCGGCTATGGCTCCCTGATCTGGAAGCCTGACCTCCCCTACAGTGATCGGGTTCCCGCGCGGTTGCCCGGATGGTCGCGTCGTTTCTGGCAGGGCAGCCACGATCACCGGGGCCTGCCAGACGCCCCAGGCCGCGTCGTCACGCTGATCGAATCCGCGCAGGACCGCTGTGATGGAGTCGCCTACCGGGTACCCGCTGACGCGGCTGCGACGGTGCTTGCCGGCCTCGATCACCGTGAAAAGAACGGCTATGAACGTCATCGCGTGAAGCTCGAGACCAGCAGCGGTGAAGCCCTCGAGGCCCTGATCTACGTCGCCGCGCCGGGCAACTTTGCCTGGCTGGGTCCCGCGCCTCTTGCCGCAATAGCCGCCCAGATCGCCCGCGCCCAGGGGCCGAGCGGCAGCAATCGCGAGTATCTGCAGCGCCTCGCCGAGTCGCTGCGGACGCTGGGCAGCGACGACGATCACGTGTTCGCTCTCGAAGCGCTGCTGCCCTCGGACAAAACCTGACCGCTTGATTGTTTTATGCTGTGCTCCTGCCCCGATCGTCAACGCGCCCAGCGCGACGAGAGCGAGAGGAGTCGTGATGTCCACGAGCGGCAAACCTGCACCCGGCGAAGCCCGATCACCCGGCATCAGCGTCCAGGAATTGCTCGACCGGGAGAAGGTTCCGGTACCGGAGGTCCTGCGCCGGACCCGCTACGACTACATGGGCTCCGAGCCCATCCCGGCCGAGCGCTACACCTCCCGGCAGTTCCATGAACTGGAAATGGAAAAATGTGGCCCCGGGTCTGGCAGATGGTCTGCCGGGAGGAGGACATCACCGAAATCGGCGATCACATCGTCTACGAAATCGGCGACTGGTCATTCCTGGTCATGCGCAGCGAGCCGGACCGGATCAAGGCGTTCTACAACGCCTGCCTGCACCGGGGCCGACAGCTGAGAACGCAGTCGGGCAACGT
>SKUB01000083.1 GCA_007122315.1 Pseudomonadales bacterium | reverse complement strand
GGCACCGACATGGCCGGCGTTCCGGCCGCATTGTGCAGCGGCGTATAGCTGACCCAGTCCGTGACCGCAGCGTAGAGGGAGTCGTAGTCCATGGTCGGTTCCTGGGCGCCGATGGCCACCGGCGGCGCCTTGAGCACGGGAGTGAGCAGGACGTCGTAGCGTTGGAAGAACGCATCGAGAACGCGGGCCATGGCATCGAAGTTGCGGACAGCTGCCGGCAGGGCATCCGGACCACGGCGGTCGAACTCATCTGCCAGCGCCAGGGTCCAGGGTTCGAGCACGTCCCCGGGACTCAGTCCCTGCGCCCGCGCTGCCGCGATGGGTTCGGCGGGAAAGGATGCCCAGACGCTGATGAAATGGTGCACGAACGCGGCCCCGTCGATGTTGGGGCCTGCCTCCTCCACCTGATGGCCGAGATCCGCGCACAGTTTCGCCGCCCGCTGCAACGCGATCTCCACTTCGGGGTGAGGCGCTTCGCCGAACAGATTGCTGGTATCGAGCGCGATGCGCAGGCGGCGTTCCGACGGACGCTCGACCCGGCCCACCGGCGGCAGTTCGGCATCGGCCGCAACGTACTCAGCTGCTGCGAACAGCGCGGCGCTGTCGCGAACACTGCGGCTGACACAGTGGTGGACGCTGATGTCGATATCGGGGCGCCGCTTCGGATCGAGCCGACCGCGGCTCGGCTTCAGGCCGAACAGCCCACAACACGCGGCGGGAATGCGAATGGAGCCGCCACCGTCGGTGGCATGGGCGAAGGGCACGATGCCCGCGGCGACGGCCGCGGCCGCACCGCCCGAGGAGCCGCCCGGCGTGTATGCCGGGTTCCAGGGATTGCGGCAGGCACCGAGCAGCAGCGACTCGGTGGTGCCGAGCAGGCCGAACTCCGGCGTGTTGCTTTTGCCGACGACCACGACGCCACTGCTGAGGGTGCGGGTCACGTAGGGCTCGTCTGCCGTCGAGACGTTGTCGGCGAACAGGCGTGCACCCATGGTGTTGGGCGTACCGGCGAGGTCGTAAAGGTCCTTGATCAGATAGGGCACGCCGGTGAAGGGACCCTCGGGAAGCGGGCCACGTGCCTGCTCCCGCGCGCGTTCGAACAGCCGCGTGGTCACCGCGTTCAAGGTCCCGTCGAGGGCTTCGATCCGGTCGATGGCGGCGTCGACCAGCTCCGATGCGCTGACGTCCCCGTTGCGGACGAGGGCGGCCTGGGCCGTGGCATCGAGTCTGGCGAAGGCATCGTTTGCGGCGCGGGCCGGCGTTGCGCGCAGCGACGGCAGCGCAGCCGCTGCGGCCAGGGTCATGGCACGTCCGAGCACTGCCCGGCGCGAAAGCTTCAGGTTCATGGATGGCTCCCCCTCCTTCCCTCGCTGAAGGCTAACCCATCCCGTCGCACCTGCGTACGTCGAAGGTCGATTGACCTCGGCTGAGGGCGCGGGGATGCTCCGCACTTTACCGGCCGGGATGGAGGGATCATGAGCCAGGAACGCATGCTGGCCGCGGTGGACGCCGCGGCCGATGAGCTGATCGAGATCTCCCGGGACATTCACGCCCACCCGGAGCTGGCCTTCGAGGAGTATCACGCCGCGGGCCGGCTCACGGACGCCATGGCGGCGCGTGGCCTCGATGTGGCACGTGGGGCCTACGGTTTACCGACGGCTTTCGAGGTGGAGTTCGGCTCCGGCGACGGGCCCTGCGTGGCGCTGCTGGCCGAGTACGATGCCTTGCCAGGCATTGGTCACGCCTGTGGTCACAACCTGATTGCCACCGCCGCGCTGGGCGCTGCCTTTGCCCTGCAGGCGCTTGGGTCTGCGTTGCCCGGCCGCGTCCGCCTGCTGGGAACGCCGGCGGAGGAGAAGGGCGGCGGCAAGGAACTGATGGCCCGCGCCGGGGCCTTCGACGGCGTCGATGCGGCGCTGATGATCCATCCGTCGGGCATCAATCTGGTGACCATGCCCTGCCTCTGCTACGCGGACGTGCGGGTGGTGTACCACGGCCGGTCCGCACATGCCTCGGCGATGCCGCACAAGGGCATCAATGCCCTGGACGGACTGCTGCTGGCGTATCAGGCCATCTCCAACCTGCGGCAGCACATCCGGGGGACGGAACGCATCCACGGCATTGTCACCGACGGCGGGCAGGCGCCGAACATCGTCCCTGATCGAGCAGAGGGTGAGTTCTATGTGCGCGCGGCCACAGCTGCACATCTCGAAGCGCTGAAGCCGCGGGTGCAGGCCTGCTTCGAGGCGGGCGCCAAGGGCTCGGGCTGCGAGCTGGAGTTGTTCTGGGGTGACGTGGACTACCTGGATCTGAACACCAACTGGCCGCTGGCGGGGCGCTTTCAGCAGCATGCCGAAGCCCTGGGCCGGGAATTTTTCCCGCTGGAGAAGCTCGGTGTCGGGGGTGCCGGCTCGACTGACATGGGTAACGTCAGCCAGCGGGTGCCATCGATCCATCCCATGCTGGCGGCAGCACCCCGCAACGTGGTGATTCACCATCCCGATTTCGCCCGCTATGCAGGCTCGGAAATGGGCGATGCCGCTGCCCTCGATGGGGCCCGGACGCTGGCGCTCACCGCCTACGATTTTCTGGCGGAAGCTGACCTCCGGGCCGAGGTGGTGAAGGCGTTCCGCGTGGCGAAGGGTCTGGCTTAGGCCTATCCAACCCGGCGCGAGCCGGCCCAGGCCAGCGCCAGCGCGGCGAAGAAGGGCAGCAGCCGTTCCGCCGCGTTGCCCGGCGCGTCGGGCAGGAAGCTCAAAGTCACCGTCAGGCCGAAGCCTGTGAGCATGGCGCCCAGTCTGATCCGGGAAGACACCGCGCGGCCCAGCAGCAGCACCAGCAGCAGGGGGCCGAACGCGTTGCCCAATGCCTGCCACGCGAACAGCACGCGATCGAAGATGGTGGCGGGAAACTGCAGGGCCAGCACCACGGCAGCCAGGCCCACCAGCAGGATGGCACCACGGTCGAGCAGCAGGGAGAAGCGCCCGCGGCTGAGATCGTGGCTGGCGGCGGAACCGGCCACCAGCAGCTGGCTGTCCGCGGTGGACATGATGGCGGCAAGCACGCCCCCGGTGACCACGCCTGCGACCGCTGCCGGCATCAGTTCCGTGCCGAGTGAGAGCAGCACCGCCTCGGCGTCCTCGAGGCCGGGCATCAGTACCCGGCCGCACCAGCCGAGCAGGACCATGCCGGAGAAGATGAGCAGGGCCCAGACCAGCGCGATGGCCCGAGCCCGAGGCACCTG
>SKUB01000387.1 GCA_007122315.1 Pseudomonadales bacterium | reverse complement strand
TCTTCGGCTTCTTCGCCTTTCTCGGTACCGCCACCCTGCTGTCCGCGCTGCTGTAGCGATTCGCCTCGCCGTCAACCGTCCATTGCACGCGTGAATGCGGACGCGAGCCGCTGCACCGTGCCCTCGACGTCCGCGAGCTTGTCGAGGCCGAACAGGCCGATGCGGAACGTTCTGAAATCATCCGGCTCGTCACACTGCAGTGGCACACCGGCGGCGATCTGGGTGCCTTGGGCGGCGAGCTTGGAGCCGTTGTGAAGCGCCGGGTCGTCGGTATAGCAGACCACCACGCCGGGGGCCTCGAAGCCGTCGGCTGCGACACTGACGAAGCCGCGGTCGGCGAGCATGCTGCGGACGCGGCGGCCGAGTTCCGTCTGGGCATCCCGGGCGCGATCGAATCCGAAGTCACGGGTTTCCACCATGGCGTCCCGGAACCGGCGCAGGGCATCCGTGGGCAGGGTCGCATGATAGGCGTGTCCACCGGCCTCGTAGGCCTGCATGATGGCGCGCCACTTCTTCAGGTCGCAGGCGAAGCTGCTGCTGGTGGTCGTTTCGAGACGTTCTGCGGCGCGTTCGCTCAGCATGACGAGGCCGGCGCAGGGCGAAGCACTCCAGCCTTTCTGGGGCGCGCTGATCAGCACGTCGACGCCCAGGTCCTGCATGTCGATCCAGATGGCCCCGGACGCCACGCAGTCGAGTACGAACAGGGCGCCCACTTCATGGGCGGCAGCGGCCACGGCACGAATGTAGTCGTCGGGCAGCATGATGCCTGCAGACGTTTCCACGTGCGGCGCGAACACCACCTCCGGTCGAAAAGACCGGATGACTGCGACGACGTCCTCGATGGGCGCCGGGGCGAACGGCTGCTGCCGTCCAGGTGCCACAGGCGCGGCCTTCATGACTTCGATGCTGTCCGTGATCCGACCCATCTCGAGGATCTGGCTCCAGCGGTAGCTGAACCAGCCGTTGCGGATGACGAGGCAGCGCCGCTCGTTGGCGAACTGCCGGGCCACGGCTTCCATGGCGAAGGTGCCGCCCCCGGGTACGACGGCCACGGACTGCGCTCGATAGACTTCCAGCAAGCCGGCAGAAACGTCGCGCATCACCTGTTGAAAGTTCCGCGCCATGTGGTTCAGCGAGCGGTCGGTGAACACCACCGAGAACTCGTCGAGGCCATCGGGATCGATAGGGAAACGGGCTGTGCTCATGAGTGATCCTGCGGGCCGGAAGACGAAACGGCGCGGACTATACCATCGTTGGCGTTCACTCCTGCCGGCGCCGCAAACGCTTGAGCAGGAGGATGAACCATGCCGGGACATGCACCAGGCCGAATGCCCCGGCGAAAATGAGCAGGCGATCGAGAGTGTCCGGCGGCTCGGGCGCGATGGCGGCGTAGCGCAGCATGGCCCAGCCGAAACCGATGCCCGCCAGTACGAGCAGGGCCCGGGTGAGCCACAGGCTCCCGCCGCGGCCGGCGACGTCCACGAGCCTAAGATGAACGAGGCCCGCCGCGGTCAGCGTGAGCGCGGCGAGCAGGGTGAGAGCGAGCGTCTGCATCACGAATCAGAACTGCGCGACGATTCCCGGCGCATGGTCAATCGAGCTGCTTGAAATGGAACTCGCCGCCTTCCTTGAGTCCGGACGGCCAGCGCGCGGTGACGGTTTTGGTGCGCGTGTAAAAGCGGAAGGCATCCGGGCCGTGCTGGTTGAGATCGCCGAATCCCGATTTCTTCCAGCCCCCGAACGTGTAGTAGGCGAGCGGTACCGGAATGGGAACGTTGATGCCGATCATGCCGACGTTGATGCGGCTCGCGAAGTCACGGGCGGCGTCGCCATCACGTGTGAACATCGAGATGCCGTTGCCATAGTCATTGTCCATGGCGAGCTTGACCGCCTCTTCGTAATTTTTGGCCCGCACCGTGGACAGCACCGGACCGAAAATCTCCTGCCGGTAGATGTCCATGTCCGGAGTGACACGGTCGAACAGGTGCGGGCCGACGAAGAACCCCTGCTCGTAGCCCTGCAGACTGAAGTCGCGGCTGTCGACGCGCAGCTCGGCGCCCTGTTTGACGCCTGAGTCGATCAGTTCGAGCACCCGCTTCTTCGCCTCGGGTGTCACCAGCGGGCCATAGTCGACGTCGTCTCCCTGGGTGTAGGGGCCAACCCTGAGCTTCTCGATTCTCGGGATCAGACGTTCGATGAGTGCATCAGCCGTCTTTTCGCCTACGGGTACCGCCACTGAGATGGCCATGCAGCGTTCGCCCGCCGCGCCGTAGCCGGCCCCGACGAGGGCATCGGCTGCCTGATCGAGATCGGCGTCTGGCATGACGATCATGTGGTTCTTGGCGCCACCGAAACACTGCACCCGTTTGCCGTTGGCGCAACCCTTGGCGTAGATGTATTCCGCGATGGGCGTCGAGCCGACGAAGCCCACGGCCTGGATCGTCGGGTTGTCGAGGATGGCATCGACCGCCTCCTTGTCACCGTTGACCACCTGCAGGACACCGTCCGGCAATCCAGCCTCCTGCATCAGTTCGGCCAGCATCATGGGTACCGTCGGGTCGCGCTCAGATGGCTTGAGCACGAAGGCGTTACCGCAGGCGAGGGCGGGTGCGAATTTCCACATGGGGATCATGGCCGGGAAGTTGAACGGCGTGATACCCGCGACGACGCCGAGGGGCTGGCGCATGGAGTAGATGTCGATTCCCGGTCCGGCGCTGTCGGTGAACTCGCCCTTGAGCAGGTGGGGTGCGCCGATGCAGAACTCGACCACTTCCAGACCACGCTGAATATCGCCCTTGGCATCCGGGAGTGTCTTGCCGTGCTCGCGCGAAAGCGCCTCGGCGAGCTTGTCGAGGTCCCGGTTCAGCAGGTTCACGAACGCCATCAGGACCCGCGCCCGGCGTTGCGGATTGGTGGCGGCCCACGCCGGTTGTGCAGCGGCCGCAGCAGCGATCGCAGCGTCGACCTCTGCGCTGCTCGCCAGCGGGACGCGTGCCTGAATTTCGCCCGTGGCCGGATTGTAGATGTCACCGAAGCGCTTCGATGTGCCTGCCGTCGCCCGGCCGTCGATCCAATGGGTCAGTTCCTGCATGAGGGTCTCCCGTTGCGCTGCGCGAGGGGCGCGAGCATAAACCATTCAATCACGCGCGCGCGGCGGTTTTGGCGCTGAATTCGCCTGTGAACACGGCCCCCTCGACGCCGTTTGCCGCCACGCTGGCTGTCAGCTGGATGCGCATTCTGCCGTCTTTCCCGAGGCTGCGCAGAGCGGCCTCCTGACCTCCGAAGCTGCAGCGGGCCACAATGGTCTCCGCGACCGGCCGCAGGTAGTCGATCTGGCCGCTGGCGATCACGATGGCGGCCTTGATGTCGCGACGGGCGAGCTGCAGGTGCACCATCGACCAGCCGCATAGCGCCGTGATGGCGTAGAGACTGCCCGCGAATGCGGTGCCATGGACGTTGCGGTTGGGCTCGAGATCTGCCGCGAGTTCGAGCGTTGCACCATCGAAGTGCCGAATCTTCACGCCCAGAGGGATCGTCAGCGGGATGTCCTCGTGCCAGATCGACTCGAGTTCGTCGCACAGCGATTTGAGGCGGGAAGCTTCAGGCGATCCGGTCATGGGCGTACTGCTCGTCTTGCGGCTCGGGAAGTGCCGGCATTATGCCGCAGCCGGAGCCCGGTCCGGGTGGGCAGTTGCGGACGGCGGATCGTTGCCTTCGCTGTGCGAGGCGACCGCGGCGCGGCCCGCTGCTTGGGAGACCTGCAGAGCATGTGTCAGAATCGGCGCCCGCGCCGGTTTCCCCCTGGCCAGACGTGCGGGGCGTCCGCGCCCACGACCTGTGCCGTGGCGGGGTGTCTGCCCGCTGCCGGGGCCTTGCTTCAGGGATATCTAGCGATGGATTTCGAACTCGACGACGACCAGGTCGCCTACATCGAGACGGCGCGTCAGTTTGCGGCGAAAGCGCTTGCGCCCCACGCGGCGGAATGGGACGCGGAGGCGGTCTTTCCGAAGGACGTGCTGCGGGAGGCGGGCGGGCTCGGATTCATGGCGCTCTACACGCCGGAATCCGTGGGCGGGATGGGCCTGTCCAGGCTCGACGCGAGTCTGATCTTCGAAGAACTGGCCGGTGGCTGCACGTCGACCGCGGCATTCATGACCATCCACAACATGGCGCTGTGGATGATCGCGTCGTTTGGCGACGAAGCGCTGCGTGAGCAGTTCTGTCCGACGCTGATCAGCGGTGAGAAGCTGGCGTCCTACTGCCTCACGGAGCCGGGGGCGGGCTCCGATGCCGCGTCGCTGCGTACGACTGCACGCATCGATGGCGATGCCTACGTACTCAACGGTCAGAAGGCCTTCATTTCCGGCGCCGGCGACACCGACGTACTCGTCGTCATGGCGCGGGTGGCGGACGGCAAGGGCCCGCGGCCGGGTGCCAAGGGCATCTCCAGCTTCGTGGTACCCGCAGATGCGGACGGCATCAGCTATGGCCGCAAGGAAGCGAAGATGGGTTGGAACAGTCAGCCCACGCGTGCGATCACGTTCGAGGATGTGCGCATTCCGGCCGGGCAGCGTCTCGGTGCGGAGGGCGAGGGCTTCCGGATCGCCATGAAGGGACTCGATGGCGGCCGCATCAACATTGCCACCACGGCGGTGGGCACAGCACAGGCCGCGCTGGACGCCAGCGCGCGCTACGTGCACGAAAGGCAGCAGTTCGGCGGCCCGATCAGCCAGTTTCAATCGGTGCAATTCAAGCTCGCTGACATGACGACGGATCTGGTCGCCGCCCGCCAGATGGTGCGCATGGCAGCCTCCCGTCTGGATGCGCAGCATCCAGAGGCCACGGTGTACTGTGCGATGGCCAAGCGCTTCGCCACCGACGTGGCGTTCGAGGTATGCAACGAGGCCGTGCAGTTGCACGGCGGCTACGGCTACATCCGCGAGTATCCGCTCGAGCGCCATCTGCGTGACGTGCGGGTGCACCAGATTCTGGAAGGGACCAACGAGATCATGCGCGTGATCATTTCCCGACGCGTGCTGATGGAAGGGGCAACCGAGGTGATCCGATGATCGAGAGCAGCACCGAGAAACTCAAACTGGAGGTGGAAGACCACACCGCCATCGTCACGATCGACAATCCGGCCGCGAATGTCTGGGATGAGGAGAGCCTCGCGGGACTGAGGGATCTGGTCGCGCAGCTCGATGCGGACCGCGGGATCTATGCGCTGGTCGTCACGGGCCAGGGCGAGAAGTTCTTTTCCGCCGGCGCCGACCTCAAGGTCTTCGCGGATGGTGACAAGGCGCGGGCGCGGATCATGGCACGGCGTTTCGGCGAGGCGTTCGAGGCGCTGGCGAATTTTCGCGGCGTGTCCATTGCCGCCATCAACGGCTACGCCATGGGCGGCGGGCTGGAGTGTGCCATGGCCTGCGATCTGCGCATCGCCGAAGAGCACGCCCAGATGGCACTGCCCGAAGGAACGGTCGGTCTGCTGCCCTGTGGAGGCGGGACCCAGAACCTGCCCTGGATCGTCGGCGAGGGCTGGGCCAAGCGCATGATCCTGTGTGGCGAACGGGTGGATGCCATTACGGCTGAACGCATCGGTCTGGCGGAGCAGGTGGTGGCCCGGGGCGAGAGTCTGGCCAGCGCCAAGGCGCTGGCCGCTAAGGTGGCGAAGCAGAGTCCGATGTCCGTCAGCGCCTGCAAGAACCTGATTCAACAGGCGCGCCACCGCGTCCTCGGTGCGGCCTACACATCCGAGCGCGAAGCGTTCGTGGACCTGTTCGATACGGCGGATCAGAAGGAGGGCGTCACCGCCTTTCTCGAGAAGCGACAGGCTGAGTGGAAGAACGCGTGATGGTGGCCGAGACGCTGCGGAGCAGTGCAGATGCGCCTGCGGTCCTCGCCGAGTGGGAGACCGGCGACGGACAGGCTCTGGGCGTGATTACGCTCAATGTTCCGAAGACGCTGAACTCGCTGACCCTGGAGATGATTCGCCTGATGGACCCGTGCTTGCGCACCTGGGCGGAGGATTCCCGCATCGTGGGGATCTACCTGCGCGGCAGCGGTGAGCGCGCGTTCTGCGCCGGTGGCGACATTCAGGCGCTGTACCGCTCCATGGTGAAAAACCACGAGGCCGGGAAGCAGGTGGACGATCATGCAGTGACGTTCTTCGAAGAGGAGTACCGGCTCGATCACCTGCTGCACACCTATCCGAAACCGGTGCTGTGTTTCGGCAACGGGGTGGTGATGGGCGGTGGCCTAGGCCTGCTGTCGGCGTCGAGTCATCCGGTGGTGACCGAGACCAGTCGCGTGGCCATGCCCGAGATCACCATCGGCCTGTTTCCTGATGCCGGGGGAACGTCGCTGCTGACCCGCATGCCCGGCTCCATGGGCCTGTTCCTCGGGCTCACCGGTGCCCAGATCAACGGCACGGATGCACTCGAGGTGGGGCTCGGTCGCCATCTGCTCGCGGCGGACAGGCAGGCGCAGCTCGAGGCTGCGCTGCTCAGTACAGCCTGGGCGGGCGATGCACGCGCAGATGGCGCCATGCTGGACGCGCTACTGGCGGAACTCGACGAGCAGTCGCGGTCGGGTCGCCCGGATGCCCGCGTGGCGCCGAATCGGGCCGCCATCGATGCGGCGCTCGACGGCAAGCTTGGGGACTATCCGGCGGTGATCGCCGGTGTCCGTTCGCTTGCCGGCAGCAACGACTGGGTGGACAAGGGCCTGGCGACGCTGGAGCGCGGCTGTCCGGTGACGGCCGGTATCGTCGTCGAGCAGCTGACGCGGGCGCAAACGATGAAGCTGGCCGACATGTTCCGCATGGAACTGGTGATCGGGACCCATTGTGCCCGCAACCCTGACTTCGCCGAAGGCGTCCGTGCCCTGCTCATCGACAAGGATCAGGCGCCGAAGTGGAGCGTTGCGTCTCTCGATGCCCTGCCACGAGAGCAGGTGCTCGCCCACTTCGAGCCACCCTGGGCGGAGCACCCCCTGGACGACCTGCACGACTGACTGCAGCACGCGCCGTCGGCGCACAGAGAGCGACGAGAAGGAGGTGCATCGCATGGCACGAATAGGTTTCATCGGCCTCGGCAACATGGGTGGGCCGATGGCAGTCAATCTGGTGAAAGCGGGTCACGACGTGATCGCGTTCGACCTGGTGGAAGCAGCGCTGGAGCGGGTGCGTGCCGCCGGAGCGAAGACCGCGGGAACCGTGTGGGAAGCCGTTCGGGACGTGGAATTCGTGGTCTCGATGCTGCCTGCAGGACGGCACGTGGAGGGGGTCTATCTGGCCTTGGAGAACAACGCCTGCCTGCTCGATGAGATCGCAGCGGAAACGGTGATCATCGACTGTTCCACCATCGCTGCGGACACTGCCCGCAAGGTGGCAGCCGCTGCCCGTGAACGCAGCCGCAGGATGCTCGATGCGCCGGTGTCCGGCGGCGTCGGGGGCGCGGAGGCGGGCACGCTCACGTTCATGGTCGGCGGCGATGCCGCCGTGGTGGACGCTGCGCGTCCGGTACTCGAGGCCATGGGCAAGAACGTCTTCCATGCCGGTGAGTCCGGCGCCGGGCAGGTGGCGAAGATGTGCAACAACATGCTGCTGGCGGTGCTCATGACGGGGACGGCGGAGGCGATCCAGCTGGGGGTGGCCAACGGCCTCGATCCGTCCGTGCTCTCGGACATCATGCAGCAGTCGTCCGGCGGCAATTGGGCGCTGAACGTGTACAACCCCTATCCCGGCGTGATGGATGGAGTGCCGGCTTCGCGTGGATACAGCGGTGGCTTCCTGGTCGACCTCATGATCAAGGATCTGACCCTGGCCATGGACGGTGCCGCAGCCAGCGGCCAGACCACGCCCATGGGTGCGCTGGCGCGGTCGTTGTACGTGCTGCACAAGAATCGCGGCACCGCGGAGCAGGACGACGCGGGAACCCTCGATTTCTCCAGCATCCAGAAGCTCTTCTCGGGCTGATCAGGCCCGGGCGCTGAGCGCGGGGACGTCGTAGGGAAGGTCCTCGAGTTCCAGCGCATGCTTGCCCACGAACAGCGGCGCGTCGACGGCGTCGATGCGCACGACTCCCAGCAGTTCGCAGCGGCCAGCGTCGCTGGCGGCGGCCACAACCTCCCCGACCTTGTCGCCGTCGGGGTCGTGGAGCCTCACCGGGCTTCCCAGTGCTGGCGTGCCGCCCTCGAGCCCGGCAATGGAAAAGCGGTACATGCGCTTTTTCAGCTTGCCGAGGTGCTGGGTGCGCGCCACCACTTCCTGACCGAGATAGCAGCCCTTCTTGAAGCTGATCAGGCCATTGGCCTGCAGATTCAAGGCCTGCGGGACGTACTCGCCTGCGGTGCGCGGGGACAGCTCGATGTAACCGGCCCGGATGCGGTGTGCCGCCCAGCGCGACCAGGGAATGGGCCGGCTGCGGTGTGCAAGCTGCTGCCATATCTCTGGTGCTCTTGCGACCGGCATCCAGATTTCGAAGCGTGCGCGTTCGCCGCGATTACGCAGCGCCACGTGGGGCGCGTCGGCGGGACCGGCTGTGATCGCTTCGCCCGGTTCGGGGGCCGCACCGCAGATCTCCGCCACCATGGCCTCGGCGCCATCGCCGATGAGCCCCAGTCCGACCGTGCTGTCGCCGGGCTCCACCAGTTCTGCCTTGGAAAAGACGATGAACCGCGCCAGCAGGTCCCGTACAGGGACGATCAGCGCGCGGTGCAACCTGAGGGTCAGTGCATCGGGCGCGCCCCAGACGCGGAAGGTGGCGATGGTGCGACCCTCCCGGCTGCACAATGCACCTGGGATGGCGCGGTCCGGTGCGACATCGCGCAGATCGCAGGTTGCGTAGCCCTGGAAAAACGTGGCGGCTTCCGGACCCTCGATGCGCAGCAGCCCGAGCGGAGACAGATCCGCCAGCTCAGGCTGCATGCAGGGTGCCGGGCCATCGAAGGCAGCGACGCCGGGTACGCCGTCCACGTCCTCGAAGTGGGCGCCCTGCCGGTCCAGAAACTGTTGCCAGTCCGGATGCATGTCGATTGCTCCTCGGAGTTTCGCGCCGGGTCTGCGCCAGAGTGAGCCCGGGATGGACATACCATCCGTCGGCTTCTGCTGCAGGCAGGTCAGGATGAGCTGAATCACGGCCCCGCGTATCCGACCGCTGCTCGGTCGCGCCCGTGCGTCTCCTCGTCTGTAGGATGTTGCCGATCCGCCCTGCGGCGGCCGAGGCCGGCTGCTATGATCCGCCGCGGTCGCCGGGTCGTCTGATCGGACGAGACGGCGCGCATTATAGACAGGGTGCGGCAGGCAGGTCATGACCAATAGTGGAGAGCCAAAGGAAGATTCCGGGCTGGCGACCCGGCGCATGTGGTGGCGCAGCCGGCGGGGACTGCGCGAACTCGATCTGCTCCTGCTGCCCTTCGTTGAGGACGTCTACCCCTCCCTGGGTGATGCGGATCGTGCCGTTTACCTGCGCCTGCTGGACAACGAGGATCCCGAACTGCTGGCATGGTTCACCGGCCGCGCGGTACCGCTGGATCCCGAGCTGTCAGCCATGATCACCCTGATCCGGTCCCACGGGCGTCCCGTGAGCTGACGGTGCAGCTGCGCGGGCCGATCCAGCTGGCACCCTCACGTCTGGCGCGCAGCCTGCTTCTCGGCGCCGGTCCTGGCGGCTGTCTGCTGCTTCTGCTTGCCGCCTTGCTGGCGCGTGATCCCTGGCCCCTGCTGCCGCTTCCGGCGGTGGTCCTGCTCAGCCTGTTCGCCGCGCGCAGCTGGGACCGGGTGCGCGGGCTCGACTTCCGTCCCGCCAGTCTGTGCCTGGATCTGGGCGACGGTCGCTGGCAGCCGGTGCAGCCATGCGGAGAAGCGCGGCTGTCGCGGCTGGCCTTGAGCATTCGCTTGCGGCGCGTGGATGACGGCACCCGGGTCCGGCTCAACGTGTGGCGGGATGCGGTGGACGATGCCACGTTCCGGCGTCTGGCCCGGATGCTGCGTCACGGCCGCTGGCCACGCAGCGCCGACGTCACTGCATTTGCCAGCGCCGCATCGCGAGGGCATCGAGCCTGAGTGGCGAGGGCGTCAGCAGCGTATCCCGCGGCGTGGGGGACGTCTCAGGATAGTCGAGGGTGTAGTGCAGGCCCCGACTTTCGCGCCGATTGAGCGCCGACTGAATGATCAGATCCGCGACCAGCGCAAGATTGCGCAGTTCGATGAGGTCATTGGAGACTCTGTGGTTCGAGTAGTACTCATGAATTTCGCTCCGCAGCAGTTCGATCCGGTGCCGCGCCCGCGCCAGGCGCTTGTCGGTGCGCACGATGCCCACGTAGTCCCACATGAAGTGCCGCAGTTCATCCCAGTTGTGGGAGATGACTACGTCCTCGTCGGAGTCGGTGACCTGGCTTTCGTCCCAGCTCGGGGCTGGCGTCGGCATGGTGTTCAGCGGCAGTTGGGACAGGATGTCGGCGCTGACTTCCCGGGCGAACACGACGCACTCCAGCAGGGAGTTGCTGGCCATGCGATTGGCGCCATGCAGGCCGGTGAAGGAACACTCGCCGACCGCATACAGTCCTGGCACGTCGGTGCGGCCGTTGAGGCCCGTGACGATGCCGCCGCAGGTGTAGTGAGCCGCAGGCACCACCGGGATCGGTTCCTTGACGATGTCGATGCCGAGCTCCGCGCAGCGTCGGAGAATGTTCGGAAAGTGCGCCGTGAGCTTCTCGGCCCCGAGGTGAGTCACGTCCAGGTACAGGCAGTCGGCGCCGAGGCGCTTCATCTCGAAGTCGATGGCGCGGGCCACCACGTCACGCGGGGCCAGCTCAGCCTTGGGATGGAAACGCGCCATGAAACGTTCACCGTCCGGCAGCCGCAGCAGGCCACCTTCACCACGCAGCGCTTCGGAGATCAGGAAGCTTTTCGCCTGCGGATGAAACAGGCAGGTGGGGTGGAACTGGTTGAACTCCATGTTGGCGACCCGGCAGCCCGCGCGCCACGCCATGGCGATGCCGTCGCCGGTGGAGCCGTCCGGATTGGAGGTATACAGATAGACCTTGCTCGCCCCACCGGTGGCCAGCACCACGAAAGGTGCCTCGAACACCTCGACGCCACCACTGTGCCGATTCAATGCGTAGACACCCGTGCAGCCGGAGCCTTCCAGGCCGAGCTTCTCGCGGACCACCAGGTCGATGGCCACGTGGTGCTCGAAGACGTCGATGTTGGGGGCGGCCCGGACGCGTTCCTCCAGGCTCCCGCTCACCGCGCTCCCGGTCGCATCCGCTGCGTGCAGGATGCGGCGGTGGCTGTGGCCGCCTTCCTGGGTCAGGTGGAATCGCGGGTGGCCGTCCGGACCGGCTTCGGTGTCGAAATGCACGCCCTGGTCCACGAGCCAGCGGATGGCATCCGGACCCCGTTCCACCACGAAGCGTACCGCTTGCTCATGGCACAGCCCCGCACCGGCCGCCAGCGTGTCCTGGATATGGGCTTCGAGATCGTCCTCCGCGTCGAGCACCGCGGCGATACCACCCTGGGCCCAGCTCGTCGAGCTCATGCGCAGCTGTTCCTTGGACAGGACCGCCACGCGAGCCGCGCTGGCCAGCCCGAGGGCTGTTGCAAGTCCGGCAGCGCCGCTGCCGATGATGATCACGTCGTATGGGTGGCGTGCCGTCATGCACGTACTCCGTCGTCTCCCCGGCAGGTCCGAGCCGCCGGGAGAAGGTGCCGCCATCGCCGGGATGGGATTCGGCCGGTAGTATACTGGGGAATCCGGCGGCAGAATCGGGACCGGTCCGGGCACTGCGCCTCGGCCTCCAGCCTCCAGGGCCAGGCGGCCATCGGCACCGCTGACCGTGCCGTGGGTACGGGGCGAGCAACGAATGATGCCGCGTCAGCGGGTCGGGGCCCGGGTTGCCCTGCCGATAGCGCATGCACGGAACCATCGCGAG
>SKUB01000231.1 GCA_007122315.1 Pseudomonadales bacterium | reverse complement strand
TCATCTGTGTTCTCGATGGCAAGGAAAACCGCTATTCCGATCGTGCCGAGCGACTGCTGGACCAGTTTCGAGAAATCATCAATCTGCACTTAGCCCTTCTCTTCCAGCAGCATGAGCTGCGGGAGAAAACCCGTATCGACTCGTTGACCGGCGCCTGTACGCGGCGCGATTTTTTCGAATCGGGCCGTGCCGAATTGAAGCGCGCACGGCGCTACGGCATTCCGTTGACGATCCTGCTGCTGGACTTCGACAACTTCAAAATGATCAACGACCAGCACGGCCACGCCTGTGGCGACGCCGTGCTCAAGCTGTTGACGCAGCGGATCATGGATTCCCTGCGTTCCAGCGACAAATACTGTCGTTTCGGTGGCGAGGAGTTCGTGGTGCTGCTGCCGCACAGCGAAATGGAGCACGCCCGCCTGGTGGCGGAGCGTATGCGTGCGCTGGTCGCGTCCCGGCCCGTCGAGTTCAAGGGATTGGAGATTCCGGTGACCGTCAGTATCGGCATCGCCCGCCTCGAGGGCGCGGGTGAGACGCTGGAGGAGTTGGTGGAGAAGGCGGACAAGGCGCTGTATCGCGCCAAAGGCGCAGGGCGCAACCGCGTCGAATCCTACGAACGCCTTCCCGACGTCGAGGCCTGAGCGCGTGCAACCGCTCTCTGACGATGACGTTCGCTGCGTTCTGCATAAGCGCCTGGAAGAGCTCGATGCGCTCGATGCCGCCGGTGCGGACGCTCAGAAGACTGTTGAGCTTGACCAGAGCCGGGTCGGGCGTCTGTCAAGAATGGATGCGCTGCAGGGGCAGGCCATGGCCGGGGCCAGCGCGGCCCGTCGTCTGCATGAGCGCCGGCGCATCCGCGCAGCGCTGCGCCGTCTCGACGAAGGACGTTACGGTCGCTGTCTCGAGTGCGACGCGCCCGTTCCGCCAGGCCGCCTCGAGATTGATCCTGCGGCGGAGCGCTGCGTCCATTGCGCACGCTGAAGCCATATCATCCAGCCGCTGCGCGACGCCTCTCGAGTTCCTCCAGAATCTCCGCGTGGCGCGCCCGATTGAGACGGTAGCGCGCGTACAGGATTAGACCGCAGAAGCTGAACAACGACGTCGCGGGCCCCTGCACGAAGCCGAGCTGCCAGATGGTGGTGGGATCGACGCTGCCCACCGGGGCGCCTCGTGGGAAGGCGATGACGTCCAGCATGAAGCCGCCGAGCATCACGCCGACCGCGCCGGTGGCCTTGAGACAGAACGAGCGCGCCGCGTAGATGATGCCTTCCCGGCGTTCGCCGGTCTCGAGTTCATGCTCGTCCGCGATGTCCGCGAACATGGAGTTGATGCTGGTGAAGATCACCGGCGCGACGGTGGTGGTGATGAACACGGTCAGCATCACCAGCGGCAGCATCCAGGGCGATTCGTTGGTCGGAAACCAGGGCACGTCCAGCAGGCGCAGGACGATCAGGACGTTGCCGTTGATGATCGCGATCGCCGCGGGAATGATCACCGCGAGCTTCTTGTCGAGGATGCGTGTGACGACGGGCGTCAACGGCAGACTGAGCAGCATGCCCAGCAGGGCAATGGGCGGAATCAGCGCCAGCTGCTCAGTGGTGAACTCCCAGAAGTGCAGGCCCATGAACGGACTCAGCACGGCTTCGACGCTGATGATCATGGTGCCAAGCAGCATGCCGAAGAACAGCGCCCGGAAGGACCGGTTCCGGAACGCTTCCATGATTTCCCGCACCATTCGCAGCACCCCGAAAGGCACGATGGTGACGGGTTGCCGAAGGTGCGGGATCTCCTTGCGGGTGCCGAAGGCACAGCCGACGATGGCCAGGGCCATGACGATGCCGAAGGTGGCGCCGAAGCTGACGTAGCCGTCGGGGTTCAGCAGTCCGGGGGTGTACTCTTCGGTCGTAGGAAAGAACAGACGGTAGGCGAGAAAGCCGGTCAGGGCGCCGCCGGCGAGGCTGAACAGGGTGCTGAACGCGAACAGCGTCGAGCGCTGGTTGTAGTCCATCGCCAATTCGGCGCCCAGCGCCAGATGCGGGATGTGGTAGAACGTCAGCGCCCCGCGAACGAGCACCGCGAACGCCGCCAGCCACAGGAAGCTTCCGAACTCGGAGAGGCCCTCCGGCGGATTGAACAGGAAGTAGAACGAGATCGTCAGCGGGATGACCGCTGCCAGCATGAAAGGATGGCGCCGCCCCCAGCGGGTGCGCGTCTTGTCGGAAATCGCACCCGCGAGCGGATCCGTGACCGCGTCGAAACACAGCGCGATGGCCAGGGCGATCCCCGTCAGGGTGCCGGATACGCCGACCACCTGCTGGTAGTAGAACAGAACGAAGGTGTTGAAAGCGGCGTTCTTGACGCCTTCGGCCGTCTGCCCGAAGCCGAAAGCCGCCATCGTGCCCAGCGACAAGCGCCGCACCGGAGCCTGCATGCACTTCTCTCCCTGCCGAAGCCGACCTTCTATGGATCGATTTTGCGGGTCATCAATTGCGCCTGGGCGGCAGGGCGACTGGGCGTGTCCCCTTGCCGACCGGCATCCCCTGCCCGGCCGCAGCCTGCGAACGCGACCGGTCGATGTTGGCAGCTATCGGGGCGACGGTCACCATCAGAATGTCGGTTGAGGCCGGTCCGAAAGCGGTCACGACAACCTTGCCATGAGCGGGCGGGGTGCGAAGAATGTCGACAGCAGCGAGAGGGAAGCGATTGCCATGACAGCCGCTACAAGCCAACCGTCGGAGAAGCTCGAGATTCGCGATTACGAGCCGGCTCGCGACCGGGAAGATGTGATCACGTGTGTGGCTCGGCTACAGGACTACGAACGCTCCCTGGATCCGGACCTTCCCCCCGGAGCTCAGGTCGCACGGCGTTACGTCGACGCCATGATGCAGCGCTGCCGTGCCTATCAGGGCCGGATACTGGTTGCGGCGCAGCATGGCACCGTGGTGGGTTTTCTGTGCATTCTTGCCCGCGTTCCGGAACAGCAGGTGGACGAAAAGGGGCGTCCCCACGCGATGGTCGGCGAACTCTATCTGGCGCCTGAGCAGCGCAGCCAGGGTATGGGGCGTCGGCTGCTGGAAGAGGGCGAGGCTTTCGCCCGCGATCGTGGTGCGCAACGTTTGCGTGTGCAGGTGCTGGCAGCCAACGGCATCGCCCGCTCGCTGTATGCCTCTGCGGGATTCCACGAGCGCTTGATCGAACTCGAGAAACGCCTGTCCTGATACTGGCGGTGTGTGCGTCAGCCGCGGCGGGCGAATCGTTCTTTGTTGTCCATGCGCTTCTCCGGACTCTTGCGCAGGAGAGCGTAGGTGGCGCCGTAGCCGCCGTGCTGCCGCTGTGCACTGTGGAACGCGAGCACCTCCGGCAGGTCTTCCAGCCAGCGCGCCACGTAGCTCTTGATGCGCGCTGGCGTGGCACTGCGATCGCCACGGCCGTGGGTGATCAGGACCGTGCGCAGATCCAGGGCCACGGCTTCGAGGACGAACGCATACAGCGCGTCCCGCGCCTCGCGAACAGTCATTCGGTGCAGATCGAGGGTGGCCTGCAGTGGATAGCGACCGAGGCGCAATTTGCGATACACGCCTTCCTGGACGCCGTCCTTCTTCCAGGCCAGCTCGTCGAAGGGTGCAACCGGGCGCACTTCACCGAGGGTCAGGGGATTGAGATCGCCGGCTCGAGCCTCCGCTGCCCGGCGTCGCGCGAGCTGGGCCGGGGTCGGTTCCCCCGGCTGCCCCCTGGGCAGGGCACGGCCGTCCGCCGGCAGCGGCGTGACGCCGGCCATCTCTTCCGCGAACAGATCGGCATCCGATTTTTTCATGGCGAAAAGGGTCGGGGCTGCGCTGCGACATTGCAAGACCGGGTTGCTCGCACCGGGATGACCTTCACTGGCCGAAGCGGCGGCGATCCCGTTGCCGCCAGGCAGCCTCCGCCTCGGTGTCCTTGCGCCCGAGTACCGCATTGCGATGGGGAAAGCGGCCGAACTGGCGGATCAGTTGCCGATGTTCATGGGCGTGGTCGAGGTAGCTCGCGACGACGCCTGCGGACGGGCTTCCAGGGCGCTGTTCGGCCAGCAGGCCCTCGAGCAGGGCGACGCAGGTGTCTTGATCGGCGATGTTCTCCGAGTGCTCGAATGGCAGGTAGAAGAACGCGCGCTCATCGACGGTGAGCAGGCGGTCATCTGCGCATTCCACCCCGATCCTGGCCAGGGTCAGGGCCCGTTCGTCGCCGGCGAACGCGCGCGCATCGCCGCGGTGGATGTTCCGGGTGAACTGATCGAGCATCAGGATGAGTGCCAGGCGTCCGTGCGCGTTGGCACTCCAGTCATCCCGATCGCCCCGCAGGGCGGCTTCCACGTCCGCTCCGAAGCGTTCCCGGATCTGGGTGTCGAAGGCCGGGTCGGCGCGGAACAACGTCTGCCTGCGACCTGCGTCCATCAGGCCGTCCGCGCCGGGCTCTCCGAACCAGAAGCCGAGGACGGCCGCGCTGCCTGCTGCCACAGGCGTGGTCACGTGCGCCAGCAGTTCAGGTCGTTGGCGAACACGATGGAGCCGCGATAGTGATTGCGGATCTCGTCGCGGGACTGGGTCTCGCGACCGCGGGTGCGCGCGCTGCGATGGGACAGCACCAGACGGTTCACGCCGGCATCGGCGGCCAGACGGCCGATCTGGGACGGTGTCATGAACTGCTCGCGCAGAAAGCCGCGGGTGTTCTCCGGAATGGCGTGATGGGCGACCAGGATCACCGAATCTGCCGCGAGGTCGTTGACGAGTTGCCGGCGGTTGGCCGTGCTGCCGGTGAACGTGATGCCGATGCCGTCCACGTCCACCCGCCAGGCGAGCGCCGGTTGATTACCGTGGTCGGTGCCGACGCTGCGCAGGATGATGCCGTCGCGGCGGAAACCGCTCCAGGTCCCGCGCCCACTGGTATCGATCTCCGTCGGCTGGATCCGGTAGCCGGCCTGGCTGAGGCTGGAGAAGATGTCCGCCAGATTCCGGAATGCGCCGGTGGGGCCCATGATGAGGTCGAGCCAGGCTTCGAAGCCCGGTACCCGGTCGTTGCCGGCAGGTCCGAAGATGGGCAGCGTCTCGCTGCGTCCGGCATGGATCGAGCCCATCACGAAGGCCGGCAGGTCGGCGCTATGCTGGGGGTGGACCTGGGTGAAGACCATGGCATAGAGATCCCGGAAATCAGCACCGGACTCCTCGAAGCGCAGCGCCGTTCCCGGCCCGGCGTCGATCAGGATCCGGGCCCTGCCGTTCACCCAGACCAGGTAGCCCGAGGATGCCTGGCCATCATCGAGTTCGCCCCCGCTGGCACCGAGGACCTGGACGAAGATGCCTTCCCGCCCGCATTGACGGCGATCGACAGTGACCTCCAGAGGACGCTCCGTTACGGTGCGCTCCAGGGCGGGCGGGCTCTGCTGTGCCAGCGCAGCGGGCAGCATGAACAGCATCAGCAGGGGAAGCAGCAGCGCTACGGAACCTCTCATTCAACTCTCCGTGGGTTGCACCAGAAGCGGGCCGGTCACGATAGCATCGCTCGGACCCGGGCTCATTTTCTTCGCGTCAAGCGGGTGTGACTCATTTACGGTATGCTATGTGCATGACCTAAGAGTCCAAATTCTGCCTGGAGTTCGCTCGGAACATGCTGTCCCTGTTCAAGAAACGCCGCCTTCGCACCGCCCGCTGTCTGCTGACCGATGGTGATCACCAGCTGCTGGTGGTCCACGCCGGTGGCGGCCGCGACCGCAGCCCGCGCTGGGGACTGCCGGGTGGCCACATCGATCTCGGTGAACAGCCTGAGGCTGCGGTGCGGCGGGAACTGTTCGAGGAACTCGAGCTCGAGGTGGGTGATCTGGAGGAAGTCGGGGACTGGCCTTTCCGGGGCGGCTGGCATCGGGTGTACACGGCGTCCCTGCCGGCTCCCATCAAGCGCTTCGATCGTGGCGAGCTGTTGGACATCGGCTGGCACAATCTCGATGCCGTCGCTGCGTTCGCACAGCGGGGCATGCTCCACGCAGGCTACGAGATCGACGTCGTTCGCCAACTGCGTGGGCCGGTCGTGATGCCGGGCGAGCGCAGAGCTGCGGGCTGACTTCGGGCGCCGGTGCGCGTCCTGCTCGCCGCCTGCTCTGCCTTCCTCCTGCTGGGGCTGCTCGGGGGCAGCTTCGTTTTCCTGCTCAACAGCTACAGCCGCTACCACAGCGAATCCGTCAGTGCCGTGGTGACGCTGGAATCCAGCGGGCAGATCCGCATCGACGGCCAACCCGTCTCCTTCGATCAGTTCCGGGCCATGTGGCGGGACCCGGCCTTCCGGGCCCAGCACTGTGGGCGCTGGCGGCTCGATCGTCACCCGGGTGCTCCGGTCGCGCGTGCTGAATCGCTGGCGGTAATAATCGCCTGTCGCTGAATCCGGGATCAGTTGAAATCGCGACCTGCGGCCCAGGTTGTTGCGGCCGCAGCGGTGATGCGGGCCACGGCCTCGGCATCCACCGCGTCGGGTTCTCCCGCTTCCAGCGGATCGAAGTGGAACAGGTAGAGCCGGGCGCAGAACTGCTCGAAAGGCAGGGAGGATTCGCCTGGGATCTCGCCGTTGCCGGTGACCGAGGTGACGATGCCCCCGCCCCAGTCCTGGCGGCCCTCGTTGTTGGGATTGGTGAAGTACACGCGCATCTCACCGCTGAAGTCCAGGCCGACCCGCTGGATGGCGATGGCGTGCCAGCCGACGAACTCGCCGCCCGACGTGGTGGAAGCGATGCCCGCCGGCTGCGGAAAGATCACCGGCTGATTGCCGTTGAAGTAGGGATGGTAGTGGGCGTAGAAACTGCGGATGAAGTCGTCGAAGTCGATGATGGCGCCACTGTAGATGTCCACGCAGATCGCGAATCCGCGCTGCACCCACCAGCCGTGGAACTCGGGATTGATCCACAGGTGGCCGTCGGCATCCCGGTCCTCCACGCGGCGCCACATCTCGGCGTACAGGCGGTCGAGGTGGGGAACGAGGATCAATGAGATGGGATCCAGCTCGGTGTGCAGCGTCTCGGCCAGCCCGGGATCGAGATCCTTCGATGATATGGACTCACCCTCGAAGCTCATGATGATCTCCCCGTCCCGGGTCGCCCAGAGCAGCAGCTGCAGCAGGTAGCCCGGGTCGCTCTGAGCCCACAGCGACAGCGCGCGGGCGGACTGGCAGGTCGGGTTGTCGCCCTGGCCGATGCCCAGCGGCAGGCCCAGCAGCTGAACCAGGCCGGAGAGCAGCCAGACTCGCGGCGGTTGAGTGGTGCCGAAGACCTCGCGCAGGGTCGTCTGCACGTCCTCGCGGATAGGGTGGACGATCTGTCGCCACAGGCCAGCCGGCACCGGCGGGAAGTAGAGGGCGCCCCGCTCGAGCAGTGCCTGCAGGCCGAGAACGGTCTGGGCGGTCTCCGGGAAAATCGTTTCGTCGATCAGCCTGAACACCAGCTCCTGGTAGCTCGTCATCGCATCCTGTCCAGTCGACGACAGGCCCAGCGCTGCCGGCAGCAGGGCGGGTGCGACCCCGCGCAGGTGACGGATCAGCACGGCGTGGTAGGTGGAGACGAGGCCGGTCTGGTCCATATGGCCAGCCATGGCGTCCGCTTCGGCCTCGAGCTCTGTGTGCGTCATGGCGCCGAGGTGGGCCTGATAGCTGACGGTGCCCGGATCATCTGCGGTGGCCGGCGATGGGCGAAACAGGGCGTCGAACAACGGTGCGGCCCGCGGGTCGGGTTGGCTGCGTCCGAGCTCCGCCACCATGTGGCAGATGTGGTGCACGAGGATGGGCCGCTGCGCGAGCATGCTCTCGGCTTCCAGGATCACGGCATCGAACACGCTCGCGTAGCCGATGTGCTCGACGATGAACTGCAGCGTGTGGGTGATGGCCCGGGTGCGGTCTCCGAGACGGATCCGGTCCGCCTCGCTGTGCATGGGAAACAGGCGCTGGAGATTGAGCGCGAGGGTGGTCTGGAGAAAGTTTCGGGCGTCCTCCGATGTCATGTCCGGATGCGAGCCACGCCCTTCGGCGATGGCCAGCAGACGCAGCTCGCTGAGCAGTTCCACACTGATGAGCTCGATGTCGCTGGCGAAGGTGCCGCTGACGATCTCCGGACGCAGCGCAGCGGGTTCGGCCCAGTCGGAGCCGAGGAAGAGCCCGATCTCATCGAACTGGTGGGCATGTTCGTAGACGGTCGCGGGCCCTTCGGGCTCCTGCAGGAGGCGCAGGGCCGCTTCGCGCAGCCGGGACTTGTGATTCTCCCGCGTATAGGCCGGGGCACGCGTGAGTGCCTTCCAGGCGCGCTGAAAGCGACGCTGCTCCCGCGCCAGGTCGCTGTTTTCCCCTCTGCTGAGAGTCATTTGTCCGGTACCCATGGTTTGGTCTCTGCGCCCAGATGAAGACTTCCCGCACTTGCCGGGCCCTCGGCGGATCGCGCAGGCGATGGTGGCCGCGTACCGGGTCGAGCGGCGACTGCGGCGCATGGTACTCGAAATCATCGCGGGCATCGGATTTCGGTGGGATGCGCAGTTCGTTCCTCGAGCCGTGCCATGCTGGCTCATGGCATGTCCATGCGGCATGCTGCGCGAGGCGTGCTTTGAGGGAGCAGCGTCATGGCGTTTGACAAGTTCGTGTTCGGCGTGGATCTCGACGGCGTGGTCGCTGACTTCATCGCGGGCCTGCGCCCCGTGGCCGCAGAATGGCTCGGCATTGCCGAGAACGCGCTGCCATTGGATGTCAGCTATGGCTTCCCGGAGTGGCGCCTCGATGGCTACGGTGGCTATGAGGCCCTGCATCGGTTCGCGGTCAAGGAGCGGGATCTGTTTCAGCGCCTGCCGCCCATCCCCGGGGCGCCCGCCGCCTTGCGACGATTGTCGGCGCGTGACGTACGCATCCGCATCATCACCCATCGGCTCTACATCAAGTGGTTTCATCAGGAGGCCGTGCAGCAGACCGTGGACTGGCTGGAGTTCCACGGCATCCCCTACTGGGATCTCTGTTTCATGCGTGACAAAGCGGCCGTAGGCGCGGACCTGTACGTGGAGGATTCCCCGGACAATATCCGCGCTCTTCGCAGCAGCGGCCACGAGGTGCTGGTGCTGCGTAACTCCACCAACCGAGACCTTCCCGGTCCCGGCGCCGACGACTGGGAAGAAGTCGAACGCTTCGTCCAAGCACGCGTCAGACAGGTACGATAGTCTGTGTGAATGAGAGCAGCGCCCGAACGCTGCCGTTGTGGGACAATCCGCAGCACGCCCTCGTGGAGTCACTTCTTTTGCCCCAGCGCGCGCTGCCACTCGTTTTTGCCTGCTGTCTGCTGCTCGCGATTGCCTGCAGCCCGGCAGTGTCTGCGAGCAGTCCGGTCTGGCAGATTCAGGGCGAAGAGGGTGGCTTCCTGCTCGGCGGGACCATCCACATGCTGCGCCCCCAGGACTTCCCGCTGCCGGAAGTCTTCGATCTCGCCTACGACGTCACCGAAACCGTGGTGCTCGAAGCGGACCTAGGGGCCCTGGTCCAGCCCGAAATCCAACGGCTGCTGTTCGAGCAAGGCTTCCAACCCGAGGGGCGCACGCTGGCGGACGAGGTCACTGCCGACACCTGGGCCCGACTGGTGGAATTGACGGCTGAACTCGGAATCCCGGAGGACGTGCTTGCCCGGATGCGGCCGTCGTTCGCGGGCCTCACCGTCGCCCGGGCCTTGCTGGGCCGACTCGGAGTGACCGAGGTGGGTATTGATGGTTACTTCTACCGTCGTGCCCGGGCGGACGGGCGCGCGTTGCGTCCCCTTGAAGACGCACGCGAACAGATGGAGATGCTGCTGGGGCTCGGAGCGGACGATCCGGACCGCTTCCTGGACGCCAACCTCGACGATCTCGAGCGCTCCCGCGAAGTCATCGAGGCGGCGATCAGCGACTGGCGCAGCGGCGACTTCGATGCCCTGCACGCCAACCTCATCGAGCCGTCACGGGAACAGGATCCGCGGTCGCACAGGTTGCTGTTCACCGAGCGCAATGCGGCCTGGATGGTGTCCCTGGAAATGTTTGCCGTCAGTGACGAGCGCGAGCTGGTCCTGGTCGGTGCCGGCCACCTTGGCGGCCCTGACGGTCTCCTCGAGGCGCTTCGAGCCGCCGGCTATCAGGTGCGGCCATGGCGGGGTGATCGGTGACCGGAGGCCGGCGATGACCACGGAATTGCTGGAACATGACCGCCGTGGCGCGGTGGAGTTCGTTCGCATCAACACCGGTCGTCCCAACCTGTTGGATCATGCTGGCGTGGCCGCATTGACGACCGCGCTTGGCGCGGCGGAGGCGCGGCCGGAGAGTCAGGTGCTGCTGCTCACTGGACGGCCTGGCATCTTCTGCGCGGGCCTCGATCCCGCCGCCCTCGCGGCTGATGGTGACACCCTGCGCGCAGAGATGGATGCGTTGCTGCGCGCCCTGCTGGGCTCGCGCCTGCGGGTGGCTGTCTGCGTCAGCGGGCATGCCCTGGGCGCCGGCGCCGCCCTGTTGCTGGTGGCAGACGTCCGGGTGGGTGCCAAGGGTCCGAGCAAGGTCGGTTTTCCCGAGGTCGGGCAAGGGCAGGCGCTTCCGGAGCTGTTCGTGCGTCTGGCGCGGCAGCGGCTCAGCCGGCGCTTCTTCGAACCGGCAACCCTGCTCGGGCGCCTGTTCTCACCGGAGGAGGCCGTCGAGGCGGGCTTCATCGACTGGATGGAAGGCGCCGGACGGGCATTGAAGGCTGCAACGGCGAGTGCTGAACAGCTTGCTGTGTTGCCGGAGGCCGCCTATCTCGAGGCCATTGCGAGCGTCCGCGACGGTCTGCTCGAACCCTGAGCGACCGCCGCGGCGCGATCTCACACCAGCGCCGCGCTCAGACGTGCGCCTGAATCTCCTCGAGCAGGGTGGAGATGCGCGCGTCCCACGCCTGCTCGATGCGACGATCGAAGCGGTCACCGAGTTCCGCCCGCACCGTATCCCGCACGGCTTCGAGCAGTGGCTGATAATGCTCCGGTGACGTGCCGTAGGAGCGATGGTTGCCCACTTCGAAGGCGATCTGCCCGGGCTGTACCGCCTCCGTCGGCGTCATCAGCAGCTCCAGCACCTCCTCGAGCATGCGGCCCTGCATGTGCTGGTCGACGTGACTCATCACCTCCCGCGCGTCCGGGCAGCGGGCGTAGAAACGCTCGTAGGCCTCGGCGGTGATGTCCTCGCCGGATTCGGCTGCAAGCTCGAAGGATTCGAGTACCGGATCGTCGGCAGTCATACAGCCCTCAGCTCTTGCCGCCCTGGGGCACCTCGTTGAACGGCACGTTCTTGTCCACGCGGATGTCGCCCGGCATCTGCAGGACCCGCTCCGCGATGATGTTGCGCAGGATCTCGTCGGTGCCGCCGGCAATACGGTAGCCTGGGGCCGACATCCAGGCGGCCTGGAACTGGCCCTCCATGGGCTGTTCGTCCACCAGAATGCCGCCCATGTCCATCAGGTCCATGCCGAAGCTGCCGATGCCCTGCAGCTTGTTGGCCGAGACGATCTTGGTGATGGAGTTTTCCGGGCCTGGCGTGCCGCCGCGCGACAGTGCCGACTGCACCCTGAGTTTCGTGAACTTCAGTCCCGCCTGCTCGCAGTACCAGGTGGCAATCTTCTCGCGTACCGCCTGATTCTGGATGGCTGGCTGGTCCTCGAGTTCGACGGACTGGGCGAGTTCGAGCAGCTCACCTGCATCCGGGCCACCCGCGGAGCCGACGGCGAGGCGCTCGTTCATGAGGGTGACGATGGACACCTTCCAGCCGTCACCGACCTCGCCGAGGCGATGGTCGTCGGGAATGCGTACGTCGGAGAAGTACACCTCGTTGAATCCGGAATGGCCGGACGCCTGCTTGATGGGTTTCACCTCGACGCCGGGGGCCTTCATGTCGACGATGAACATGGTCAGGCCCTTGTGCTTCGGCACGTT
>SKUB01000380.1 GCA_007122315.1 Pseudomonadales bacterium | reverse complement strand
GCCGAACGATCCCCGGTCGCCGTTCGTGACCTCGGGTCTGCGCATCGGTTCGCCGGCGGTGACCCGCCGCGGCTTCGGTGAGGCCGAGTGCCGGGAACTCACGGGCTGGATCTGCGACGTCCTCGAGCACATGGGGGACGAGACCGTGGTGGACGCGGTGCGGGAGAAGGTGCTTGCCCTGTGCGCCCGCTTCCCGGTGTATACCGGCCTCGGCGACGCGCCCCTGAAGCAGGCCGCGAGCCGCTGACCGCGGCGCGGGCACGGGCGCTTCCTCATGCATTGCCCCTTCTGCAGCGCAGAGGACACCAAGGTCATTGATTCCCGGCTCGTCACCGGCGGAGATCAGGTCCGCCGGCGCCGGGAATGCCTCACCTGCGGCGATCGCTTCACCACCTTCGAGGTGGCGGAGCTGGTCATGCCGCGCATCATCAAGCGTGATGGCAGCCGCGAGCCCTTCAACGAGGACAAGCTGCGTGCCGGGCTGCAGCGGGCGCTGGAGAAGCGTCCGGTAAGCGTGGAAGCCATCGAGGCCGCCATCAATCAGGTCAAGCACGCGTTGCGCAGCCAGGGCGATCGCGAGGTGTCGGCGCGGCAACTCGGGGAGCGGGTCATGGAGGTCCTGCGCGGACTCGACGCAGTGGCCTACGTACGCTTCGCTTCCGTGTACCGGGATTTCCAGGACGTGAGCGAGTTCCAGCAGGAGATCGAGCGTCTGGCCCGGGATCCGGACACTGGCCAGCCTGCCGACCGTGGCTGATGCCGTGCCGTCCATGCCTTTTTCCCAGCTCGATCGTGAGTACATGTCGCGGGCGCTGGCACTGGCGGCCCAGGGGCGTCTGACCACGCGCCCGAACCCCAGCGTCGGCTGTGTCATCGTTCGCGACGGTCAGGTGCTCGGCGAAGGTTTCAGCGCCCCGGCTGGTGGCCCCCATGCGGAGATCCGGGCCATGGAGACAGCCGGGCAGGATCTGCGCGGTGCCACGGTCTACGTCACTCTCGAACCCTGCAATCACTTCGGGCGTACGCCGCCCTGTTCGGACGCTTTGGTTCGGGCAGCGCCGGCACGGGTCGTCGTGGCCACCCGGGATCCTCATCCCCGGGTGGCCGGTAGCGGCATCGACCGCCTGCGCGGGGCTGGCATCGAGGTGGACGTCGGCCTGCATGAGGCCGAGGCGCGGGCTTTGAACGCGGGCTTCATGGTCCGGCACGAGCGGGGGCGGCCTTTGGTGCGGCTGAAACTTGCTGCCTCCATCGACGGGCGCAGTGCCATGGCCAGCGGCGAGAGCCAGTGGATTACCGGACTTGAGGCGCGGCGGGACGTGCAGCGTCTGCGCGCCCGTTCCTGTGCCATCGTCACCGGCTCCGGGACGGTGCTGGCGGACGACCCGCGGCTGACCGTCCGCCGGGACGACCTGCCGGAACTGTCCGCGTTCGATGCTGCGTTTCTCGAACGGCAGCCGCCGCTGCGGGTGGTGCTCGACCGGGAGCTGCGAACAGCGGTGGACGCCCGGCTGCTGCAGACCCCCGGCGTGCTTCTGTTTTCGGCGGCAGCGGCCCCGGAGCAGCGGCGCGCCGCACTGCTCGCTGCGGGGGCGGAGTGCGCGAGCCTGCCCGAAGTCGCGGCAGGGCTGGATCTCGCGGCCTTGCTCGGACTGCTGGCTGAGCGGGACTGCAATGAAGTGCTGTTCGAGTGCGGTCCGCGGCTGGCGGCAGCCGTGCTGGCAGCAAACCTGGTAGACGAACTCTGGCTCTACCAGGCGCCACTTCTGTTGGGGGCCCGGGCACGCGCCATGGCGGATCTCGAGCTCGAGCGTCTCGCCGAGGGGCTGCGCTTCGAGTATCGGGAAGTGACGCCCATGGGCGGCGATCTGCGCCTGGTCATGGTGCCCGCGGAAGCCGCCTCCGGCGGCCCTGGGCCCGGCTTGTCAACCTCGGCCTGACGCCGCATAGTGCGGCCCCCGCGCCCGGTACCATAGAGCCATGACATTCAGTACGGTGGAAGAACTGATAGCGGAAATCGGCGCCGGCAGGATGATCGTCCTGCTCGACGACGAGGATCGCGAGAACGAAGGCGACCTGGTGATGGCCGCCGAGCACGTGACGCCGGAAGCCATCAACTTCATGGCGAAACACGCCCGCGGCCTCATCTGCATGCCGATGACGGCCGAGCGCTGCCGGCGCCTGCGACTCACGCCCATGACCACGAGCAATCGCACCCGTCATCACACCAACTTCACGGTCTCCATCGAGGCGGCAGAAGGGGTGACCACGGGCATCTCCGCGGCGGATCGTGCCCGTACGGTGCAGGTGGCCGCGCAGGAAAACGCCGTTGCCGACGACATCGTCACGCCGGGCCATGTCTTTCCGCTGCAGGCGGAGCCGGGCGGCGTGCTGTCCCGGGCCGGACACACGGAGGCGGCGGTGGACTTTGCCCGTCTCGCCGGCTGTGCGCCGGCGGCGGTGATCGTCGAGATCATGAACGAAGACGGCACCATGGCGCGGCTGCCGGACCTCGAGCAGTTCGCCGCCACCCACGGGCTCAAGCTCGGCACCATCGCCGACCTGATTCACTACCGAGCGCTGCACGACTCCACCGTTGAGCGGGTGCTCGAGAAGGACATTGAGACCACTCACGGCACGTTCCGGGTGGTGGGCTTCCGGGACACGCTCCGGGAGCAGACGCATTTCGCCCTGGTCCGCGGCGAGATCGACGCCAACAAGCCGACCCTGGTGCGCGTGCACGTGCCGAACATGCTTCTGGACCTGATCGGTGCCGTGCGTTCGGGACCGAAGAGCTGGAGCGTGGATCGCGCGCTGGCCAAGGTCGCGCAGGAAGGCTCCGGCGTGGTGGTGATTCTCGGTGGCACCGAATCCGCCCAGGAAAATCTCGAGCGGCTCGATCTGTTCCCGAAGACGCCGAGCTACAACCGCAGCCTGCGGCCCGACGGCTCCAGCGTCTATCATTCGGTGGGGCTCGGCTCCCAGATCCTGCGTGATCTCGGCGTCAGGCGCATGCGCCTGATGTCCTTCCCCACGCGCTACAATGCGATTTCAGGATTCGACCTGGAAATCGTCGAGTACATCACCTGCGAAGGCGAGACCATAGCGGCCGCCGATGCGGATAACACCGCCGAGACGGAAGGGCGCTGAGCGCCGCGTGCGAGGAGAGACACCCATGCAGGATCTCACGACCATCGAAGGCGACTTCGCTGCGACGGATGCGAACTTCGTTCTGATCGCCGCCCGCTTCAACGCCTTCGTGGT
>SKUB01000134.1 GCA_007122315.1 Pseudomonadales bacterium | reverse complement strand
GGCTCCAGCTCCTCGCCATCGCTGGGATGACGGCTCAAGCCGCGGCGGGCCCAGCCGACGCAGGTGTCAGTCAGCTCGAGCTGCCGGGTTGCGACACCGACCTGCAGGTTCACACCGTCGAGACGCTCCGCCGACGCTACCTGCACACGCCCACCGCTGACGCGATGGCCGTGGCCCGCTGCCTCGATCATGATGCCGAAGCAAGGCTCCGACTCGCCGATCAATCCCTTCCCATCACCCTCACCGCGGTCAGCAATCCTGGCGAGATCCGCCGCGTCGACCGGGCGTTTCGAGCGCAGTTCGGTCTGCGGACCCACGCGCCGGACCGGGTGGATTTCTGGCGCGCAAACCCAGTCGAACCCCAGCCCGATCCCGGCCCGCTGGCCCAGGTGCGCGAGGATTGGCTCGTCAGCGAAGAGGAGATCCTGAACTGGCATGAACTGAAGGACAGCCAGGGCCCCGCCCTGACGGGCAACGCGTCCTGGCGGCATTTCATGGCCTTTCTCGAACGCGAGTTGCGCAGCGCGGGCGTGGTCGACCTCGAGCGGAACAGCTGGACCTTCGATCGGTGGCGGACCAGCCCCTGGCCGGACGACACCGGCTGGTCACTGCATGTCGCTGGCGAGCCCGTGCGGGTGTCGAGCTACGGTGCCAACTCCGGGTCCACCGGACCCGAGGGCCACACGGCACCGCTGGTGTACTACGACTTCGACGATCCCCCCGGCAACATCCGCGGCCGGATCGTGGTCTTCCGGACCCGCTCGTCCCAGGAGATGGCCGATGCGCTCGAAGGCCAGGACTACGAGTACCGCAGCGCGCCCGACAGCGCACCGGAGCGGGGTGACGAAGTCCCAGCGGTGGACGCACCGCAGAGCTGGCAGATCTTCCCGCAGCTCATGCAGACGCCTGAGTTCATTCGCATTGCCACCGCGGGCAAAGCCGCCGGGGCGCTGTTCGTGTTCGATGCCGGCAGCGAGCAGATGGCGGGCATGTACACGTTCCCGGTCCCGGACCACTACGACGTCCCGACCCTCTACCTGGACCGGACAACCGGCGCGACGGTGATCGAGCAGGCGCACAGCGGCGCCGAGGCGACCCTGCGGCTGGACGCCGAGTTGGTGGAGAGCGAGGCTTATCAACTCATTGGCTACCTGCCCGGGCGCGACTACGGCAGTCCGGACGACGAACTCGTCAAGCTCACGACCCACACCGACGGCCCATCGATCTCCCAGGACAACGGTGCGCTGGGCCTGCTCGGGGTCATCCGCTACATGGCAAGGGTGCCGCAGCAGGATCGGCCGCGGACGCTCCTGCTGTTCCTCGACAGCCGCCACTTCATGCCCGGGGCCGAAGGCGTATTCGCCGAGCACGACTTCTTCGAAGTCCATCCGGAACTGCGGGATCGGGTCCGGGCGATGGTGGGCATGGAGCACCTCGGCCAAGTCGAATTCCGCGAGGAGGGCGACCGGCTGGTCCGGACCGGCCGGACCGACACCTCGCTGCTCTGGACGACCGATAACGAACGCCTGATCGACCATGCCATCACCGCGGTCATGGACAACGACCTACCCGCAACCCGGGTCCACAACATCGCGCGGCCGGGCATCCGCGGCGGGGATCAGGGGACGTGGTTCGGCATGACCAGCGAGGCGCCCGAGCTCGAACTGCCCGCATTCGCCACCATGGGCACCATGGGCGTCTACTGGGCCATGTCCTCCGGGGTCGACCGGCTGGACACACAGCTCTTCGGCGAGCAGCTTGCAACCTTCGTCCAGCTCACCGGAACGCTGATGACAGCGGACCTCGATGCACTGGCACCGGAACCACCGCGCAACCATGAGGAGAACCCATGACCCGGCTCGCCATAGCCGTCGCGCTGGCGGGAACGAGGCGAGCCAGCGCTTCGACGGACGTATCCGCATCGAGGGTGACCATGGGCTAGAGAGCGTTACCGGTGTGCCGCGGGCGCTGCCGCTGAGGGTCCTCGGGGGTCCTCGGGGTCAGACCACCTCAAGGCATTGATTTCACAACGATAAATCGCCTGAACTGCCGATCACGGACTTTGAACGCACAGTTTCGGCAGCAAACACGCCCTTCTAGGCGAAATCCGGAGGAGTGACGCTCACAGCCAGCGACTGCTCTAGGCTGAGGAGCATCGCGCAGCGCAGCCAGTAGCGGATCCTTAGAGTGCCTTTTCTCCCCTCAAAATTGCGGCTCTAAGCGCTCTAGCAAGCCAAGCCTGGCGCGCGATGCTTTTTATTTCAATGACTTATGTGCCCGCACCTTGGTCTGACCCCATTCAAAGTCTGCTCGACGCTACTCAGGACTTGCATCTTGTTTGAGAGCAGGTCGACGTTGACTCGGTCAAGGGCCGAAGCTATGTTTTACCAATAGGTAAAGCATTGTGAGGTCAAGCGATGCCCACCACGACTGTGAGCGGTAAGTCCCAGATCGTCCTCCCGGCCGAAATACGCCGCGCCCTCGGAATTCGAACCGGAGACCAACTCGAAGTCACGATCGAGGGCGATCACATTGTCCTGAGACGTGCACCTCGATCCGACACCACCGCGCTGGCCGAGCTCGGAGGTGACATCTGGGCGGGCTACGCGGATGAGCTCAGCGCCCAAAGGGATGAATGGGATCGATGATCGAAACCATCCCTGCGGGCAGCCGCATTGCCCTCGACACCGTCGTCTTCGTCTACTTTCTGGAACGTCAGGATCCGTTCGGCGCCCGGGCGACGCGACTTTTCGAACGCATCGAAGCCGGCGATCTGCACGCAGTCATGAGTTCACTGGTGCTGGCCGAACTGCTGGTACCGCTCTATCGGTCCCGCCAGCACCGTGACGCCTCCGCCCTGACCCGACGGCTCCAACATTTTCGCCATCTCGAAATCAAGCCGGTGAGTGATCAGATCGCCGCCGACGCGGCCCGCCTCCGTGCCGAGTATCGACTGCGAACACCGGATGCTATCCATGCCGCCACCGCCCTGGCCGCGGAGGCCAGCGGCCTCGTCACCCACGACAGGGCCTTCCTCTCACTGCAAAGGGAACTCGAGATCTGGACCTTCAGTAGCTGATGTAGCTCCGGCCAATGCTGCAATTCAAGGAGGCATCTGCTGTATCTCCACCTCGTGGACGCCAGCCTCGGCGGCCTCCGACGTCATCCTGCCGGCCTGCGAAATCCAATGAGCAATGTCCTCCCTTTCAAGAAGCCATCGCTCAAGGAGCGCGCCCGCGGTCGCACCCTGTGCAACAGTGGCTTCCACAAATGGG